>NZ_JBHXDQ010000019.1:0-123339 GCF_042725875.1 Streptomyces sp. NPDC127038 | reverse complement strand
GTCCCGGGGTCACCGCGCGCGGGGCGGGGAAGCGGCTCTCCTAGGCGGGCCGCTGAAGCACGGTCATGCTCCGGTCGACCAGCGTCAGCCGGTCGCCGGCCGTGACCTTCGCGCCGGTGCCGGGAGCCACCCCCTCCGCCAGGGACGTGTCGACGACGACCTGCCACTGGCGCCCGTGGTCGGCGGGGACGACGAACTCCAGGGACTTGGGGGAGGCGTTGAACATCAGCAGGAAGGAGTCGTCGGAGATGCGCTCCCCGCGCGCGCCCGGCTCGGAGATCGCGTTGCCGTTGAGGAACACGGACAGCGCGCGGGCCTGCGCGGACCCCCAGTCGTGCTGGGTCATCTCCTGGCCCTCCGGGGTGAACCACGCGATGTCGGAGAGCTCGTCGTGGGTGCCCTGGACGGGCCGCCCGTGGAAGAAGCGCCGCCGCCGGAAGACGGGATGGTCCCGGCGCAGCCACACCATCGCCCGCGTGAAGTCGAGGAGCTCGCAGTCCTCCTCGGGCCAGGGCACCCAGGCCAGCTCGCTGTCCTGGCAGTACGCGTTGTTGTTGCCGCCCTGGGAGCGGGCGAACTCGTCGCCGTGGCTGAGCATCGGCACGCCCTGGGAGAGCATCAGGGTGGCGATGAAGTTGCGCCGCTGCCTGGCCCGCAGCGCCAGCACGTCCGGGTCGTCCGTCTCGCCCTCGGCGCCGCAGTTCCAGGAGCGGTTGTGGCTCTCGCCGTCCCGGTTGTCCTCGCCGTTGGCCTGGTTGTGCTTGTTGTTGTACGACACGAGGTCGTTCAGGGTGAAGCCGTCGTGGCAGGTCACGAAGTTGATGGAGGCGAGCGGACGGCGGCCGTCGTCCTGGTAGAGGTCGGAGGAACCGGTCAGCCGGGACGCGAACTCGGCCAGCGTGCGCGGCTCACCGCGCCACAGGTCGCGCACGGTGTCGCGGTACTTGCCGTTCCACTCGGTCCACAGCGGCGGGAAGTTGCCCACCTGATAGCCGCCCTCGCCGACGTCCCAGGGCTCGGCGATCAGCTTCACCTGGGAGACCACCGGGTCCTGCTGGACGAGGTCGAAGAACGACGACAGCCGGTCCACCTCGTGGAACTGGCGCGCCAGGGTGGCCGCGAGGTCGAAGCGGAAGCCGTCGACGTGCATGTCGGTGACCCAGTAGCGCAGCGAGTCCATGATCAGTTGCAGGACGTGCGGGGAACGCATCAGGAGCGAGTTGCCGGTGCCCGTGGTGTCCGTGTAGTAGCGGGGGTCGTCCGCCAGCCGGTAGTACGAGGCGTTGTCGAGGCCCCTGAAGGAGAGCGTCGGGCCCAGGTGGTTGCCCTCGGCCGTGTGGTTGTAGACCACGTCGAGGATGACCTCGATGCCGGCCTCGTGCAGCGCCCGGACGGCTGACTTGAACTCCAGCACCTGCTGGCCCCGGTCGCCCCAGGAGGCGTACGCGTTGTGCGGGGCGAAGAAGCCGATGGTGTTGTAGCCCCAGTAGTTGCTCAGGCCCATGTCGGACAGCCGGTGGTCGTTCACGAACTGGTGTACGGGCATCAGTTCCAGCGCCGTGACGCCCAGTTCCGTCAGGTGTTCGATGATCGCCGGATGGGCGAGCGCCGCGTAGGTGCCGCGCAGCTCGTCCGGGAGCTCCGGGTGCAGCATCGTGAGGCCCTTCACATGGGCCTCGTAGATCACCGTGTGGTGGTACTCCGTCCGGGGGCGCCGGTCGTCCCCCCAGTCGAAGTACGGGTTGACCACGACCGACGACATGGTGTGCGGGGCCGAGTCGAGGTCGTTGCGCTTGTCGGGCGACCCGAAGGGATAGCCGTACACCTCCTCGCCCCAGTCGATGGAGCCCGCGATCGCACGCGCGTACGGGTCGAGCAGCAGCTTCGCCGAGTTGGCCCGCTGCCCGCGCTCGGGCGCGTACCGCCCGTGCACCCTGAACCCGTAGCGCTGTCCCGGCATGACGCCGGGCAGGTACGCGTGCCGCACGAACGCGTCGGTCTCCCGCAGTTCCACGGCGGTCTCCGAGCCGTCGTCGTGCAGAAGGCAGAGCTCGATACGGTCGGCGGCCTCGGAGAAGACCGCGAAATTGGTTCCGGCGCCGTCGTACGTGGCACCGAGTGGATACGCCTCGCCAGGCCAGACCTGCATGGATATGACTCTTCCAGTAGTGCCGTGCCCCTGGGGGCGAGTCCGAGCCGAGTCTCCCCGGAATTGACGGAACCTCCTATGCCTTACATCCCTCTTACCCCGCGACCAGGCATATCTCGTATGCCGAACCAGTGGGACTCAAACGACTCCTGGGGAAGTAGGGGGAGTAGGGGGAAATGTGCGCAAGATAGTGCACCGCCATCTGGGCAAGGTGGTGGCGGGTGCGGCCATCGCGGTGGCGGGGACGGCCGTGATGATCGGTGTCACCCTTCCGGGGGCGGCGGGGGCCGACGAATCGGGCGGAACGACAGGGGGCGGCGGGACCGCGCAGCAGACGGCGCAGGACGGACAGGGCGGCGCCGTGCCGCCCGGAGTCGTCGAGCGGGCGCCGGCCGAGGGGCAGAAGGGCAAGGGCCGTGACCCGCTGACCGACGACGAGATGCGGCGCGCCGAGCAGATCGCGGTGAACCGGTCGCTTTTCGACTCCAGCGAGAACGTCGAGGGCGCGCGCGGACCGCAGCGCATCGGGGTGGACCTCGCCGAACCCGACACGGCCGACCTGGACAACCCGGACGCGCCGCGCCGGGCCGACATCACGTTCTACGACTACAAGAACGACACGCTCGTCACCAAGACGGTCGATCTCGGCACCGGGAAGGTCGAGCAGACGGGCGTCCAGCACGGCGTGCAGCCGCCCATCAGCCGTGACGAGATGACCGAGGCGGCCAGGCTGCTGATCGCCGATCCGCTCGGCGCGGGCCTCAAGGCCGACTTCAAGGACGCGACCGGCAAGGAACTCACCTCGCCCGACCAGCTGATGCTGAACAGCATGGTCTACCGCGCCACGCCCGGCGCCCAGCCCGCCGTCCTCGGCGCCTGCGGCGAACACCGGTGCGTCCGGCTCTTCCCGAAGGTCAAGAACGGGCCCTGGATCGACAGCCGTGACCTGGTGATCGACCTGAGCGCCCGCAAGGTCGGCAAGCTCCGCTGAGCGCCGCTTCTTCGTCCTTCCCACCTTCACAGCTTTCCGCAAGGAGTCGTCTCTTCATGCGCGTCAACAGAAACAGCCGTGCCCGCAGCCGGGCGGCCGTGGGTCTCTCGGTGTTCGCCCTGGCCGCCGGCGCGACGACGGCCGCGGGACCGGCCGTCGCCCAGCCGAGGTCCGCGCCCGCGCCGGCACCCGCGTGCAGCTCCGCCTTCCAGATCGAACAGAAGCTCTCCACCGGTACCACGTGGCGGATGTGCTGGCACTACGAGAGCGAGGCCGGGCTCGTCCTGGAGAACATCTCCTACCAGCCCCCCGGCGAGGCCGCCCCGATCAAGGTCCTCAGCACCGCCAAGCTCGCCCAGATCGACGTCCCCTACGACGACGGATCGGTCGAGTACAGCGACCTGACCGGCGCGGGCTTCGGCCAGGGCCTGGTGGACATGGTCCCCGCCGAGTGCCCGGGCGGCGCCATCAAGACCGTCAAGGTCCCCGACGCCTGGGACCCGCAGCACGCGAACGTCAAGGGCCTGTGCACCACGACCCGTTCACGCGGTCACGCCTACCGCATGGAGGCCGACACCGGGAACAAGGTCTTCCAGAAGCAGGGCAAGGACCTGCTGATCTACACGGTCAACAAGGTCGGCTGGTACGAGTACATCACCGAGTGGCGGTTCCAGGACGACGGCACCATCAACATGAACGTCGGTGCCACCGGCAGCCTCTCGCCCGGTGACTACGACGCGGGCGACGGCCGCGGCTGGCCGCTCGGCAAGGGTGCCAAGGACTACGCCACCAGCCACAGCCACAACATCTTCTGGAGGCTCAACTTCGCCCTGGACGGCTCGTCCAAGGAGAAGGTCGAGCAGTACGACTCCGTGGTCAGCCCGCCCGCGCAGGGCCAGGAGGCCCCCAGCAACAAGACCACGGTCACCAAGGTCACCAAGGAACTCGCGGGCGACGCCAAGAACATGCGCTGGTGGCGCATCGTCAGCAACACCGGCAAGAACAAGGACAACCACGCACGTTCGTACGAGATCGTCCCGGGCGCGACCACCAAGTACCTCGGCCACGCCTTCACCAAGCACGACGTCTACTTCACCGAGTACAACAAGTGCGAGCAGTTCGCGAGCGACAACCTGCGCAACTGCGGTGCCGGACACGGCAAATCCGTCGACAAGTACGTCGACGGACAGACGCTCACCCACCCCGTGGTCTGGGTCAACGTGGGTTTCCACCACATCGCCCGGGACGAGGACCAGCAGCCGATGCCGGTCCACTGGCAGGGATTCTCCATCGCCCCGCGTGACGTCACCGCTATGAATCCGCTCACTCCGCCGGAGCTCGCGAACCAGAACGGGCATGTCCAGCCTAGGTAGTTGGGAAACGACCTGTGCATCCGGCTGCACCGCTCGCCGCTCCCGGAGTACCCTTCCTTGATCGTTGATTGGGGCCTGGCCCCTGGGGAGTGCTCGGGGGAGCGGAAGGCGGTGCGCGGGTGGGCTCGGGAGGGCTGGAGCTGCCTCCTGGTGACGAGGGTCACGAGGGGAACTCCACAGATGTCCCACCCGGCGCGGTGTCCCTGGCACGGCCGATGGAGATGGGATCCATCGGACCGGAACTGGACTGGGGCGCCGACGCCTGGCGCGAGGTGCGCACCCGCGCCCAGCGCGCCGGGCGCGCCTACATCTGGCTGAACCTGGTCGAACAGCGGCTGCGCGCGGTCGTGGCCGCTGTTCTCCGGCCCATCTACGAACCCGTCCACGGCGACGACTGGGTGGTCGCCGCCGCGGGACCGGCCGGCCAGGAGTGGGTGCAGCGCGCCGTCGCCGTACGCGAGGTCAGCCGCCGCAAGGGCTACCTGCTCGACCCGGCCGACGACAACGTGCTGAGCTTCCTGACGCTGCCCCAGCTGCGCGAGCTGATGGTCCAGCACTGGCCCTGCTTCGAGCCCTACTTCGACGAACGCAGGGACGTCGAACTCGCCCTGGACGAGCTCGAGGTGACCCGCAACGTCGTGTCGCGCAACCGCGCCCTGTCCGAGGCCGTGCTGAACCAGGCCGAGCGGGCCGCGGCGAAGCTCCTGGAGATCCTCGGCGCCGGGAGCGACGTGCCCTCCGCGCGCAGGCTGCCCGTGGACGCCGTCGAGGACCTGGTGGGCGACCGCTACGCCGATGTCGTCGGCGTCCACTCCGACCGGGTGCGGCTGCTGCGCCAGTTCCCCGCCGAGGACCTGTTCGGCGGAGCCCGCCGGCTCGACGCGATCGGCATCGGCCTGAACCTGCTGGTGCAGAACTTCTCCGGGCGCCGCCTGGTCCGCCTCGCCGAGTCCGGCTGCCGTGCCCGGCTGCTGTTCCTGAACCCCGCCTCCAGCGCGGTCAAGCGGCGCGAGCGCGAACTCGGCATCAAGCGCGGCGAGTTGAGCCGGTCGGTGGAGATGAACATCCTGCACATGCGGCGGGTGCGGTCCAGGCTGCGCGACCCGGACGCCTTCGAGATCCAGGTCTACGACGAGACGCCCCGCTTCACCGCGTACCTCGTGGACGGGGACGGCTCGGACGGCATCGCGGTCGTGCAGTCCTATCTGCGCCGTACGCGCGGCATGGAGGCGCCGGTCCTGGTGCTGCGCGGCGGAAGCCGCCTCCTCAAAGCGGACGAAGTGGGCGAAGAAGGACTTTTCCCGACATATCGCGAGGAGTTCGAGGTGGCTTGGGCGGATTCGCGGCCCGTGTCCTGAAAGGCCGCTCCTTCCGCCCCGGTGGAACGCGGTCCCCGGATTGTCAGTGGCCCGTGCGATCGTGGAGACCACTGGGGGAAAGCACCACGAGGAAGGGGGGCCACCCATGGGCTGGCACCGGGAGCTGCTGATCGGCTTCGACCTGGAGACGACCGGGACCGATCCGCGCGAGGCGCGCATCGTCACGGGCGCCGTGATAGAGGTCAGGGACGGAGAGCCGCTGGGCCGCCGAGAATGGCTGGCCGATCCGGGCGTGGAGATCCCGGTCGACGCGGTGGCGGTCCACGGGATCACCAACGAACGGGCGACCGCCGAGGGCCGCCCCGCGGACGAGGTCGCCGACGCCATCGCGGGCGTCCTCGTCACGTACTGGCGCACCGGCGTCCCGGTCGTCGCCTACAACGCGGCCTTCGACCTCACCCTGCTCTCCGCCGAGCTGAGGCGCCACGGACTGCCGTCGCTGCGCGAGCGGCTGGGCGGCATCGACCCGGCTCCGGTCATCGACCCGTACACGATCGACCGTTCCGTGGACCGCTACCGCCGGGGCAAGCGCAACCTGGAGGCGGTCTGCACCGAGTACGGGGTGGTCCTGGACTCCGCCCACGACGCCTCGGCCGACGCCCTGGCCGCGGCCCGGCTCGCCTGCGCGATAGCCGGCCGCCACCCCAAGGTCGCCGCCCTCGGCCCGGTGGAGCTGCACCACCGGCAGATCGAGTGGTACGCGGACTGGGCGGCGGACTTCCAGTCCTTCCTGCGCCGCAAGGGCGAGACGGACGCGGTGGTGGACGGCACCTGGCCGCTCCGGGACCTCACGGACGAACGCGTCTGACCTCCGGCCGGCCCCCGTGCCCGCACCCGACGCCGGGGACGCGGCGCGACGGGGACGGCCCGGCGAGGCCGGTCGAGTCCGACAGGCCGGACGGCTGATCGAGGCGAGCGGGCCCGACGGGTCGCCCCGCCGGTGGGCCGGACGGGCCGCCGAGCCGGACGAGTCCCTCGGCGCGAGCGCATCCGCCGAGGCGGTGGGGCCGGCCGGACCGCACGGGTGCCCGGGTCAGAAGGGGTACCAGCGCACCGTCTCGTCGCCGTCCCGCAGCGACGCCACCCGGCGCTCGAACTCGGCCAGCGCCTTGGGGTTCGTCGGCGCGTGCTGGGCGACCCAGGCACAACTGGCCGTCTCGCGGGCACCGCGCAGCACCGAGCAGCCCTCCCACTCCCTGACGTCCCACCCGTACGTCCCGGTGAAGGAGTCGTAGGCCTCGGCGGGAAGCCCGTAGCGGTCGCGGGACAGGGCCATGACCACGAGATCGTGCTCACGCAGGTCCGCGGAGACGGTCTCCAGGTCGACCAGGACCGGTCCGTCCGGGCCGACGTGGACGTTGCGGGGCAGCGCGTCGCCGTGGATCGGGCCCGGCGGCAGATGCGGGGTGAGCGCCGCGGCCGCCGCGGCGAAACCGTCGCGGCGCTCCCGCAGATACGCCGCGTCCGCGGGGTCGACCGCCTCACCGGCCAGCCGCAGCCAGCGCTCCACACCGCCGAGGAGTTCGCGGGGCGGCAGCGCGAAGGAGGGGGAGGGCAGCGCGTGCACCACCCGCAGGAGCCCGGCCAGATCACCCGGCTCCGCCGGGCGGACGGCGTCGGGCAGCCGGTGCCACACCGTCACCGGGTGCCCCTCGACCAGCAGGGCCTCCGGTTCGGCGGCCCGTACCGCGGGGACGTCCGACTCCGCCAGCCAGGCGGCGACGGCCAGTTCCCGGCGCGCCCGGCCGAGGAGTTCGGCGTCACGGCCCACCTTGACGACCAGATCACCCGCGCCGAACACCGCGTTCTCGCCGAGCGCGAGGAGCGAGGCGTCCCGCGCCGGTCCCGGCAGGACCTTCGCCGCGGCCAGTACGTCCCGCGCCCGTGCCTCGTCCATCACTCGCCTCCGTGTTCTCCACCGGCCGCCCGCGCGGCCCGCGCACCACGACGGCCCCGGGTGCGCGCCGTCCGCCGCCCAGTCTCCCATTCGCCCAGGCCGGAGAGGCGAAAGGGCCTGCCGGCCCCCTCCGCGAGGAGGAGACCGGCAGGCCCTGGACCTACGGGAGACGGGGCCGCTACACCCCGGCCCGCTCACCCAGCGGCAGCGGCGCGGACTCGGCCTCGGGGGCCTCGTCGTGCGTGAGGTCGGGCATCCGGTCCAGCCACTTCGGCAGGTACCAGTTGCGCTCGCCGAGCAGGGCCATCACGGCGGGGAGCAGGACGCCCCGGATGACCGTCGCGTCGATGAGCACCGCGGCCGCCAGGCCCACACCCATCTGCTTCATGGACTGCATGGACAGCGTGCCGAAGATCGCGAAGACGGCGACCATGATGACGGCGGCGCTGGTGACCACACCGGCCGTGGTGACCACCCCGTGCCGGATCGCGTCCTTGGTGCTGCGGCCCCGCATCCGCGCCTCACGGATCCGGGACACCACGAACACGTGGTAGTCCATCGAGAGCCCGAAGAGGATCACGAACAGGAACAGCGGCAGCCAGGTGACGATGGCGCCGACGCCCGCCGCGCCCACCAGGGACGCGCCCCAGCCGTGCTGGAAGACCGCGACCAGGATGCCGTAGGCGGCCGCGACCGAGAGGAGGTTGAGCAGGATGGAGGTGACCGCGATCGTCAGGGAGCGGAAGGAGAGCAGCATCAGGACGAAGGCGAACACGACCACGAAGGCGAACACCGGGGCCACCGAGCCGATGAGCTGGTCGTTGAAGTCGTGCGACCCCGCGACCTGGCCGGTGATGGGCGCCTGGAGACCGTCGACCTTGCCCAGGGTCCGCGGGCGCACCGTGTCGCGCAGCAGTTCCAGGCTCTTCTCCGCCTTGGCCTGGTCGGAACCGCCGACCAGCGGGACGAAGACGAACGCGACGTTGTCCTGCGCGTGCACCTTGATGTCGACCGGGCCGCGCGAGGCACCCGAAGTGACCGCCTCCGTGCGGAAGTCGGCGAGCGCGCTCTTGACCTCGGCGGCGTTGATGTCCCGCGCCCTGACGACCACCTCGGCCGGCTCGGAGCCGCCGGGGAAGGCCTGGTTGACCCGGTTGTAGGTGCCGACGATCGACAGCGAGTTGCCGAACTCCTTGTCCAGGGTGAGCTGCTGGGTCTTCATGCCGAGCGCCGGTGCGGCGATGGCGAGCAGTGCTCCGGTCGCGACGACCAGGGAGACGGCGGGGCGGGCGAGCACCACCCGCAGGACGGCGCCCCAGAACCGGCTGCCCTCGTCGGCCCGCCGGCGCTCGACCCCGCCCTCGCTCGCGGCACGCCGCTTGGACCGGTGCAGGAACGGAACGCGGCCCTTCTCCACCCGGTCGCCGAGCAGCGACAGCAGCGCGGGCAGCACGGTGACCGAGCCGACCATCGCGACGGCCACGACCATCAGCGAGGCCAGGCCCATCGCCTCGAACTGGGCGAGCCCGGTGAACAGCATGCCCGCCATCGCCACGCACACCGTGACCCCGGAGACGATGATCGCGCGGCCACTGGTCGCGGCGGCGATCCGCAGCGCCGTACCGGCGTCACGGCCCGCCTCGCGCTCCTCGCGCTCGCGCCGCAGATAGAACAGGCAGTAGTCGACGCCGACGGCCAGACCCACCAGCAGCATCACCGAGTTGGCCGTGTCGCTCATCGGCATCAGATGGCTGACCAGACCCATCAGGCCCATCGTCGCCATGATGGCCGTGACCGCGAGCGCCACCGGAAGCAGCGCCGCCACCAGCGCGCCGAACGCGATCAGCAGGATGCCCAGCGCCACGGGGACGGCGGACAGCTCGGCCTTCTGGAAGTCGTCGCCGAACGCGTCGTCGTACTGCTTCTTCATGCTCGCGCCGCCGATCTCCTCGATCCGCAGCCCGGCGTGGTCCTTCTGCACCCCCTTGACGGCGTCCAGCACGGGCGCGACGCGGTCGCCGGCCGTGTCCGCGTCGCCGCGCATGTCGAACTGGACGAGCGCGCTGCGCCCGTCCTTCGAGATCGTCCTCGTGTCGTAGGGCGAGGTCACGTCGGTGACCCTGCCGGTGGCGCCGACCGCGTCGACGACCGCCGAGACCGCGCTCCTGAACTCGGCGTCCGTGGCCTTGACGCCCGCGCCCCTCGCCTGGATCAGGACCGTCTCACTGGCCGGCTCCTTGATGCCGGCATCCTCGATGATCTTGGCGGCGGTGTGCGTCTCGCCCTTGAGCTGGTCGCTCTCGTTGACGTCGACACGGGCCGCCGCGGAGCCGGCGCCCATCGCCAGGACGACGAACAGCACCCAGATCCCGACGGCCGCCCATCGGTGGCGGGCGCTCCAGCCGCCTGCTCGCGCGGCGATGCCGCGCACCCGTGTGTTCGCTTTCCCCATGACGGGCCTGCCCCCTTGAGCACGGTGACAGCCCCCTGCCGCCACCTTCCGTATCGAAGGTAGGGGCCCGACGAGCCCGTCTCCTCGTACTGTCCGGTGAACCGTCGCGCCTCCCGCTCCTCCCCGCGGACCCCGCCTCCTCCGCACTGGGGAGGACAGAAGCCCCTTACACCTAACGGCACTTCTCGGGGACGGCGCTCAGGGGCCGGCCCGGACCTGGGCACCGGCCGGCGGCTCCCCGCGATACGGCCGTCGCGCCCACACCCTGGGGCACGGCGGCCCGGCCTATGGTGGGCGGATGACGACGACGTACGCGGCGCTGTTGCGCGGCATCAACGTGGGCGGCGCGAAGAAGGTGCCGATGGCCGAGCTGCGCACCCTGATGGAAGGGCTCGGGTACGGCGACGTCCGAACCTATCTCCAGAGCGGCAACGCGGTGTTCAGCAGCGCCGCCGGCGACGAGGAGTCCCTCGCGGAGGAGCTGTCCGCGGCCGTCGCCGGGCACTTCGGCTTCGAGGTCGGCGTACTGGTCCGCGACCACGCCTATCTGCGGGCCGTCCGGGAGGCCTGTCCGTTCCCGGCCGCCGAGCTGGAGGGCCGACAGCTGCACGTCACGTACTTCTCGCACCCCGTCGACGCCGAGCGCTTCGCCTCCGTCGAGCCCGCCGCCTTCCTGCCCGAGGAGTTCCGCCTCGGGGACCGCGCCCTCTACCTCTACGCGCCCGACGGCCTCGGCCGTTCCAGGCTGGCGGAGACCCTGGGCAAGGCCAGGCTGGTCAAGGGGCTCCTCGCCACCACACGGAACTGGAACACCGTCGTCAAACTGGAGGAGCTGACCGGTGCTTGAGCGCAATGCCGCCGTCGAGGCCGCCATCGAGGGCGAGCTGCGGCTGCTCGACCCGGCGGTGCGCCGTTCGGCCGACCTCGTCGCCGCGCTGCTGCACCCCGACTTCTACGAGTTCGGCGCGTCCGGCCGGATCTGGGACCGCGAGGCGACGGTCGCCCTGCTCGCCGCCGGGACGGAGGACGGCAGCCGCACCACGACCTCCCGTGTGAAGGGGGTGCAGCTCGCCCCCGACCTGGTCCATCTGACCTTCGACACCGACAACAACGGCCGCCGGGCGCATCGGAGTTCGCTGTGGCGGCTCCTCGGGGACGAGTGGCTCCTCTACTTCCACCAGGGCACCCCGTACGGTCCCGCCGACGCGGTGGCGTTCGTCCAGGAACCGTCCACCCCGGGCCCGTAGCGTGGACGCCGTGGACGAGGGGCGCGAGAACGTCGCGCGCCGGGTCCGAGCCACCCGAATTGGCCCACGTTTCCGGTGCGGAATTGGGCCGGGTTTCCGTGCCACCTCGCGACTAGCCTCGACGGTATGACAACCACCTCGCCCACCCGGGTCGACTTCTGGTTCGACCCCGCCTGCCCCTTCGCCTGGATCACCTCGCGCTGGATCCTGGAGGTCGAGCGGAGCCGCCCGCTCGACCTCCGGTTCCACGCCATGAGCCTGTACCTGCACAACATCGGCAACGAACTGCCCGACTGGTACCGGGATCTGGTCGACCGGTCCATCGGTCCGGTACGGGTCGCGGTGGCCGCGGCCGAGGCGCACGGCGAGAAGGTGCTGCGCGACCTCTACACCGCCTTCGGCACCCGCATCCACGAGCGCGGGGCGAAGGACTTCGACGCGGTGATCGCCGAGGGGCTCGCCGAGCTCGGACTCCCCGCCGCGCTCGCCGGCGCGGCCCACGACCCCGCGTACGACGAGGCGGTGCGTCGCAGCCATGACGCCGGGACCGAGGCGGACACGGGAACCTATGTCGGCACCCCCACCGTCCACGTCGACGGAACGGTGTGGTTCGGACCCGTGCTCCGGGCCGTCCCGCGCGGCGAGAAGGCCGCCGAACTCTTCGACAGCTTCCGTGTCCTCGCCGCCCACCCCGACTTCTTCGAGCTCAAGCGGACCCGCACCGGCGGACTCGCCTTCGACTGAGACCCTCGGGGTGCCGTGCGAAGGTCAGGCGCCGACCGCGGCGAGCGACGGCGTCCGCGCCTCGTCGTAGCGGTCCAGCAGGACCCGGGCGACCTCCGGCGCGGGACCGAGGACGTCGCCGAGCACGTCCGCGCCGGCGGCGCCCCGGGCGATGCGGTCCGGCAGGAAACCGGGGGCCAGGACGTAGGGGGCGACGGCGACGCGTTCGCAGCCGAGGGCCCGCAGCTCGTGGACGGCGTCCTCGGTGCGGGGAAGGGATGCGGAGGCGAACGCAGGCCGCACGGCGCACCAACCGGTGTGCCGCCACTCCCGCGCGATTTCTGCGATCACTGCGATCGCCTCCGGGTCGGTGGACCCGGCCGAGGCCAGTACGACCCCGGTCCGGGACTTGTCGGCGGGCGCGAGCCCGGCCTCGTACAGCCGCCGTTCGAGCGCGGCCGTCAGCAGCGGGGACGGACCGAGCACCTCCGCCTGCCGGATCCGCAGCCGCGACGGCGCCTCGCGCAGCACCGCCGGGATGTCCGACTTGGCGTGGAAGGCGCGGGTCAGCAGCAGCGGCAGCGCCACCACGTCACGCACCCCCTCGGCCGCGAGCGACGACAGCACCCCCTGCACGGAGGGGACGTTGAAGTCGAGGAACCCGGTCTCCACGCGCAGGCCCGGGCGCTGGGAACGCACCCTCCGCACCAGGGCGTGCACCGTCGCGGCGTGCCGCGGATCGCGGCTGCCGTGGGCGATGACGACGAGGACGGGACGCTCGGGCCTGTTCATGACGGGGTCAGCCCTTCACCAGGAGTCCGCGGCTGCGCAGCACCCACCGCTCCACCGGGCTGAAGACGATCAGGTCGATGGCGATGCCGACGAACAGGATGAGGAAGATGGCGAGGAAGACCATCGACATGGAGCTGGCGTTGCGGCCGTTCTCCAGCAGCTGGCCGAGGCCCACGCCGAGGTCGGGGGAGGAGGCGATGATCTCCGCGGCCATCAGGGAGCGCCAGGAGAACGCCCAGCCCTGCTTGAGACCGGCCAGATAGCCGGGCAGGGCGGCCGGCATCACGATGTGCCAGGTCCCCCTCAGGCCCGTCGCGCCCATCGTGCGGCCGGCCCGCAGGAACAGCGGCGGCACCTGGTCGACGCCCGACACCAGCCCGTTGGCGATCGAGGGGACCGCGCCGAGCAGGATCACGGCGTACATCATCGAGTTGTCCAGGCCGAGCCAGATCACGGCCGGCGGCACCCAGGCCACCGACGGCAGGGACTGGAGACCCGACAGGATCGGGCCGATCGCGGCGCGCACGAACTTGACCCGGGCCACGAGCAGGCCCAGCGGGGTCCCGATCACCAGGGCGAACAGGAAGCCGAGCAGACCGCGCGAGACGCTCGTCCAGATGTAGTCGAGCAGGGTGCCCTGGAGCCAGGCGTTCTTCACCTCGCCCCAGACGTCCGACGGCGAGGGCAGCTTGGTCGGGTCGTCGACGATCTTGAAGGTGATCAGTGCCTGCCAGGCGGCCAGGACGATCACGAACGCGACGAGCGGGGGCAGCACCTTCTGCCGGAACGTCGTGCCGAAGGAGCGCCGGCCGGCGACGGAGGACTCCAGAGCGTCGAGTCCCGCCTCCAGTCCGCCGAGCCCGTCGTTGTCCCGGACGGCCGCGTCGGACTTCGTCTCAGTGCTGGCCATGACGGCGGATCTCCCCACGCAGTTCTTCGGTGATCTCGATGGACAGTTCCGCCACGGGGGCGTCCTCGATGCGCCGCGGCTGCGGGATGTCCACCCTCCACTCGCGGGCGACCCGCCCCGGGCGGGAGGACAGCAGGACCACCCGCTGGGCGAGCCTGACGGCCTCGCGGACGTTGTGCGTGACGAACAGGACCGACAGTCCCGTCTCCCGCCAGATCCGCGTGAGTTCGTCGTGCAGCACGTCCCGGGTGATGGCGTCCAGCGCCGCGAACGGCTCGTCCATCAGCAGGATCTGGCTGTCCTGGGCGAGCGCCCTGGCCATCGCCACCCGCTGGCGCATACCGCCGGACAGCTCGTGCACCCGCTTGCCGTACGCGCCCTTGAGCCGGACGAGTTCGAGCAGTTCCTCGGCCCGTTCGCGCCGCTCCGCCTTCGGAACTCCCCTGAGCCTCAGGGCGAGTTCGATGTTCTTGCCCGCGGTCAGCCACGGGAAGAGGGCGTGCTCCTGGAACATCAGGGCCGGACGCCCGTGGGTCGTGATGGTGCCGGCCGAGGGCTTGTCGAGCCCCGCGACCAGGTTCAGCAGTGTGGACTTGCCGCACCCCGAGGCCCCCAGGAGGGTGACGAACTCGCCCGGCGCGACATCGAGGGTGATGTCGTCGAGGACGAGCTGGGGTCCCGCGGGTCCGGCGAAGGACTTCGAGACGTGCTCGATGCGGGCGGCGTACTCGGTCGTGGCGGCGCCGTCGGCGGCCTTGGCGAGCGTCGTTGCCATGGTCGTCACCTCCTGGGAACTCATCGGGATCGGGGGTTACTTGACGCCGAGACCGGCGTCGTCGACCTTGCTCTCACCCGCGGCGGCCAGGACCTTGTTCAGGAGCGTCAGGTCGTAGATGCCGGTCAGGTTCGGCTTGTCCAGGAGACCGGCCTTCACCGCGTGGTCCGCCTCGGTGGTCAGCGTGGAGGCCAGCGGGTCGTCGGTGATCTGGATGGACTTCCACGCCGGGTCGAGGACGTTCGCCGGCAGCGCCTTGCCCGAGTCGGCCTCCAGCTGCTTGTTCGCGGCGGCCTTGGCGTCGTCCGGGTTGGCGTTGATCCACTTGTTCGTCTCGACGGAGCCCTTCAGGACCGCCTCGACGACCTTCGGGTGTTCCTTGAGGAACTTCTGCGACACGATGATGTTCGTGATCACGAACTTCTTGCCGGGCCACAGGTCCGACTCGTCCAGGAGCACCTTGCCGCCCTCGGCGACAAGCTTGGACGCGGTCGGCTCCGGCACCCAGGCGCCGTCGATGGAACCGGACTTGTAGGCGTCCGGGGTGATCTTGTTGTCGGTGCGGACGACCGACACGTCACCCTTGCCGCTCTGCGCGTCGACCTTCCAGCCCTGCTCCGCGGCCCAGTTGAGGAACGCGACGTCCTGCGTGTTGCCGAGCTGCGGCGTCGCGATCTTCTTGCCCTTGACGTCCTTCAGGGACGTGATCTTCTTGGGGTTCACCACGAGCTTGACGCCGCCCGAGGCCGAACCGCCGATGATCCGCAGGTTCTTGCCGCCCGACTTGGTGAAGCCGTTGATGGACGGCGAGGGGCCGATCCAGCCGATGTCGATGGACCCCGAGTTGAGTGCCTCGATCTCGGAGGGCCCGGCGTTGAAGATCTGGTACTTCGCCTGGGTGGCGCCGAGCTCCTTCTGGAAGAAGCCCTTCTGGTTGCCGACCAGCGCGGTGGCGTGCGTCAGGTTGCCGAAGTAGCCGATCTTCACGGAGTCGAGTCCGTCGATCTTCTTCGAGCCGGCGGCGACCTTGGCCGCCGCGTTGTCGTCCTTGGCCTCGGAACCGTAGCTGCACGCGGCGAGCGCGAGCAGGGGGAGAGCGGTGACGAGGGCTATACCGCGGCCGAGCAGCTTGGTGCGCGTGGAGCGGATGGCAGGCACGGGAGGTTTTCCTCTCGGTGGCCCGGCGGTCACGCCTTTCTCAGGTCGTGGCCGGGAGGTCGGCAGGTCTTCGTCGTAACGGGGACGTCCGGTGGGGGGACGGGGCGCGCAAGCGGTGCGCGTACGTCATCGCGCACATCGCGCCACTCCGCCCTGCCCGCTGCCGAGGGCGCCGCTGCCGACGCGGCCGCCCTCCTTCGCGAACGTGGAGTAGATGTCGATGGGGTTCATGTCAGAAGTCCCAGCCGTCGTCGTCGGACTCGTCCTTGACCGGCTGCGGCGCGGCGAAGGACTCGCCGACCATGCCCGCGGTCAGCGTGGTGCCGTCGGCCGGGTCGATCAGGATGAACGCGCCGGTGCGGCGGGAGTCGGCGTAGGAGTCGACCGGGAGCGGCTCCGCGGTGCGGATCTTGACCCGGCCGATGTCGTTGGCGACCAGCCGGCCCGGGTGCGGGTGCAGCGAGAGGTCGTCGAGGGTCAGGCGGGAGGGGATGTCCTTGACGATCGCCTTGACGGTGCGGGTGCCGTGCTTGAGCAGCACCCGGTGGCCGACGGTGAGCGGCTCGTCGGCGACGTGGCAGACGGTCGCCTCGACGTCCTGCGTGGTCGCGGGCGCGTCCTTGCTCGGCACGAGCAGATCGCCGCGGGAGACGTCGATGTCGTCGGCCAGCAGGACGGTCACCGACTGGGTCGTCCAGGCCGCGTCGACCGGCTTGCCGAGCAGGTCGATGCCGGAGATCGTCGTCGTCCGTCCGGAGGGCAGCACCGTCACCTGCTCGCCGACGCGGAAGGTTCCGGCGGCGATCTGGCCCGCGTAGCCGCGGTAGTCGGGGTGCTCGGCGGTCTGCGGGCGGATCACGTACTGCACGGGCAGCCGCGCGTGGCAGTGCGCCAGGTCGTGGCTGACCGGCACCGTCTCCAGGTGCTCAAGGACGGTCGGGCCGCCGTACCAGTCCATGTTCGCGGACGGCTCCACCACGTTGTCGCCGGCCAGCGCGGAGATCGGGATCGCGGTGATCTCGGGGACGCCCAGCTCCGAGGCGTACGCCGTGAACTCCTCGGCGATCGCGGCGAACACCGACTCCTCGTACGCGACGAGGTCCATCTTGTTCACGGCGAGCACGACGTGCGGGACGCGCAGCAGCGCGGCGACGGCGGCGTGCCTGCGGGTCTGCTCGATGACGCCGTTGCGGGCGTCGACGAGCACGACGGCGAGGTCGGCGGTGGAGGCGCCGGTCACCATGTTGCGCGTGTACTGCACATGGCCGGGGGTGTCGGCGAGGATGAACCGGCGGCGCGCGGTGGCGAAGTAGCGGTACGCGACGTCGATGGTGATGCCCTGCTCGCGCTCGGCCCGCAGGCCGTCGGTGAGCAGCGCGAGGTCGGGGGTCTCCTGGCCGCGGCTGCGGGAGGCGTGCTCGACGGCCTCCAGCTGGTCGGTCAGGATCGACTTCGAGTCGTGCAGCAGTCGCCCGACGAGCGTGGACTTGCCGTCGTCGACGGAACCCGCGGTCGCGAAACGCAGCAGCGTGGTCGCCGAGAGCTGTTCGACCGACAGGGGCTCGGTGGGTTCGGTGGTGCTGGTCATGTCTAGAAGTACCCCTCGCGCTTGCGGTCTTCCATCGCGGCCTCGGACATCTTGTCGTCGGCGCGGGTCGCGCCGCGCTCGGTGAGCCGGGAGGCGGCGATCTCGGTGATGACGGCGTCCAGCGTGGTCGCGTCCGAGTCGACGGCGCCGGTGCAGGACATGTCACCCACGGTGCGGTAGCGGACGAGCCGCTTCTCGACGGTCTCGCCGTCCTTCGGGCCGCCCCACTCGCCGGCGGTCAGCCACATGTTCGACCGCTGGAAGACCTCACGCTCGTGCGCGAAGTAGATCTCGGGCAGCTCGATGCCCTCGCGGGCGATGTACTGCCACACGTCGAGCTCGGTCCAGTTGGACAGCGGGAACACCCGGACGTGCTCGCCGGGCGCGTGCCGGCCGTTGTACAGGTTCCACAGCTCGGGCCGCTGGCGGCGCGGGTCCCACTGCGAGAACTCGTCGCGCAGCGAGAACACCCGCTCCTTGGCCCGGGCCTTCTCCTCGTCACGGCGTCCGCCGCCGAACACGGCGTCGAAGCGCTCGGACTGGATCTTCTCCGTCAGCGGCAGCGTCTGGAGCGGATTGCGGGTGCCGTCGGGACGCTCGCGCAGCACACCGCGGTCGATGTAGTCCTGCACCGAGGCCACGTGCAGCCGCAGCCCGTGGCGCTCCACGGTCCGGTCGCGGTAGTCGAGGACCTCGGGGAAGTTGTGCCCGGTGTCCACGTGCAGCAGCGTGAAGGGCACCGCGGCCGGCGCGAACGCCTTCAGCGCCAGGTGCAGCATGACGATGGAGTCCTTGCCGCCGGAGAAGAGGATCACCGGCCGCTCGAACTCACCCGCCACCTCGCGGAAGATGTGGACGGCCTCGGACTCCAGGGCGTCCAGGTGCGACAGCGTGTAGGGGCTGCTCCCGGTCTCCTCGGAGACACTGGCGACGGTCGTCATGCGAGACCCTTCTCGGTGAGCAGCGCGTGCAGCGCGGCGGCGGACTCCTGGACGGTCTGGGTGTGCGACTCGATGCGCAGGTCGGGCGACTCGGGCGCCTCGTAGGGGTCGTCGACCCCGGTGAGCCCGGTCAGTTCGCCCGCGGCCTGCTTGGCGTACAGACCCTTCACATCGCGTACGGAGCACACCTCGACCGGGGTCGCCACGTGCACCTCCAGATACGTCGTGCCGTTCTCCCGGTGGCGCCCGCGCACGGCCTCGCGGCTGTCGGCGTAGGGCGCGATGACCGGGACGAGCGTCTTGACGCCGTTGCGGGCGAGCAGTTCGGCCAGGAAGCCGATGCGCTGCACGTTGGTGTGCCGGTCCTCGCGGCTGAAGCCGAGGCCCGCGGAGATGAACTCGCGGATCTCGTCGCCGTCGAGCACCTCGACGCGGTGGCCCTGCTCACGCAGCCGGCCCGCCAGCTCGTAGGCGATGGTCGTCTTGCCGGCGCTCGGCAGACCGGTGAGCCAGACGGTGGCTCCGCTCGTCACTTGCCGCTCCTGGGAGATCGTGGGGTCCGCGGCGGGCGCGGTGTTCGTCGTCATCCGTGCAGTCCGCACTCGGTCTTCGCGCGGCCCGCCCAGCGGCCGGCGCGCGCGTCCTCGCCCTCCAGCACCCGGCGGGTGCAGGGGGCGCAGCCGACGGAGGCGTAGCCGTCCGTCAGCAACGGGTTGGTCAGGACGCCGTGTTCGGCGACGTACGCGTCCACGTCGTCCTGCGTCCAGCGGGCGATCGGGGAGACCTTGACCTTGCGGCGCTTCTCGTCCCAGCCCACGACCGGGGTGTTCGCCCGGGTGGGGGACTCGTCGCGGCGCAGACCGGTCGCCCAGGCCTGATAGTCCGTCAGGCCCTCTTCCAGCGGCTGGACCTTGCGGAGCTTGCAGCACAGGTCCGGGTCGCGGTCGTGGAGCCGCGGCCCGTGCTCGGCGTCCTGCTCGGCGACGCTCCGACGCGGGGTCAGGGTGATGACGTTGACGTCCATCACCGCCTCGACCGCGTCCCGCGTGCCGATGGTCTCCGGGAAGTGGTAGCCGGTGTCGAGGAACACCACGTCCACACCGGGGCGGGCCCGCGAGGCGAGATGCGCGACCACGGCGTCCTCCATGGAGGAGGTCACGCAGAACTTCGCGCCGAAGGTGTCCGCGGCCCAGCGCAGGATCTCCAGCGCGGAGGCGTCCTCCAGGTCGCGCCCGGCCTGCTCGGCCAGGACCTTCAAGTCGTCGTCGGTGCGCTCGTGCTGAATGACCGTCATATCTCCGCCCCTCCACGCTCTTCCTGCTGCACGCCCCGGGACAGCAGTCCCAGGAACTTCAGCTGGAAGGCTCGGTTGCAGGCCGCGCATTCCCATGCGCCGTGGCCCTGTTCGCTGGGTCGCAGGTCCTCGTCCCCGCAGTAGGGGCAGTAGAACGGTGCCGCGCGCTCGCTCACGACAGGGCCTCCTCGGAGGCGCGCGTGGCCCAGACGGCGAAGCGCTCGCCGTCCTCGCGCTCCTCCTGGAAGCGCTTGAGGACACGCTCGATGTAGTCGGGCAGCTCGTCCGAAGTGACCTTCAGACCACGGACCTTGCGGCCGAACCCGGCCTCCAGGCCGAGCGCTCCGCCCAGGTGCACCTGGAAGCCCTCGACCTGCTCGCCCGCGTCGTTCAGCACCAGCTGGCCCTTGAGACCGATGTCCGCGACCTGGATACGGGCGCAGGCGTTGGGGCAGCCGTTGATGTTGATGGTGATGGGCTCGTCGAACTCGGGGATGCGGCGCTCGAGTTCGTCGATCAGCGAGGCACCGCGCGCCTTGGTCTCGACGATCGCGAGCTTGCAGTACTCGATGCCGGTGCAGGCCATCGTGCCGCGCCGGAACGTGGAGGGACGGGCGGTGAGGTCCAGCGCCTCCAGGCCCTCGACGAGCGAGTCGACCTGTCCCTCCTCGACGTCGAGGACGATCATCTTCTGCTCGACGGTGGTGCGCACCCGGCCCGAGCCGTGCGCCTCGGCCAGCTCGGCGATCTTCGTCAGGGTGGCGCCGTCGATGCGGCCGACGCGCGGGGCGAAGCCGACGTAGAAGCGGCCGTCCTGCTGCCGGTGCACGCCGACGTGGTCGCGCCAGCGGGCGACGGGCTGGTCGGGGGCGGGGCCGTCGACCAGCTTGCGCTCCAGGTACTCGTCCTCCAGGACCTGGCGGAACTTCTCCACGCCCCAGTCGGCGACCAGGAACTTCAGCCGGGCGCGGTTGCGCAGGCGCCGGTAGCCGTAGTCGCGGAAGATCGAGATGACGCCCTCGTAGACGTCCGCGACCTCGTCGAGCGGGACCCAGGCGCCCAGGCGCTGGCCGATCTTCGGGTTGGTGGACAGACCGCCGCCGACCCACAGGTCGAAGCCGGGCCCGTGCTCGGGGTGGTTCACCCCGACGAAGGCGACGTCGTTGATCTCGTGCGCCACGTCCAGCAGCGGCGAGCCGGAGATCGCCGACTTGAACTTGCGGGGCAGGTTCGAGAAGTCCTTGTTGCCGATGATCCGGCGCTGGATCTCCTCGACGGCCGGGGTGCCGTCGATGATCTCGTCCTCGGCGATGCCGGCGACGGGGGAGCCGAGGATGACACGGGGGGTGTCGCCGCAGGCCTCGGTCGTGGACAGACCCACGGCCTCCAGGCGCTCCCAGATCTCCGGGACGTCCTCGATGCGGATCCAGTGGTACTGGACGTTCTGACGGTCGGTGAGGTCGGCGGTGCCGCGCGCGAACTCCTGCGAGATCTCGCCGATCACGCGCAGCTGCTCGGTGGTCAGCCGGCCACCGTCGATGCGCACCCGCAGCATGAAGAACTTGTCGTCCAGCTCCTCCGGCTCCAGGATCGCGGTCTTGCCGCCGTCGATCCCGGGCTTGCGCTGGGTGTACAGACCCCACCAGCGCATCCGGCCGCGCAGGTCGTTGGGGTCGATCGAGTCGAATCCCCGCTTCGAGTAGATCGTCTCAATGCGTGTCCGCACATTGAGACCGTCGTCGTCCTTCTTGAACTGCTCGTTGCCGTTCAGCGGGGTGAAGTGACCTACGGCCCACTGGCCCTCACCGCGGTGACGGCTCACCTTGCGGCGGGGCGCGACGGCTGGATCCTGCGGGGTGGCGGCCATGGTTGTTACGTCCTTCGAGACTGCGGGGCAGGTCTGATCTGCGGCTCTGACCTGCGCATACGGGTGCATACGGAAGAATGGGCGCAGCACTGCGCAAGGGTCGCAAAAAGAGAGAGGGTCGGCGCTGCTGGGCTGGTCAGCTCGCCGGACAGATGGCGCTGGACATGCGGCCGAGGTCGACGTGCCGCCGACTCACCAAGGCAATTCCAGTTCCAGACATGACGGAAGCGTGTCACGGGGATCTGAGGGCAGTCCACCGTCATCCATCATGTGGACACCCTGGTCTCGAATCCCGAGACGAGGGTGTTGTCGATCACATGACCGGCCCTCCCGCGGTGCCGCCGGGAGGGCCGGGAGCCGTGGTCACCACGGTGCAAAACGGGTCAGACGGCGTACGCGCCCGGCCAGGGGCCCGGGGTGACGGCCTCCGCCTCCTCCTCGACCTTGGTGTCGAAGAGCCGGAAGCCGCGGCGCAGGTAGTTAACCATCGCGTGCTCGCCGTCCTTGCTGCACGTGTGCAGCCAGACCCGCTTGGTCTCGGCCCGCCCCGGCCAGCGTCCGGCCAGGTCCCAGGCGCGCGCGACACCGTACGACAGGAGGTGTCCGCCGATCCGGCGCCCGCGGAACGCGGGGACGAGCCCGAAGTAGGCGACCTCCACGACCCCGTCGTCCTGGGCGTCGAGTTCGATGTAGCCCGCGGGGGTGCCCCGGTCGTAGGCGACCCAGGTCTCCGCGCCCGGCCTGCCGAGGACCTCCTGCCACTGCGCGTACGTCCAGCCGAGCCGGTCCGTCCAGAGGATGTCCCCGCCGACCGAGGCGTAGAGGAAGCGGCTGAACTCGGGCGAGGGGATCTCGGCGCGGACGATCCGCAGCTCCCCCTCGGGCGCGCTCGCGGGGATCAGGTCGGCCGGGGCGGTCTGCTCCAGGGACCAGGTGGTCACACTGATGTTGCTCATGACGGCCAGGGAATCACGTGGCCGGGCGCCTCTCCAAAGGCGTCCACGCTTCGACCGCCGGACCCGCGAGCGGCCGGGGAGCCCGGCGGGCCGTCCGGGAAGCCCCGCACGGACCGCGCCGCCCGTGTCGCACCGCCCGGACCGCGCCCGGCGCCCCGCGCTAGCCGAGCGTGCCGTCGACCGAGGACAGCGGTACCGCGTAGAGCACCCTGCGGTCCGTCGCGTCGCTGAGGCTCCACAGTTCGCCGGTCCGCTGCCAGTAGGACAGCGACCCGCTGCCGAGGCCCCAGCAGGCGTGCGACTGGTCGGCGGTGCAGGTGGCGGCCCCCGATCCGTGCCCGCTCTGGCGCCACAGGGACCCGTGCCCGTCCCGGCTGTCGGACGGCCGTCCGATGTACCACTGGGCCTCGCGGGCGCCGGCGGACCGGTGCGAGAGGGCGCCGGAGATCGCGGATCCCCTGGTCGTGTAGGCCTCGGTCGCGTCCACGTGCCCCTGGGCGTCGGCCAGCAGCCCGGTGCGGTAGGCGGCGGTGCTGAACGCGTACCGCCAGACACGGGTGTGCTCGGGACGGCCGGAGGCGGCCTCCGTCGCCACCAGGCTGTCGGGAGCGGTCGTACGGTCCAGGGAGAGCGAGCCGAAACAGGGGACCGCGTCGTCGCGGCCGCGGGTGCACGAGCCGCCCTCCGGGTCGTACGAGCCGATCGCGGGGAGCACGTAGCGGTAGCCGGCCGCCGAGTACCCGCGGCCCACCCGGCCCACGGCGGGGCTGTCCACGTCGGTGCGCAGCAGCCGGTGCAGGTCGAACACGAGCAGGCCGTCGCCGTGCTCCGCGGTGACGATCAGCTTGTCCCGGTACCAGACCATGCCCCCGAGGCCGGTGCGGACCGGCGCGAAGTCCCGGCCGCCGGCGCGCGGGGCGACGAGCAGGACCCAGCGGTAGCGCAGGGCGTCCGGGTCGGTGGCGTCGACGAAGGCGATCCGGGCCAGTCCCTCGTCCCGGTCCTGCGCGGCCGCCCGCCCGTCGCGGTGGGTCCAGCCGGCCAGGATCACCTGGCGGGTGCCCCACGCGCCCTCGTCCTCGGCGTCGCCCGAGGTGGTCACCGAACGCGGACGCCAGCGCGCGCTCCGGGCGTCGGCGTCGCTCCAGCAGTAGGCACGGGTGGCCGTCGGCTCGACCGGCAGCGCGGACCGCTCGTCCCCCGTGCAGTCGGCGGTGTTGCGCATGGAGTGGTCGGTGTCGCTCAGGACCCCGTCGACGCCGACGTTGCCGCCCATGTTCCCGCTGAGCGTGTCGAGCGTCTCGCGGGAGGTGAGGTTCTCGTGGAGGCGCAGCTGTGAGGAGGCGCCGGCGCGCAGCGCGGTGAGCTCGCCGGGGCTGTTGGCTCCGGTGGCCTGGGAGGTGCTGATCAGCGTGGCGGCCGCGGTGAGCGCGAGCGCGGTTCCGGCCAGGGTGGCGCGCAGCGCCTGGCCCCTTCTTCGGCGACGGTGTCTGCCACGCTGCTTCATGCGTCCTCCCGGATAGGCCAACTGCCTCCCCCGCCGAGGGCGTTGACGGAGAGACGGGTGGGGTGGCCCGTGGAGGGGATGCTACGGCAGTGACCCCCCTGCCAGGACAAAGACCGCGGAAGACGCCCCCGAAATACGCTCGCTCCACCCGGCCCCGCCGTCACGAGGGCGCCGGTTCGGCCGGTGTGCGGGCTCCGAGCAGCGCGGGCGCGGTGGAGTGCGGCAGCAGGTCCCGGGGGTCGTCGGGCAGCAGCACCTCGACCTCCACCTCCTCGCGGAAGCGGTACGGCCGGTGGTCGAGCAGCCCGATGAGCCGGCGGCGTACGCGGGACAGTTCGGCGCGGACCGTCACCGTGCGGGTGGGGTCGCCGAAGAGGTCGACCGCGAGCTGGGCCGCGCTGCGTCCCTGCCGGTGCACGGCGAGGACGTAGAGCAGTTCCGCGTGCCGCGGGCTCAGGTCCTGGGCCCAGCTGCCGGCCGTACCCGAGACGGTGATGTGCGGGCGCCGGGGCTCGCCGAGGTCGAGGACGATCCGGCCGGCGCTGCCCAGGTCGTCGGCGCCGGTGACGCGCAGCAGCCAGCCGCCGGGCATCGGCTCGACGGCACAGGTGCCGAGGGAGGGCAGCCAGCTGTGGCCCGCGCCGAAGGAGTCGGGCAGCGGGACCCGGTCCACGGGCGGCATCCCGGTGACGGCGGCGAGCCAGCCGTGGGAGTCCACCACCAGCGCCGGACCGTCCAGCCGGGCCAGCAGGGGAGCGGCCACCGCGCGCAGCCGCTCGATGGCCGTCAGATGCGCGGCCCGCAGTTCGCTTTCGGCCAGTCTTGACACGGTGTCGACGAGGGCCAGGGTGGCCGGGTGGAAGGTGTTGCCGGGGCCGCTCACGTCGATGATCCCGAGCAGCCGTCCGTCGCGCGGGTCGTGGACGGGGGCGGCCGCGCAGGTCCAGTCGTGCAGGGCGCGCACGAAGTGCTCGGCGGAGTGCACCTGGAGGGGGACGTCCGCCGACAGGGCGGTGCCGATGGCGTTGGTGCCTGTCGTCTCCTCGCTCCAGGCGGCGCCTTCCTCCAGGCAGATGGCGTCGGCCCGGCGCAGCACGCCGGGGTTCCCCGAGCGCCACAGGACCCGGCCCTCGGCGTCGGTGACCACCATGATCTGGAGCGAGGCGTCGGCGACCGTCCCGAGTCCGCCGTGCAGGGTCGGCATCACATCGGCAAGTGCGGTGGACGTCCGGCGGTGTTCGAGTTCGTCCGGCTGGAGCAGGATGCTGTCCGTTCCCTGTTCGGGTTTGACGCCGAAACGTTTCACTCTTTGCCAGGACCGGTCGATCAGCGGACGCGGGGCGAAGACGCCCCGCTCGCCCCCGGCCGCCGCGGTCCAGGTCTCCTTGAGGTGCCCGGCCTTCTCGGACGCGTCGGACGGTGCGAAACGGGCTGGGTCGAACGATGTGGTCTTCACAGAGCACTCCCGAAACAAGGACCTCGTACGGGCCGCGGCACCGCCGTCATCACACATCGTGCCTGCTCTCCGGGCCCTCCGCCGGGGCTTCGCACAAGGTGCACAAGGAATGCAACGGTCTGCAACTCTCGCCAACGGTCACAAGGTTCCTCGAAACTGACAGCGACGCCGCCCGTGCGGTGTCCGAGCTCCTGAACGGGGCGAGCGGCGGGGGTGGTGCCGTGTCGGCGCAGCACCACCCCCGCGTCAGCGCTTCCTCAGGCGACCGGCCGGGCCCGCTCCACCACCGTGGCCAGATCCAGACTGTGCGGCAGAGTGCCGAACCCCGTGCCCCAGTCACCGCCCAGGCGCGAGGCGCAGAACGCGTCGGCGACCTCGGGGGGCGCGTACCGCACGAGCAGGGATCCCTGGAGCACCAGCGCGATCCGCTCGACCAGCCGGCGGGCGCGGGCCTCGATCCCGTCCAGGTCGGCGAGTTCGGTCAGCAGGTTCTTGATGGCCCCGTCCAGCCGGTGATCCGCGCCGCGCGCCAGGCCCACCTCCCGCAGATACGCGTCCAGGGCCCCGGGCTCCCGCTGGAGGGCGCGCAGGACGTCCAGCGCCTGCACGTTGCCGGCGCCCTCCCAGATGGAGTTGAGCGGAGACTCCCGCAGCAGTCGAGGCATGCCCGACTCCTCGACGTAGCCGTTGCCGCCCAGACACTCCAGCGCTTCCACCGCGACCGGCGTACACCGCTTGGTCACCCAGTACTTGGCGGCGGGCACCGCGAGCCGCAGGAACGCCCGCTCCTGCTCGCTCCCGTCGTCGTACGCCGCCGCCAGCCGCATCGCCAGCGTCGTCGCCGCCTCCGACTCCAGCGCCAGATCGGCGAGGACGTTGCGCATCAGCGGCTTGTCGACCAGACGGCCGCCGAACGCCTCGCGGTACGTGGAGTGGTGGATCGCCTGCGCGACCGCCTGCCGCATCAGCGACGCCGAGCCGAGCACGCAGTCGAGCCGGGTCGCCGCGACCATCTCGATGATGGTGCGCACCCCGCGCCCCTCGTCGCCCACCCGGCGCGCCCAGGTCCCGTCGAACTCGACCTCGCTCGACGCGTTGGACCTGTTGCCGAGCTTGTCCTTGAGCCGCTGGATCCGGAAGACGTTACGGGTGCCGTCCTCCAGGACCCGCGGCACCAGGAAGCAGGTCAGCCCGCCCGGGGCCTGAGCGAGCACGAGGAAACCGTCCGACATCGGCGCCGAGCAGAACCACTTGTGCCCGGTGAGCGCGTACGTCCCGTCCTCCGCGAGGGGCCTCGCCTCGGTCGTGTTGGCGCGGACGTCGCTGCCGCCCTGCTTCTCCGTCATGCCCATGCCGAAGAGCGCGCCAGCCTTCTGGGACGCGGGACGCAGTTCCTGGTCGTAGACGGCGGACGTCAGCCGCGGCACCCACTCGGCGGCGAGCGCCGGGTCGGTGCGCAGCGCGGGCACCGCCGCGTGGGTCATCGACAGCGGGCATCCGTTGCCCGCCTCGGCCTGCGTCCAGATCACGAAGCCCGCCGCGCGCCTGAGGTGTCCGCCGGGCCGGGTCCACGCCGAGGTCAGCCCCGCCGACACGCCCTTGCCGAGGAGCCGGTGCCAGGCCGGGTGGAACTCGACCTCGTCGATCCGGTTGCCGTAGCGGTCGTGGGTGCGCAGCTTCGGCGGGTTCTCGTTGGCCAGCGCACCCCATTCCTGAACCTGGGCGGAACCCGTCGTCCGCCCGAGCGAGGACAGTTCCTCACGCGCCTCCTGGAGAAGCTCCGGATCGAGATGCCGGTCGACCGCCTCGACGAGGGCCCGGTCGGCGGCGAATACGTCATATCCCACCAGGGGCGGAGCCTGGTTGGTCACGGTGTGGGTGCTGGCTGCCATGCCCTGATCCTCGCAGGGAATCCGGCCTTCAGGCCGGGCGGGAACGCGATCCTCTCGTGTCAGGCGTCACTCAGTCGTTCAGCATCTCATTCAGTATTTCAGTGGATGGGTGTCGGGCGTCAGAGGGTCTCCAGTGGAAGCCAGCTGCCTCCTTGACCTGTGGGTCCCATGTGAAGCAGGTCAGCCTGCGCAGGTCGTCTGAGTTCGGTGGCTCGCGAGACCTGTGTCGTCGTGCCCGATGGCGGCGCGCGCCCCGGTCCGCGATCCTGGCGGCGCTGATGGCCCCGTGGAAGGCAGGTTTGGGTTACCTCCTGGAACGAGGACGGAGGCCCTCCGAGGTCTGGGAACCCTGCGATCGGAACGAGAGGCCATAGGCCCTGTCCGACGTTCCCGACGGTGTCCGCGTCACCCAGGGCGGCCCCGGCGCCTCGCCGGACTGCTGGACGCCGCCTGGGCGCAGTCGGAGCGGCTCGGCGAACCGGCCCGTGTACGACTACGGCATGACCGTCACCCCGGAGCGGCAGTGGATCGGGCACGCCGACCCTGAGGACGACCCGCGCTGGCCCGTCGGGGACTGAAGTCCGTTCGGGCCGAAGGTGGTTCGGGGTTCGGGCTCGTTCAGGAGCCGTTGCCGGCGGTTTCGGCCTCCGGGGCGGTGTCGGTGGCGGTGGCAGGGGTCAGGCTCGGGAGGTGCCGCGGAAGGACAGGACGACGGCGAGGGCGCAGCCGCAGGTGATCGCCCAGTCAGCGAGGTTCATCATGCTGAAGTCGCGGACCGCGATGAAGTCGACCACCGCGCCCTGCGCGCCGCCGAGGAGCGGAACAGCCGGTCGGTGCGGTTGCCGAGGGCGCCGCCGAGCAGCAGGCCGAGCGAGAGCGCCCACGAGGTGCTGGCCAGACGGCGGGAGAGCCGGACCACCACGACGACGGCCGAGGCGACCAGGTGAAGACGATCGTCGCCGCCTCACCGATGGAACGCGGGTTGCGCTGCACCCGCAGTTCCAGCCAGCTGCCGATCAACTGCACGGACGAACGTCCCTCCAGTCGGGCGACCACCGCCAGCTTGCTGCCCAGGTTGACGACGTACGCGGCGGCGACCGCCCGTAGCAGCAACACCCACCGGAGCACGGTGGAGGCGTGGCCCTTCGTCGTGTCGTCCGGCGTCGGGTCGCTGGCGCGCTCTCCTCGCGCTCTCGGTCCCCGTGGGCTGCAGGCGGGGCCCTCCCCACAGGAACGTACCCGGAGCGATTTCCGCCCGTTGCCCCGGGCCGTTCGGTGTTCCGCGCGGTCCGTGCGGATCCGGGCGTTCCGGGTATGTCGGACGGGCGAGAAGGGCATGATCGGGTCCGGATGTGCCGGTTCGTCAGATGATCGGCTTGATCGGTGGGGGAGCAGTGGACCACAAGGACGACGTGGCGAGCGCGTTGGAGGACCTGCGGCTGCAGCTGTACCGGGCCCAGGACGAGGGCCGGCGGGAGCAGTTCCGGTTCGAGGTGGAGAAGGCCGAACTGCACCTGGAGGTGCAGGTCCGCAAGGACGCCACGGGCAAGGCGCAGCTGTCCATCGGCGCGGCCGGGGCCGAGGCTGGCGGGGCCGCAGGGCAGAGCCGCACTCACAAGCTGGTGCTCGTGCTGAACGTGCGGGACGACGCGGTGAACGGCCCGGTTGAGATCGATCGGGAGGAGTACCGGCCCGGCTCCGACTGGAACCTTGGCGGCGCGGGGGGCAACGACGCGGAGGGGGCGGCAGCACGGAACACCGAATGGGACGATCCCGCCGCACGCCGCCCGGGAGCGACGCGGAGTCGCGCACTGCCTGGTGAAGGTGACGCGCCCCGATGAACCTGACCGAGCAGGACCTGGCCCGGCTGACCCTGGTGAAGGTCAGCCGCAGGACCGGGTACGTGAGGTACGGCTCCGGTTGGCTCCTCGGGCCGTGCCTGGTGCTGACAGCACGCCACGTCGTCACCGACTCGGACGGCACCCCGCTGCCGGAGATCCAGGTGCAGGTGGGTGATCCGCGCACCGGCGCGCCCTCGCCGCCGCCTGTCCGGCGCAAGGCCCGGGTCTGCTGGTCCCGGCCCGGCCCCGTGCCCGGGGACGCCCCCGACGTGGCCCTGCTCCTGCTGGACGAGCCCGTGCCCACGGAAACCGCACCGCCGGTGCGCTGGGGCCGGATCAAAGGCATCACCACACTCCCGTACCAGGGCTTCGGGTTCCCCCGGTTCGCCGACCCCCGGGACCTGACGGGGCGCAGCCCGGTGAAGAACCCGGTCGAGCACCTCCGCGGGAAGCTCTCACCGGTTGCTACCGACGGCCTGGACGCCTTGGTCCTGGACACCAGCACCTGGCCACCCGAGTCGGCTGCCCCGAAGCAGCAGTGGTCGGGCGCCTCCGGCACCGCCGTGTTCTGCTACGGCCGCCTGGTCGGCGTCGTCAACGAGGCCTACGGCGGGCGCCGCCAGTACGCCTACCCCGTCCGCTTCCTGCTGGCGGACGACGGGTTCCTCGGGCTTGTCACGAAACACGGCGGCGGAGAGCCGTTCCTCGAAGACGTCAGCGACCGCCACCGGGATCCGCTGGCCCCGGAGGCGTCCTGGCCGGTGGTACTCGGACGCGCACCCGCCCTGGTGACCGCCTTCCAGCCGCGCGCCATCCTGCAGAAGCAGATCAACGAGGCCCGCTCGCGCACGAGGACGGTGGTGCTCACCCAGGTGCTCTCCGGTGGCGGCGGCGTCGGCAAGAGCCAACTGGCCGCCTCCTACGCAACCCACGCCATCAAAGAGGGCACCGACCTGGTGATGTGGGTGGACGCCACCGGACTGCAACAGGTTGTCACCCAGTACGCGCAGGCCGCGAAACGCCTCAAGCTTCCAGGTGCGCAGGGCGAGGACCCCGAGCACAACGCCCGGGTGTTCCTGGAATGGCTGGCCGCCACATCCAGCCGCTGGCTGCTGGTGCTCGACGACATCACCGACCCCGACGCGCTGCGCCCCTGGTGGCCGGTCAGCCTCACCGGCGCCGGCTGGGTGCTGGCCACCACCCGGCGGCGCGACGCCGAGGTCAACGAGAATGGCCGCACCGTCGTCTCCGTCGACGTCTACGAACCCGACGAGTCGGCCGCCTACCTCGACGCCCGGCTGGCCGCCGCCGACCGGGCCTACTTCCTCGACGGCCGGGCCCCCGCGCTCGCCGAGGCGCTGGGCCACCTCCCGCTCGCGCTGAGCCATGCCACCGCGTACATGATCCACGAAGAGCTCGGCTGCACCGCCTACCTGGAGGTCCTCGCCGCGCGACAGGCCCTCCTCGACCAGGTCCTCCCGCCCGCCCCGGACGACGAGGGCAACCTCCGCCGAATCACTGCCACCCTCCTGCTCTCCCTCGACGCCGTCCAGGCCCTCGACCCGCTGGCCACCCCCGTCTTGCGCCTGACCGCTCTCCTCGACCCGGCCGGCCACCCCCGGAGCCTGTGGGACACCGCACCGATCGCGGACGGACTCGTCGACCGCAGGCGCTGGGTGTTTCGCCGCCGCCCGCCCGCTCCCACCCCCGCCCAGGCCAACAGCGCCCTGAACCTCCTGCACCGCTACGCGCTGATCACCCGGGACGGGCGCGACGAGGCCCGCGCGGTGCGCATCCACGCCCTCACCGCCCGCGCGGTGCGCGAGAGCACCCCTCCCGCGGACCTGCCCCGCCTGGCCACCGCGGCCGCCGACGCCCTGACCGACGTCTGGCCCGACGCCGACCAGCCCCACCCCGAGCTCGCCGACGCACTGCGCACCAACACCGACACCCTCGCCCGCCACGTCGGCAACCATCTGTGGACGCCCCTTCCGCACCCAGTCCTGCAGCGGGCCGGAAACAGTCTCCTCGACAACGGCCTGGCCAGGCTCGCGATCCCCTACTGGCAGGCCCTGGCCGAGGACTGCGCCCGGCGGATCGGCCCCGGACACCGCCGCACACTCACCGCCCGGATCAACATCGCCACCGCCCACCAGCGGGCGGGGTTCCTCTACGAATCCATTGCGCTTCACCAGCACGCGGTGACCGACTGCGAACGGAACCTCCGCCCCGGCGACCCCTTCACCCTCACCGCCTACGCCAACCTTGCCACCACGCTCTACGAGGCGGGCCGCACCGACGAGGCGATCGCCATCGAAGAGCAGGTGCTCGCCCACTTCGAGCAGACCAAGGGCCCAGGACACCCCGACACCGTCAAAGCGCGCAGTCAACTCGCAGCCTCCTACGCTCAGGCTGGGCGCACCGCGGAGGCCGCCGCCCTCAACCGACGAACGGTGCCCGACCTCGAACGGATCAACGGCACGGACCACCCCGACACCCTCAACGCCCTCGGCAACGCCGCGTCCGATCTCTGGCGTAAGGGGGAGACCGAGAAAGCCCTCGAACTCCACCAGAAAGTCATGCTGAAGAGCGAGCAGATCCTCGGCCGGGACCACCCCGACACCCTCCGCCACCGAGAGAACGTCGCCACCTGCTACTGGCAGCTCGGACGCGCAGCCGAAGTCATCCCCCTCCAGGAAAAGATCCTCTCGGACAGTGAGCGGATCCTCGGCCCGACCCACCAAGCCACCAACACCACCCGCACCAACCTCGCCCTCTTCTACCACCAGGTGGGCCGCCTCGCCGAAGCCATAGCCCTGGCCGAACGGGCGCTCGCCGACGACGAACAAATCCGACCCAACCACCCCGTTACGACCAGCACTCGCAAATTTCTCGGTGTCCTGCTCGAACAAGCGGTCATCGAGCACACGCGGATCCACGGCCCCGACCATCCCGAGACCATCACCCTCCGTCGGAAGCTGGACGCCTGGCGGCGCTCCAGTTGGTGACTCGGAGCGGAGTAGTTTCGCCTGACCGGTAGGAGGATTCTTGAAACGTCAACAGACTGTTTAGGATCCTGGGATCGCATACTGCCTGATCAGGGAACCTCCGCATGTCCGTCACCGCCAAGCCGCCACGCTGGGAAGCCGCGCCTGGCACGCGACGCGCGCCGGTCGCCCTGCCATTGGGGCACTGCTGGTGCTGGTCGCGGTCGGCGTGGCCGTGCACCAGCCGGTGCTGATCCCGCCGCTGGCGGCCAGCGCCGCCCTGGCGCACGGCGCGCCCGTTGATGCACCGCTCGACGGTGTTGCGCTGCTTGTAGGCCTGGCGGTCGAAGGCGGGCGGCCTGCCTCCGCGGCTGCCGCGCCGCAGCCGGTTCGCCCGTTGGTCCGCCGGGACGGGGATCACTGTGCGGATGCGCCGTCTGCGCAGGTGGTCGCGGATGGCGTGCGAGGAGTACGCCTTGTCGGTCAGGACGACGTCGGGCCTGGTGCGCGGCCGTCCACGCGGCCGGGGGACGTGCAGACGGGCCGTCACCGTGGTGAAGGCGGGAGCGTCGCCCGGCTGGCCCGCGGTCAGCACGAAGGCCAACGGTCGGCACCGGCCGTCCGCGGCGAGGTGGATCTTCGTGGTCAGCCCGCTGCGGGAGCGTCCGATGGCGTGGTCGGCGGGCTCGCCGGCCGCGGCCCCTTTTTGCGGGCCCCTGCCGGGTGCTGGTGCGCGCGGACGATCGTGGAGTCCACCGACACGGCCCAGTCGAGGTCCTCGTCAGGGTTTGCCTGGGCCATGAGCGAGGTGAACACTCGCTCCCACGTGCCGTCGACGGCCCACATCCGCAGCCGGTTGTAGATACCCCGCCAGTTGCCGTACTTCGCCGGCAGGTGCACCCACTGCGAACCGGTCTGGAACTTGAAGGCGATCGCGTCGATCACCTCACGGTGATCACGCCACCGGCCACCGCGCTTAGGCGTCCGGTCCGGCAGCGACGGCTCAATCCGCACCCACTGCGCGTCAGTCAACGACACATCCAGACCAACGAGCAGAAGATCCAAACGAAACCGCCTAGCGGAACTCCGTCACCAAAGCCGTATGAATCGGCAGGACCGCGAAAGGTCAGTCGCACATCAGGCGGAGGCGCAGTCGGCAGCGTAGACAATGGGCGACCGGGTCGATGCTCGGACCCGCGTCACGGCATCACTGAGCCAGGTGCGACTGGAGGCCTTCGTCCTGGAAGCTGTACAGGGATCCTTCCTGGCGCAGGATGCCGCAGGTGTGCAGTACGTCGAGGCAGTTCCGTTCAGCAGTTCGAGCTTCAGGGGCTGTGAGCCTGGAAGTGACAGCAGTGCGGGATCGCCGCGTGTCAGCAGCAGGACGGTGGCATGTCATCGTCGATAGACTTGTCGATCTCTTCAAGAGCGGTGTCTTGGGCCTGACCGTCTCGCAACTCGTCGAGGCCATCGAGGATGAGGAACACCTCGTCACTGATCAGAAACTCGCGCAGCAGAGACTCGGGTGTAGGCAGGAGCTCGCGCAGACGCGGGAAGGTGGTGACGACTTGCCGTTCATGCCACTCGGGGAACGCCTCGTCGCGCGGGCTCCAGGATGCCAACGATAAGTGCAGGGGTACGCACCCGTCGCGCTTAGCGAGTCCGTAGTTGAGCACAATGGCGAAGGTTGTTTTGCCCGTCCCTCCCTCGTCGAAAATTATGGTTTTGCCGGGGGTCTGGCCACTCGTGAAGAGATCGGCGACCTTCTTGGCGTAGTCCTTTACCTCCCATACGCCGTAGTCCAACACCAGCGACGTGGTAGGAGTCGGCCCTGATGCGTGGGTCAACGTGACGGATGCGAGGGGTCTGCGATGCAGGCCGCGCTGCTTGCGCTCGCTGGACCAGTACCGCCTGACATCTGTATGGAGCTCGGGCAGCACATCCTTAAGCGTCTTTTGAGTCGGAGGGTTCTGGATCAGAGGTGATAAGAGGGTGATGACGAGCGCAAGTACCGAGGCCCAAGAATCGGCGCTAGGCAACCCCTGGGTGACGAAAGCCCGTGTCAGCCAGCCGCCGGCGGTCAGTTGGATCGCCCTCCTCAGTCAGTCCCGCCACGTAGCGTTCTGCAGCTTGTTCATGACACTCACGACGCGTCCACCTCCCGCATGCCATACATGTGGACGCCCCACATTGGGGCCTAAGTTCCTCGCACAGCTCAGCATCGGAAGCGCGCAGCACGCAAAGGGGCGCGCGTTGGAGGTCTACGCCCCCGATTGGCAATGATTCGTATGAACCAACGAAATAAGCCGCGCTGCCTGGTGGTGTGGGAGTTGTTTTGGTGTGCCTGTAATGGCGTGTGGTAATAGAGGTGTTGGGCGGGAGCGTCCGGTGTAGCCGCAAGTGGACGTCAGTGAGATGCGGTAATAGCCGGGCCGGATAAGGAGACCGCTACCGTGCCCGCTTGCCGGACGGGGCGGAGGGAGGAAGAGGGGGAAATCGTGCCGTTGACGAACTGCCGCGCTTGCATGGCTGCCGCCAGAGCCCACCATGGCCCACGGCGGAAAGCGACCCGCCCGGAGACACAGACGGCTGCCCCGGGCGCTCTTGGGGGTCACTTGCTGCCGCGGATGGCGCGGATGACCTCGGCGACGGCCCGCAGGATGGCGGGGCGGGCCGCCCCGTCCGTGTTCTTGACCGCCATGGCCACGATGCCCACGGCTGCGATGGCCACCACCACGACACCGCAGACGCCCAGTACCACGATCCAGATCTCAAGGTTCATTACGCTGATTCCTCCCCGGGAGGGCCACCGCCCAGGTTGGCGGCGTCCGAGAGACAGGGTCTGGAGTCACACCGTGGGTGTCTGCGGTTGCTGGACCCGCTGGACGAGTTCGTTGAACTCCCTGATCACGCTGATTCCAGAGGTCCGTCCGGATGGACTGAATGGACTGGTGGACGGCCGATGAGCGAGGCGGGAAGCAATCTGAGCCCGGGGCGCGAGCAGCTGAGGAACGCTCTGGGGGATCTGCAACAAGAGGCAATTCGCATCAGGGCGGGGTGCGCTTGCAAACCTCCGAAGAGGCACCAGTGGACGCGCACCCATGCGCTTGAGGTCGCCTTCGAGAGGCGAGGACAATACACCCAGCCAGATCTGAAGCGCGCCGTAAAAAAGGCCAGCAACTGGTTCCGGCAGGGTGTCCCAGCCAAGGATTTCCTCGACCTGTGGGCACTGGTCGAGGTGCTTCTGGAGTGGTCCGGGAGTATCCCGGCCTCTGCCTCCAGCCGCCCCGCGGCGCGGCAGATCGAAGCCGCGAGGAGGCGGCAAAGGGAATGGAAGGACCATTGGTCCCAGGCTCAGAAGGAGTCTGGGGGAAAGACTGACACACGGCTGCTGGAAAACTACCTGAAAGCCGCCGCGCGGGCTGCCCGGGAACACCCCTACCCCGGCCTCACTGGCGAGACGGAACCGCCGCCGTTGGCCCAGGTCTATGTGTGTCAGCAGACTCACCCCCATGGCATCGGCCCCGACCAATATCTCGTGTCCACCGGGTCGGACGCTCCGCCGCGCTCCGCGGACCCTGCGCCAACGCCTGCCGGGGAAGTCTTCGCCGCAGCCAGCAGGGTATGTCTGCTGTTGGGTGGTCCCGGCGGCGGTAAATCCAGCCTGCTGCGTATCCACCTTGCCCACGCGGCCGAGTCCGGGATTCGCAAAGCTCCTGTGCCGGTCCTGGTCAACGCCTCCGCTTTGAGCGGTCCTGCACTTCTGCCAGCGGCGCTTGCCATCACAGCCCGCGCTCACCTCAAGAAGTACGGGCTGGTGGAGCTGGCCGAGGACTTCTTCCTCACGCCCCCACACGCTGGGGTGCCCTGGCTGGTGATGGTCGATGGCCTCGACGAACTCGCCAACAGTGACCAGCGCCGCACCGTTTTGAAGACCCTGATCCACGCCGCTGAGACCGCCCCCGAGCTGTACCGGTTCGTGGTAGCCACCCGCCCCCTCCCTGGCACCGAACTGGGCATTCCCGATGACGTGGCGCGATTCGAACTCCTGCCCTTCACCCCCGGCGACCTCGTCACCTATGCCGAGGCCTGGTTCAGCGGCCTGGACGACCCAGCCAGCCACGCCACTGCATTCCGCACCGCCGTCTGGGCTTCCCGCCTGCACGAGCTGGCCCGCATCCCGCTGATGGCCACGATGCTCTGCCAGCTCTACGCCGCCGACCCCTCCCGACCTCTGCCCCAGGGCCGCACGTCCGCCTACAAGGCGTTCACCGACCTGATCTACCGCAACAACAACTCCAAGCACATCGCGATCACTCAAACCGAGGCGATCAACCGCCTCGGGGAGATCTCCCAGGTCCTTCCAGACCGCCAGGCCATCACCCATGCCGCCGTTCAGGCACGAGACCACCTGCCCGACCTGATCAACCACCTGGCCCACCAACGCTTCCACGGCGACTCTCGGCCAGCCGCCGCTATCATCGCCACCCACCGCCGCAGTCGGCGCCCCGAAGCGCTGGACGAAGCACGCTGGTACCACTTTCTCGGCGACCTGCTCCGCCCTACCGGCCTGCTCACCGGGCACGCCGGCGACTACGTTTTCCTCCACCAGACCTTCCTGGAGTACTACGCCGCTCGCCACGCAGCCCGCACCGAGGAAATCCGCGCAGAGCTCCTTGACACTCTCTTGCCACCCGGGGACGTAGCCGGAGGCAACTGGAGACGACCGGGCGGAGACGCGTCCTTTTTCGGCTTTCTCCTGGACCAACTCCTCAGTCAGCAGGACTCCGCAGCCCCTACTGTCCAGCGTCTGCACGAACTCGCCGCCCAGGCAGACGAGCAGGCGTGTGAGTTCATCTGCGAGCAGGTGCGGCTGGGCACTGCCCTGCCCGCGGCCTCTACCGTCACCTGGCTCAGCCGCTTCGCTCGCGACTCTTCCCTGTACGGCTCCTGTCGTGTGAGGGCGGCCCAGTTGCTAGCCGATGTGGGTGAGCGGGATCTGGCGGTGGAAGCGCTGGACGATCTGACCTACGACTCTTCGACGTATGGCTCGCATCGCACAGCCGCAGCCGATTTGTTGGCCAAAATGGGTGAGCGGGATCGGGCGGCGGAAGCGCTGGAACGGCTAGCCGACGACTCCTCTATGGATGGCTCGGATCGTGTGGACGCGGCGTGTTCGCTGGACCGTATTGGTGAACGGGATCGGGCGTTGGCGGCGTGGAGCCATCTGGTCAACGACTTCGCTGTACGGGGCTCGGCTCGTGCGGCAGCTGCCCGGGAACTGGCATACCTGGGTAAGGAGGCCGGGCTGACGGAAGTGCTGCTTGGTGTGGTCAACGATCCCTACCAGCCCGAATCGGATCGTGTGGATGCGGCCCGGGCACTGGCTGAGATGGGAAGTTGGGAGGCCGGGGTGGAGGCCGCGAAGGTGCTGGAACGGTTGGTCGACGACCGCACCGTTTACGGGTTCGATCGTGTGGATGCGGCCCGGGCGCTGGTCGAGGTGGGTGAGGGGATTGATGCGCTGGTCACCTTGGCCAACGACTCCATGCTGCACGGCTCATACCGCGTGGACGCCGCCCGGTCATTCGTTGATGAGGCGGTGGAGGAACTGAGGCGGCTGGCCGACTACCGCACTGTGTACTCCTCGGATTGCGTGGAGGCGGTCCTGGCGCGCGTTGACGAGGCGTTGGACGCACTGAGCCGGCTGGTCGACGACTGCACCGTGGACGACTCGGATCGTGCGGATGCGGCCCGGACGCTGACTGGTATAGGTGACCGGAAGGAGCTGGCAGATGCACTCGAAAAGCTGGCCAACGACCCCACCCTGGAAGTCGAGCAGCGTGAAAACGCAGCCCGAACGCTGAACTCCATTTGCCATGGCCGACACCCCGAATGAACGTCGGGAGCATCCAACAGCGGACTCGCCGACGAGGACGACTGAAGCTTTTCAGACCCGCCATCCTCAGCTGTGCCCGGCGATCGGATGGCTGGTCGCACTGGCATTCGAGCTGGACTGGTCACCCGCCAAGGAGGTGCACCCCTGAGGGCTTCTGCGAGAGGATTTCGCGGCCGTGCTGTCGATCTCGCTGGTGACTACGATGCCGGGCGGTCTGGTGGCCGTCCTGGCCCCGTGCTGCTGGCTGCACAGACGGTTCGGGTTGGCGTTCGAGATGGTAGGTGGCGCAGTGCGTCGCTATGAGGTGTTCTTCCTGGGCTCGAGGCGCCGGTTGCCGTTCCGTCTGATGGTGTTCCTAGGCTGGGCGTGTGAAGCGGGACTACGTCAGCCCGGCCTGCCTTTTTCTACCCCGCGAACTCCAGCAGTGGCCGACTAAACTATCCCAAATAGGGCGGCTCTTAAGTGGTCCTGTGACGGAGGCGGACGAATATTGCCAGAAGCCGGTCAGTAAACACGAGCCTGTGATTCGCAGTGGCACCGACCGTGCGCGAACTCATTTAGACGATTCCGTAGCAGAGGGACGTCTCCTTATTCGGCAATACGTGACGAACACCAAGTGGGCGTAAAAGTTGTGGATTGCATCATTTTCTCACTTCATATGAGGATCTAGTTCTCGATGGAGTGAGATCCGCTGAGACAGTAGGCTCGAGCGAGCTCGACTTGAGGGGGTGGGCTGGATGATCCGTGCATACAAATTTCTGCTGCGGCCCACCGTCCGCCAGGGTCAGGCGTTGGGCGAGATGCTGCGGGATCACTGCTCCCTCTACAACGGGGCCCTGCAGGAACGCCGCGATGCCTACCGGCACGTGTCGAAGACCACCGTCAAGTACGGAGTGCAGTCCGCGCAGCTCAAGGAGATCAGGGCGTTCGACCCGGAGTGCCAGGGCCGCTGGTCCTTCAGCTCGCAGCAGGCCACTCTGCGCCGCCTGGACAAGGCGATGCAGGCGTTCTTCCGCCGCGTCAGATCCGGTGACACCCCGGGCTACCCCCGCTTTCGTGGGGTGAACCGGTTCGACACGGTGGAGTTCCCGAAGGACGGTGACGGCTGCCGCTGGGACTCCACGCCTCACGACCCGGTCACCCGCGTCCGCCTCCAGGGCGTCGGCCATGTCAGGGTCCACCGGCACCGCCCGGTGGCAGGCAGGGTCAAGACAGTGTCGGTCAAACGCGAGGGCCGTAAGTGGTTCGTTGTGCTCACCGCGGAGCAGGAAAGGCCTCAGCCGCTGCCCGCGACCGGCAGCGTGGCCGGGATCGACCTGGGCATCGTGAACTTCCTCGCCGACTCGAACGACGCCTTCGTACCCAACCCGCGCCACGGCCGCCGTGCGACCGCGAAACTCCAGGCCGCGCAGCAGGCCCTGTCCAGGTTCCCCCGTTGCAGGGCCAAGGACCGCACCGCCAATCACCAGCGGGCCGTGGAGAAGGTCGCCGAGCTGCACGGCAAGGTCCGGCGTCGGCGGCTTGATCACGCGCACAAGACCGCGCTCGACCTGGTCCGCGCGCACGACGTCATCGCGCACGAAGACCTCAAGATCCGCAATATGAGCAGGTCCCCCGCACCGAAACCCGACCCTGATCAGGCAGGCGTGTTCCTGCCGAACGGGGCCACCGCCAAGGCCGGGCTCAACCGCAGCATCGCTGACGCCGGATGGGGGGTGTTCCTGATGATCCTGCACGCCAAGGCTGAAAGCGCCGGACGGGAAGTGATCGCCGTGGACCCCCGCAACACTTCCCGCACCTGCCCCCGATGTGGGCACACCGCCGAGGAGAACCGGCCCGCACAGGAAAAGTTCCACTGCGTCGCCTGCGGTCACACCGCGCACGCCGACACGGTCGGAGCCATCAACGTTCTACGGGCCGGGCTGGTCCGTCGCGACGCCGACCTGGCGTAACGAGAAGCCCCCCGGCTTCAACGGGGGGAGGAGTCACACCGCTACCGTATGGACGTGCACCAGGCAAAAGAAACACCTGAACGGCCTCGCCCGGGCCGCTTCCACCGCGCTCGCGCGCTCTACCGGGACGTTTCCAAGCGCAGGACCGCCTGGCTGCTGATCAAGGACACCGTCAACTCGTGCATGGAGTACCGGATCCTCGGACTGGCGGCCGAGGCGGCCTTCTTCACGCTCCTGTCCGTCCCGCCGCTGCTGCTCAGCCTGATCGGACTGCTCGGCTACGTGGACGCCTGGACCGGCGCCGACACCATCGCCAGCCTGGAAGCGAACATCCTCAACGCCTCCCGCACGGTGCTCACCGACAAGGGCGTCCACCAGATCGCCGAGCCGATCCTGCACGACGTGATGAAGGGCGGACGGCCCGACATCATCTCCCTCGGCTTCCTGTTCGCCCTGTGGTCCGGCTCGCGCGCGGTGAACGTCTTCGTCGACACCATCACCGTGATGTACGGCCTCGACGGCACCCGGGGCATCGTCAAGACCCGGATGATGTCCTTCCTGCTGTTCATCGTGGCGCTGCTGATCGGCTCCGTCGCGCTCCCGCTGATGGTGGCGGGCCCGGACGCCGTGGTGAGCGTGGTGCCGTGGTCGACGACCCTCGTGCAGGTCCTGTACTGGCCGGTCGTCATCGTGCTGTCGGTCGCCTTCCTGACGACCCTGTACCACGTGTCCGTGCCCGTCCGTTCCCCCTGGGTCGAGGACGTGCCGGGCGCCCTGGTCGCCCTCGCCATGTGGGTCCTCGGAAGCTTCCTGCTGCGCATCTACCTGACGAACACCATCGAGGGCCCCACCATCTACGGCTCGCTCGCCGCGCCCGTGGCCGTCCTGCTGTGGATCGGGGTCGCCGCCTTCGCCGTCCTGGTCGGCGCGGCCGTCAACGCCGCCATCGACCGGGTCTGGCCGGCCGCCGCCACCGCCGCGGCCCGTGCCGCCAACGAACGGATGCGCGAGGCCCAGGCCGCCGAGTACGTGGCCCGCGCCGCCGCGCACCGCTCGTACGACGCCGACCCCGACGACCCGGACATGCCCTCCGAGTTCCCCGAACGCTGGTCGCGCTTCCTGCCCCCGGAGGACGTGACCTCCCGGCTGCGCACCCACGCCAAGAACACCCACCACACCCACCGCGCCCCCAAGAACGGCGAGGAGCACCCGCCGGAGGACTGACGGCCCCGGTTCCGCGGGAGCACCGGGGCCGCCCGGCGTAGCCTGGCGGGCATGTACGCGGAACGGGTGTCCCGGCTGCCGGGCGCCGTGCTCTGGAGCCGGACACCGGACGCCCCCGCGTCCGACGGCGGGGCCGCACCGGGCGGCGTGCGGGGCGCGGTGCTGCCCGACGGCTGCATGGATCTGCTGTGGACCGAGGGCAGACTGCTCGTCGCCGGTCCCGACACCGGACCCCACGTCCCGGAGGAGGCGCCCGGCGGCTGGGCGGGCGTCCGCTTCCACCCGGGGACCGCACCCGTACGGCTGGGCGTACCGGCGTACGAGCTCCGCGACCGGCGCGTGGAGCTGACCGACCTGTGGCCCGCCGCCGAGGTGCGTCGCCTCACCGCCCGGATCGACGCCGCCGCCGACCCGGTGGACGCCCTCGAAGAGGTCGCGCTGCTCCGGGCCGCGGAGGCCCCGCCCCCCGATCCACTGCTCCTGGACGTGGTCGCCGCCCTGGACGCGGGCCGCCCGGTCGCCGAGACGGCCGACCGGCTCGGCCTGGGGGCACGCCGGCTGCACCGCCGCTCGCTCGCCGCCTTCGGCTACGGCCCCAAGACCCTGGCCCGGATCCTCCGGCTCCAGCGCGCGCTCGCCCTGGCCCGCCGCGGCGTGCCCTTCGCGGAGACCGCGCTGCGCGCCGGATTCGCCGACCAGGCCCATCTGGCACGGGACGTACGGGAGCTGACGGGGGCCACGCTCGGCGAACTCGTCGGTCGCCGGTGACCAGTGCCGCGACAGGCACTAGCGTGAGGCGTCCGGTTCCGCGGGCAGCGGGGCGAACAGGTCGACGCCGTTGCCGTCCGGGTCGTGCACGACGGCGTACCGCATGCCCCAGAAGGCGTCCCACGGCTTGAGCTCACCGTGGTGGCCCGCGCCGACGAGCTCCTCGTAGACGGAGTCGACCTCGGCGGGGCTCTCGCAGCGGAAGGCGAGCGAGGCCCGCCCGCCGCCGCTCGGGGGCCGCCACCCGCTGTGGAACGAACGGATGGTGGCCTCCGTGTCCAGCGCGAGGCGCAGCCCGCCGGGCAGTTCGGCCTCGACGTGCGGCTCGTCGTGGGCGCCCTCGGGGAAGACGAGCCCGAGACGGCCGTAGAAGGCGACGGAGGCGGCCATGTCGGAGACGGCCAGCCCGATCACATCGAATCGTGGAGTCATACGGCCACCGTAGGCAGGCCGCGGGCGCCGGTCTTGAAGAAAACGGACACCCCCTTCGGACGCCCCTTCGGACACCCCCGTCGGACACCCCCGTCGGACGCGCCCGGCGCCCGCCCGGCCCCGTCGTGTTCGCCCGCGGGTCTGGGGCGGGGCCCGGACCGGCCCTAGGCTCCGGGGCATGGTCTTCCGCGTTCTCGTGTACACCCGTACGACCGGCTACCGGCACGACTCCATCCCGGCCGCCGTCGGCGCCGTGCGCGCCCTCGGCCGCGAGCACGGCTTCGAGGCCGACGCCACCGAGGACCCCGCGGTCCTGGAGGCCTCCCTCGACCCGTACGCGGCCGTCGTCTTCCTGTCGACGAGCGGCGAGGTGCTGACCCCGCGGGGCCGCGACCGGCTCGCGGCCCACGTCGAGGCCGGCGGCGGCTTCGTCGGGGTGCACGCCGCCGCCTGCACCGAGTACGACTGGCCCCACTACGGCGCACTGCTCGGCGCCCGCTTCGAGCGGCACCCGGACCTCCAGCCGGGCCGGGTCCTCGTCGAGGACCACGGGCACCCCGCGACCCGGCACCTGCCACCGGTCTGGGAGTTCACGGACGAGTGGTACGACTTCCGCTCCAACCCGCGCGAGGCGGCCGGCGTGCGCGTGCTCGCCTGTGCCGACGAGGCCTCCTACCTGGGCGGGGGCATGGGCGCCGACCACCCCCTCGTCTGGTGCCGGGAACAGGGCGCCGGCCGGGTCTTCTACACCGCGCTCGGCCACACCACGGAGGCCTACGAGGACCCGGACTTCCGCCGGCACCTGCTCGGCGGGATCCTGTGGGCGGCCCGGGCCTCGGAGCCCGCTCCCGACCGGGACCGCCGGCCCGCGTCCGGGCCGGGCCCGTCCTGACCCCGGCGGCCCGTGCCGCACACCGGTGTCGGCCGTCCGGGGGACCTCCGCAGGAATACCGGGACGCCCTGTGGTGCTCTGATCTCTACAGCGCGCGACGGTGAGGAGCTGGTCCCGGATGGCGGTGGACACGGTGGATCCGGTGGCGGAGACGAAGGACCCGGTGGTCTCCACCCCCTACGGAGCGGTGCGCGGCCGGTACGAGAACGGGATAGCCGTGTTCCGCGGCGTCCCCTACGCCGCCCCGCCCTTCGGCGCCCGCCGCTTCCGCCCGCCCGTCCCGCCCGAGCCCTGGGACGGCGTCCGGGACGCCGGCGCGTTCGGGCCGACCCCGCCGAAGCCGCCGTACTCCGAGGCGTTCTCCCGGCTCCTCGCCGACCCCGTCGTGCCCGGCGACGACTGCCTCAACCTCAACGTGTGGACCCCCGCGCCCGACCCCGCCGCCCGCCTGCCCGTCATGGTGTGGATCCACGGCGGGGCGCTGACCCGCGGCTCCTCGGCCGTGCCCGTGTACGACGGGCACGCCTTCGCCCGCGACGGCGTGGTCCTCGTGTCCATCAACTACCGCCTGGGAGTGGAGGGGTACGGGCTGTTCCCGGACGCGCCCGCCAACCCCGGACTGCGCGACCAGCTCGCCGCGCTGGAGTGGGTGCGGGAGTCCATCACCCGCTTCGGCGGGGACCCCGGCCGGGTGACCGTCTTCGGCGAGTCCGCCGGAGCCATCAGCATCGGCGCGCTGCTCGCCAGCCCCCGCGCCCGGGGCCTGTTCCGGCGGGCCGTGCTCCAGAGCGGGCCGCCCGAGGCGAGCGACCGGGACAAGGTCCGCCGCATGGTCCGCAGGATGGCCACCCGGCTGAAGATCCCCGCCACGGCGGAGGCCTTCGCCGCCGTGGACCGCGACCTGCTGCTGCGCACCCAGGCCGACGTGGGGCGGCTCAGCAGCCCGGTGCTCGGCGGACCCGCCTTCGGCATCGTCGTCGACGGCGACCTCGTACCGCGGGACCCGATGGAGGCCCTGGCCGAGGGCGCCGCGGCGGACGTCGGCCTGCTGCTCGGCTGGACCCGTGACGAGTACCGGCTGTGGCTCGTACCGGGCGGGCTCCTGGAGCGTGTCGACCGGCTCGGACCGGTCGCCCTGGCCGGCGCGATGGCCCGCTGCCACTGCGGCCACGAGGTGCCCCGCGGCTACCGCGCCCTCCACCCGCAGGACGGCACCGCCGATCTCGTCGGCCAGATGATCACCGACCATCTCCTGAGGGTGCCGCTGCACCGCCTCGCCGACGCGCGGAGCGGCACGGCCGGCGGCTCCTCCGGCCCGGACGCCCCCGGCGGGGACCGGGCGCCCGCGCACGTCTACGAGTTCGCCTGGCCCTCGAACGTGCCCGGTCTCGGCGCCTGCCACGCCCTGGAGCTGGGCTTCGTCTTCGACACGGCCGGGGTGCCGGAGGCGGCGAAGCTCGCGGGCGAGGGCGCTCCGCAGGAACTGGCGGACGCCCTGCACGGCGCGTGGGTCCGGTTCGCGGTCGACGGAGACCCGGGGTGGGCCGCCTGGGACGCCTCGCACCCCGTCCGGATCTTCGGGGCCGGCGACCCGCACACCGTGAACGGGCCGCGCGACCGCGAACTCGCCCTGTGGGAGGCGGAATCGGCCAGAGCCGCGGCCAGGCCCGCGGCCGGCGCCACCCGCAGGCACACCGGCAGGTCGACGGTGGGCGCCCTGGGCGCGCCGGTCCTCGCGTCCACCGCACAGCCCCCGGCCGACCCGGACCCCGTCGGTGTCCAAGCCCCGGCCCCGGCCGCTCCCGCCGCCTCCGGTCCCGCGGCTCCCGCATCCGGTCCCGCCGATCCCGTGGGCGGTCCGCCCGGGGCCGCGGAGGACCCGCCCGCGGCGGCACCTCCCGGCGTGGGCACGCCCGTACGCATCCCGACGCCGCTGGCGGTCGTACGCCGCTTCCGCCGCCCGGGCTCAGCGGGCCGCCACTGAGCCCGGGCGGACGGGGGGCACGCGGTGTTCCCCGAGCCCGGACCCGGACCCGGCGGGACCGAACCGGGGGGTGCGGACACCGAGGCTCTCAGTGGGTGCGGCGGCCGTGCGCCCGGGGTCAGGCGGCCCGCAGGGCCGAGCTGATGCCCGTGATCGCCTCCGGGCCCACCCGGCAGCAGCCGCCGATCAGCCGGGCCCCGGCCCGTTCCCATCCGTCGACCTGGGCGGCCGTGAACGTGGAGGCGCCGGTCCAGGCGCGGGCCGCCGCGTCCCAGGCCTCGCCGCTGTTCGGGTAGACCACGACCGGCTTCCCGGTCACGCGCGCGGCCGTGACCACGGCCGGCTCGACGTCCTCGGGGGCGCAGCAGTTGACCCCGACCGCGACGACCTCCTCCGCCTCGGCGGCCAGGGCGAACGCCTCCTCCAGCGGCTGCCCGGCCCGCGTGCGGTCACCGGCGACGCTGTACGACAGCCACGCCGGTACGCCGAGCCCGCGTATCCCCCGGAGCAGCGCCCGGGCCTCGTCGGCGTCCGGGACCGTCTCCAGGGCCAGTACGTCGGGCCCGGCGGCGGCCAGCACCTCGAGGCGCGGCGCGTGGAACCGCTCCAGTTCCGCGACGCTCAGCCCGTACCGCCCCCGGTACTCGGAGCCGTCCGCGAGCATCGCCCCGTACGGGCCCACCGACGCGGCGACCCACAGGGGCCGCGCCGCGCCCTTGGCGTGCGCGCGCCGGGCGGCCTCGCGGGCCGCCTCGACGCTGAGGCCGAGCAGCTCGGCGACCCGCTCGCGCGGGATGCCGCGCCGGGCGAAGCATTCGAAGGTGGCCTGGTAGCTGGAGGTGATCGCCACGTCCGCGCCCGCCTCGTAGTAGGCGAGATGCGCCTCGACGACCGCCTCGGGCCGGTCCGCGAGCAGCCGCGCCGACCACAGCGCGTCACTGAGGTCGTGTCCGGCCGCTTCGAGCTGGTTGGACATGCCTCCGTCGAGCACGACCGTGCCGGAGGACAGTGCGGCGGCGAGGGTGAGGGCGTTGTCACTGGCCATGACATGACGCTAGCCGAAACGGAGCACGGAGCCCCGTCCGGTCCGAGGGGCGGTCGTCCGTACCGCGGAATGAGACGAGCAGGACGGGCGGCCGCCGGTCAGGAGCCGTGCCCCGGCCGGCCGCCGTGGACCCGGGTCAGGGTCTTGCGGGGGTCGGAATCCCGGGTCAGGGCGTGGGCCGCGCTGTGGCGGTCCAGCAGCACCGTCAGCTCCCTGCCGGTGCCGAGGTCCCTGGCCGCGAGACGGGCCACGTTGTCGGTGCCGATGCCGAAGGTCACCTCGATCCGGGGAACACCGCGCGGGGCCGGGGGCAGCGGAAGGTCGAGGACGGCGAGCTTCGTGTTCTGCGCGGCGGTCTCGCGGCTGCCCTGGTAGACGTTGATCTCGGTGTGGGACTGCCCGTCCTCGACGGTGGTGAAGACCGCGCCGCGTTCCGTCGGGATCGTGGTGTCCCCGTCGACGACCACGGCCATGGTGCCGTCCTCCGTCTCCACGCCGAGCGGCAGCGAGGTCACGTCCAGCAGCAGCTCGTCGTGCGACTGGCCGGTCAGTACGGCACTCTGGAGCGCGGCGCCGATCACCACCCCCTCGGGGACGGCGGCCCGGACCGGTTCACGGCCGCCCGCCAGCTTCCCGACGAGCGCTGCGATCGCCGGCATCCGGGTGGCACCGCCGACCAGGAGGAAGTGGCCGACGTCCGCGGCCCCCTCGACACCCCGGGCGGCCTCCAGCGCCCGCCGCACCGGCTGGGCGCAGCGCTCCAGCAGGTCCTTCGTCAGCCCCTCCAGCTGCGCGCGCGTCAGCGTGACGTCCAGGTGCACCGGTCCGGACGGCGAGACCGCGATGTCGGGCAGGGCGACGGTGGTGGCCGTGGCCTGCGACAGCTCGATCTTCGCGGCCTCCGCCGCCTCGGCCACCCGCCGGAGTGCGGCCCGGTCGGTGAGCCGGACGCCCCGGCGGATGGCGAGGTCCCGTACGAGACGGTCGACGATCCGGTCGTCCCAGTCGCTTCCCCCGAGCCTGCTGTCGCCGTCGGTGGCCAGCGTCTCGACGACCCCGTCGCGGATGCCGAGCAGGGACACGTCCAGGGTGCCCCCGCCCAGGTCGAACACCATGACGGTCTCCTCGCCCCGGCCAAGGCCGTACGAAAGTGCCGCCGCGGTCGGCTCGTTGAGCATCCCGACCGTCTCGATGCCCGCCAGGGCCGCCGCGTGCGCGAGCGCCGCGCGCTGGACGTGGGTGAAGTGGGCGGGCACGGTGAGGACCGCCCGGTCCGCCGTCTCGCCGAGGTGGGCTTCCGCGCCGCGGCGCAGGTCGGCGAGGATCCAGGAGGCGACCTCCTCGGCGGAGTGCCGCTCGACCCCCTGCCGATGGGTCCAGCCGGTGCCCAGCTCCAGCTTGATCCGGTGGATGCCACCGCCCGGAACGCGCGCGGCGCGCTCCTTCGCTGCCCTGCCCACCAGCAGGGTCCCGTCCTCGGCGAACGCCACGACGCTCGGTGTCGTGAGCTCTCCGTGGCGGTTCGGGAGGACCCGCGCCCGGCCGTCCAGGAAGACGGCCACCGCGGAGTCGGTCGTCCCGAAGTCGATGCCGAGGATCCGCGACCCGGCCGCGACCGGCCGGGTGACCGGGGAGGCGGCCACCGGGGTCCCGGGCGGCGGTTCGCCGAGGCCCTGGCCGCGCCGGAGCCGCTCGGCCCGGGCGCCGACCCGCGGGTCGCTGTCCTCGACCAGCAGGGCCAGCGCCTCCAGAGCGGCCTCGCGGACCGGGCCGCTCCCGTCGCCGAGCAGCCGCTCCACCTCGTGCAGGGCGCCGAGCCGCTGCCACACGGCCCCCGTGTGGATCGCGGCGCGGAGCGTGCCGGGAAGCCCCGGGCCCCCGGGCGCGGCGGCCCGGGGGCCGCCGGGGCTGCGCGTCAGATGGAGGATGCCCACGGCGCTGTCGACGCTGCGCGTCGGGGTCTGGCCGGGCAGCCGGCTGCGTACGCGGTCGTGGACGAAGGAATACAGCTCCTCGACCGACACGTAGCCGTCCCCGTCGAGGTCGGCCGAACCGTCCCGCAGCCCCTCGACCACGGCGGCGGTGAAGACGGACGGCTCGGCCCGTTCCCTGCTGGTCAGTCCGCTCTCGTGGCTGTACTGGAGGGCGGTCGAGGAGGTGATGACGACACGGCCCCGCCCGGAGAAGGGCTCCGCCACGTCGACGGAGGGCGCGGGCCCGCGGGTCCTCATCCCCTTCGTGAACGCCCCGCTGAAGCAGCAGTCCAGCAGGACGACCGCCCGGCGGCAGAGACTCTGCTCCAGCTGGTCCGCGACGAACCGGGAGGAGACGGCGGTCGCGTCCAGGTAGGCCTTCTCGGTGTCCGAGGCGATGAAGTGCAGCCGGCCCCGCGCGTCCTTGAGTCCGTGGCAGGAGAGGTGGAGCAGGAGCAGGTCCTGGCCGCGCGCCCCGGCGAAGAACGACTGGACCGCCTTGCGGATCTCCACCGCCGTGCCGTTCTCGACGACGGTGACCTCGAACTCCCCGATGGCCGGGTCACCGAGCACGGCGGCGAGGCGTTCGGCGTCCGCCGCGGCCCCCGGCAGCTCGTCGAAACACCCGTCCGCGTAATGCTGGTTGACGACCAGGAGCGCCGCCTTACGCATCGGGTGCGTCCGTCTCCCGCGGCGCGTGCCTGGCGACGAACAGCTCGACGGCGCGCCGCTGGTCCGCGCGGGAGACCGACGTCAGACGCAGCTCCTCGCCGTTCACCGTGATGTCGATCGAGCCCGAGTTGCGGCGGGCGAGCCAGTCCTGGACCAGCGCGACGACGGCCCGCAGCGTCGGCGCGCCCGTCGCGCCGACGAGGAGCGCCGTGAGGACCGTCGTGTCCCCGGCCCGTGTGCCGGCGGGGGCCGGGCCGCCCGACGGGCGCCGCACGAAGGACAGCTCCAGCAGGGACAGTTCCTCGGCCAGGAGGGACACGGCGTCCTCCGCGCCGTCGGGGTCCGCCTCGTCGGTGAACGCCAGCACGGCCTCGTATCGCGGATCGCTCAAGACGCCCTCCCCGTGGTCACCGGGCCCCCACCCGGACGGGGCCAGTGTGGCAGCGCGGAGTCGGCCTTCGGGCGGAATGGGGCGAATGCGCCCCCTTCGTCGGCGCGCTGTGTAGGGTGCCGCCCCCGCGCCGTGATCGGGCCGCCCTCTAGAAAGCGTTTGCTGAACGGCGGTACCGTCGGGCCCGGTCCAGGACAGGAAGGCCAGAGATGCCCGCCGAGCCAGCCGAGGACAGGTCCCTCAGTCCGTACACCGGCCGCACCCGCGCCCACTGGGAGGCGGCCGCCGATACCCTGCTCGCCGCCGTCGCCCCGTACGCCACCGACGACCAGGCCCTCTACCACCTCCCCGGAGACCGCACGAGCAGCGCCGGCCGGCTCTCCGACGGTCTGGAGGGCTATGCCCGCACCCTGCTCCTGGCCGGCTTCCGGCGGGACGAGAAGGTCCTGGAGCGCTACGCGCGGGGGCTGGCCGCCGGACCCGGGGGCGTGTGGCCCCGGATCGAGGACCGCAGCCAGCCGCTCGTCGAGGCCGCCTCGATCGCGCTCGCCCTGCGGCTCACCCGCCCGCTGCTGTGGGACCGTCTGGACGACGGTGTGCGACAGCGGGCCGCCGCCTGGCTGGGTGACGCGCTGACGGCCGAACCCTGGCCCTGCAACTGGGAGTTGTTCCCGGTGACGGTCGGCGGTTTCCTCCAGGAGATCGGGTACGAGCCCGAGGCGTCGCGCGCCGCGGTCGAGCGGGGGCTTCAACGCATCGAGGAGTGGTACCTCGGCGAGGGCTGGTACACCGACGGCCACGGCCGCAAGTTCGACTACTACAACGGCTGGGCGATGCACTTCTACCCGGTGCTGCACGCGTGGCTGGCCGGCGACGCCCCGCTCCTCGACCTGTACGCCGGCCGTCTGGAGGCCCATCTCGGCGACTACGCCCGCCTGTTCGGCGGTGACGGCGCGCCGATGCTCCAGGGCCGCTCGCTCACCTACCGCTTCGCGGCCACCGCGCCGCTGTGGCTCGGCGCTCTCACCGGCCGCACCCCCCTGTCCCCAGGAGAGACGCGCCGCCTCGCCTCGGGCGCCCTACGACACTTCCTCGACCGGGGCGCCGTGGACGCCGACGGCCTGCTCACCCTCGGCTGGCACGGCCCCGACGAGAGGTTCCTCCAGCACTATTCGGGCCCCGCCTCGCCGTACTGGGCGAGCAAGGCCTTCGTCGCCCTGCTGCTGCCCCCCGAGCACGAGGTGTGGACGGCGGCCGAGGAACCGGGCCCGGCGGAGCGCGCCGACGCCGTCACCCCGCTCGGGCCGCCCAACTGGCTTCTCCAGTCGACGCGTTCGGACGGTCTGGTCCGTCTGCACAACCACGGCAGCGAGGACGTCCGCTACGACCCCTTCTACACGCGGCTCGCCTACTCGACGGCGACCGAGCCCTCGCCCTCGTACGACAACAGCGTGATCGTCGGCGGGGACGCGAGCCGTACGGGGATCGTGCCCCTGGGGGCCGGCGAGGGCTGGGCGGCCTCCCGCCACACCGTCTCGGCGGGGGTCGAGGCCGTCTCCCTCGTGGTCGCGCGGGGTGCCGTGGAGGTGCGGGCCCATCTGGTGTCCGGCGCCGCCCCGGGTACGCCGGTACGGGTCACCGGGTGGGCCGGGCGCGGTGACGCGCGCTCCGAACTCCTGCCCGCGCACGGCCTGTCGGAGCCGGAGCCGGAGCAGGAGCAGGAACCGGCTGCGGGGGCGGTGGCGGGGCCGGGATCGGGATCGGAGTCGGGGGACGGCCTCGTCGGTGTCGTCGGGGCCGCGCCTTCCCTGTTCGTCGCCCTCGTCCGCCTCACCGCCGACCGGGACCCCCTTCCGCTCGGGGACCTGGTGTCCGTGCGGGTGACGGCGCCCGAGGACGCGGCGCCCGGGGCCCGGGACCTCGCGGTGACCTGGACCGGGGGAGGGACGGCGGGCTTCCGGTTCGACGGCGCCGGGGGGATCGTCCACCTGCGCGAAGACGTCCTCCCGGCCGTTCCTTACAGTTCGGGGTGAGGCGGAAACGGGTCCGCCGGGGCAGGGGGGTGTGTCATGGGCGCTTCGGACGAGGGCCGGGGCCTGCTGGGCCGCGTCGGCGGTCGAGGCCGCACCGGTGGTCCCGCCGGCCGGGCGGGAGGCGGTCCGGCCGACGCGGAGCGGATGATCGCGGAGGCGCGGAAGGCGTTCTTCGTGATGTTCGGCTTCGTCGCGGTCGTCTGGCTGGTCCAACTGGCCAACTTCGCCGACAACTACGCCCTCTCCCGGGACCTCGGCCTGGTGTCCGGCGATGTCACGACCCTGCCCGATGTCGTCACCGCGCCCTTCCTGCACTGGAGTTGGGCACACATCGAGAGCAACTCCGGCCCGCTGTTCGTCTTCGGGTTCCTCGCCGCCTACCGGGGAGTCGCCCGCTTCCTCGGGCTGAGCCTGCTGGTGGCCGTGACCAGCGGGCTCGTCGTGTGGTTCTTCGAACGAGGGGACGTGGAGACGGTGGGCGCCAGCGGCCTGATCTTCGGCTACTTCGGCTACGTCGTGGTCCGCGGGATCTTCGACCGGCATCTGATCGACACGCTGATCGGTGTCGTGATGGCGGCCTCCTTCGCCTACATGCTCACCGTCGCCGTACCCGGGACGCCCGGGGTGAGCTGGCTCGGCCACCTCGGAGGGCTGATCGGCGGCCTGGCGGGCGCCTGGATCTTCCGGGACCGCCGCCCCCGCGCCCTCCCGGCCGCCGGCCCCGGCACCCCCGCCGGGCCCCGGGATCCCGCCGACCCGCGCGCGGACCTGCACAAGGAACTGGGCGACCTGGGGCTGCTGTAGGACCCTGGTGCTCGTGGCAGGGAGCGGGACGGTCCTGCCGGGGGAGCCGCCGACTATCCTGGCCGACGTGTACGACGACTGGTTCGAGGACGACGAACTCGACGGCTCTCAGGCGGTGTTCGTGGACGTCGTGAGGGCCTCCGCCCGGTCCTGGCCCCAGTGCCCGCCCGCCGCCACCGCCGTTCTCGTCTTCGGGCCGGACGAGGACGACGAGAGCGACGAGGTCGACATCGTCGGGTCCGCGCGGGAGGGCGTCTGGGTGCCCCCGGCCGAGCACGCGGTCTACCACGCCGCCCTGGACGAGGCGCTGGACCGGGGTGACACGGTGGTCACGCTGATCGCGGACCTGCGCGACACCGAGAAGAGGGTGATCTTCAGGACGCTCGGCGCGACCGTCATCGGCGACCGGCTCTTCTGCAGCGAGCGGCACAGCCAGAACTACCAGAGTCCGGAGCCGGTCGGGGACATCGAACCGGTCTGCGCGTCGGGGCCTCCCGAACACCTCGGCCAGGTCGCCGCCGCCTGGTTCGAGGAGATCATGAACCGTCTCGCGATCTCCCGCCACGTGCTGTGGGCTCCCGCCTTCGTCCCGCGGGGCACCCCGCTGCCGCCCGGGTACCGCTGGGCGCGCAACGGCCCTGCCCCCTGCGCCTGACACCGTCCGGCCAGGTGGGGCGCGGACGGTCAGCCGGGTGGCCCGTCCCCGGCGCGCGGCCAGTTCTCCAGGGCCACGTGGAGCGCGTCCAGCGCGTGTCTCCATGACGTCTCCACGGAGCGCGCGGCCCCGAACCCGCCGATGGCCTCCAGGGTGCAGTACCCGTGGAACGTACTGCGCAACAGGCGTACGGCATCGGTCAGTTCCGGCTCGGACAGCCCGTAGGCGCGGAGCATTCCGTAGGTGACCTCGGCGGTGGCCTCGGCCGTACGGCGGTACTCCGCCCGCTCCGCGACCAGGGCCGGGTCCGGCTGGGTGTGGGTGGCCCGGTAGCGGCCGGGCCGCTCCAGCGCGTACGCGCGATAGGCGTCGGCGAACGCGACGAGCGCGTCCTTGCCGGCGCGCCCGGCCACCGCGGACGCGATCCTGTCGATCATCTCGCCGGCCGCGAGCAGCGCGACGCGCTCGCGCAGTTCCCGCAGGTTCCTCACGTGCGCGTACAGGCTGGCGTCCTTCACGCCGAACCGCCGGGCCAGCGCGGCCACGGTGACGTTCTCGAAGCCGGTCTCGTCCGCGAGATCGGCCGCCGCCAGCACGACCCGCTCGGTCGTCAGCCCGGCCCGAGCCATGAGGACCACCTCCGCGCCACGACACATTTCCTGGGGAACCCAGGCAGAAGCCTAGTACCCCTCGGTCGGCGACTCCGTGGAATTCATGCCGCAACGGACAAGCGGAATGCCAATACCCCTACAGATATGGCCAGTTGACCGATTCAGGTCGTCCCACGAACACGAGGGAGCCGTCCGCCGTTCATGCTCCGCCCCGAATCTCCTCATGACGCGCCCGCAGGGGCGGGGCTGGACTCAGGAGGCGGTCATGGGCCACACGCACGGACACGAGCACGGGCACGGGCACCACCATCACCACGGGCACGGCCAGGAGGGATCGGACACCGCGCTGCCCGCCGCCTTCGACACCGCGGTGCCCGACGAGGCCCTCACCCCCGAGCAGCGCTCGCGCCGCTCGCTGCTGCGCCGCGCGGGCCTGCTCGGCGCCGGCCTCGCCGCCGGAGGCGTCCTCGCGCAGGGGGCCGCCACCCCCGCGTACGCCTCGACGGGCGGCCGGAGAAAGCACGGCTACCTCTGGCTGGCCGGTGACCACCACATCCACACCCAGTACAGCAGCGACGGCAAGTACCGCGTCGGCGACCAGGTCCGTCAGGGTGCCGCGCACGGCCTGGACTGGATGGTCATCACCGACCACGGCAGCGGCACCCACGCCAGGATCGGCGTGGACAAGGTCAACCCGGACATCCGGGAGGCCCGCGACGCCCACGAGGACACCCTCGTCTTCCAGGGCCTCGAATGGAACATCCCGGCCGCCGAGCACGGCACGGTCTTCGTCCACCCGGGCCGCAACGAGGTCGCCGTCCTCAAGCAGTTCGAGACCGACTACGACGGCAGCGTCAAGGGCGCCACCGACTCGACGCCCGCCAACGAGGCCCTCGCCATCGCGGGGCTCGACTTCCTCTCCGAGCAGGTCCGCAGCCGCCGCGTCAAGGACGCCCTGATGCTGGCCAACCACCCCGCCCGCAAGGGACTCGACTCCCCGCACGAGATCCGCGCCTGGCGCGACGCGACCCCCGCGTCCCACCAGATCGCCGTCGGCTTCGAGGGCGCCCCCGGCCACCAGGCGGGCGGCATCGAGAAGACGTACGGCATGGGCGTGGCCCGCGGTCTGTACGACAACAGCCCGAGCGCCAACTCCTTCGCCGGCTACCCGCTGGAGAGCTACCGCACCTGGGGCGGCTTCGACTGGATGACCGCCACCGTCGGCGGTCTGTGGGACAGCCTGCTCGCCGAGGGCAAGCCCTGGTGGATCACCGCCAACTCCGACTCCCACCAGGTCTACACGGACACCGCCGTGCGCGGCGGACCGGACAGCGACTTCGACCTCAACGGCCGGCACACCGACCCGGTCTACGGCGGGAAGATCGACACCACCCAGGGCGACTACTGGCCCGGCCAGTACAGCCGTACGCACGTCGGCTCCGACGGATTCTCCTACGCGGCCGTGATGGACGGCATCCGCGCCGGCCGGGTCTGGGTCGACCACGGACAGCTCCTCGGCGGTCTCGACGCGCGGGTCTCCGGCGGCGGCCGCTGGGCCACCCTCGGCGGCGCCCTGCACGTGCGCAAGGGCACCCGGGTCACGCTGACCGTGGACCTCGGACTGGCCGGCGGTGCCAACTGGGCCGGATTCGTTCCCAAGCTGGCCCGCGTCGACGTCATCCAGGGCGATGTGACGGGCGCGGCCTCCGACCGGGACACGCTCACCGCCCCCACCGCCCGGGTCGCCAGGTCCTACGAGGTGAACAAGTCCGCCGGCACGGTCCGTCTCAGCTACGACCTCGGTGCCGTCGACCGCCCGGTGTACGTCCGTCTGCGCGGCACCGACGGCAACCGGTCCGCCGTCGGCCTCAGGGGCGCGGCGGTCGACCCGGCGGGCCCGGCCATGGACGTCCTCGGTGACGCCGACCCGTGGTCGGACCTGTGGTTCTACTCCAACCCGGTGTGGGTCCTGCCCTCGTGAACGAGCGCCATGTCGTCGGGGTCGACACCGGTCACGCCGGAACCCTGCGCGAGGCCGACCACCTGCTGCGGGAACTCGCCGCGGAACTCGGCCTGGACGCGGACGTACCGGGCTGCACGCACCACGTACGGGACGGGCTGCGGCCGCACACGGCGCTGTCCTTCGCCCTGCCGTCGGAGCGCGCGGCCCGGGCGGTCCGGCAGCGGCTCACCGGGAACGGCTCCGGCGAACGCCTGGGCGTCGCCCACGGTGAGGACCGGTACGGTCCCGGCGAGCTCGCGGCCGGAGCCGCCCACGCGGCGGCCGAACACGGGGCCCGCACCGGCGGCCGTGCCGTCCTGTACCCGGGCTCCGGCGCCGTCACCGGCGTGCTGACCGTGGCACGGCTGCTTGAGGTCTCCGCGGTGGAGCGGGTCGTCGTGCTCGGCTCGCCCGGGGAGCCCTCCCCGGAGGCGGAGCTGGTCACCCGCGGGCACGTACGCCCGGAGTGGCGCGAGGGCCGGCTGGTCCTCGCGGTGATGCCGGCCGCGGGCGGGATCCTGGTGCCCTTCGAGGTGCCGGACCCGACACCCTGCTGCGCCGGTCACTGACGGGCACGGCCGGACGGCCGGGGAGAGCCGTCCGGCCGCGCTCCCGCGCGGGCCTCAGTCCGGGAGTTCGGTGAACACGAACGAGAACTCCGCGGGTGCGGCCCGCAGTTGATATCGCGGGAGGGCGCCGGGACCGCAGGACTGCGAGCCGATGCCCTGCTGCCCGTGGTCGAGATTGACCCAGACCGTGTCACCGGGGCGCAGCTCCGTCCGGTGGTCCGCCGCGTCCAGCTGCTCGGTCGTCCAGCGGCGCGCGGTGAACCAGAAGGCCGGGTCGCCCTCGATCCGCAGCCCGCCGATCTCGGCCCGGCGCACGTCCGGCCGGGCGCCGTTCTCCTGCGGGCGTACGTACGGCGTCTGGAGGGCGTCGACCGTCGACTCCCAACGCCCGTCCATACAGGCGGACCTGGTGTCCGGGTATCCCTCTCCGGGGCCGCCGCCGAGCCAGCTCACCCGGTCCGCGGAGCCCGCGAGCCCGAGCCGGACGCCGAGCCGGGGCAGGGGCAGCGTCCACCGGCCCTCCGGCGTCACGGACACGGTCAGCCGCAGCCGGGTGCCGTCGGAGGTCCAGCGGTACACCGTGCGCAGTGCGAGCTCTCGGGCCGCGGGCGCCACTCGGGTGCGTACGGCCAGGGAGTTCCCGCCGGGTTCCACGGCGTCCAGGCGGTGCCGCATCCGGTGCAGGCCCAGGGCGCGCCACAGGGGCCCGTGCCGGGCGTCCGGCTGCCAGGGCGCGCCGTTGTCGTTGTCGGTCGGCGCGCGCCACACGTCCAGGCGGGGGCCGGTGACCCCGGTCCCGCCGACGGCGAGCAGCGCGCCGGTGCGGGCGTCGAAGGTGCCCGGGCCGAGGGTGACGGTCCGCCCGGTGAGGAGCGGTACCGCGGAGGGGGTGAAGCCGGGCCGTTCCGGCTCGGCCGCGCGCAGTTGCGTCCAGGCCACGACATGGCCGCGCTCCGCCCACCCCGTCCCCTCGGCCAGTGTCGCCCGTACGGTCCATCGTGCCCCGGCGCCCCGCGGATCCACGGGGGGCGCCGGCAGCCGGAGTTCGGCGGACTCGCCCGGAGCCAGTGCGGGCACCACGAGCGGTCCCGACGCGACGCTCTCGCCGTCCACCTCGTACGACCACGCGAAGGCCAGATGGGAAAGGTCCGCGAAGTCGTAGCCGTTGGTGACGCGTACGGTGCCGTCCGGGCCCGAGCCGTCGATGCGGACGGGCTCGATCACCTTCTTGTACTCGACTAGTCCGGGGGACGGCGTCCGGTCGGGGAAGAGGAGTCCGTCGCAGACGAAGTTCCCGTCGTGCAGTTCCTCGCCGAAGTCCCCGCCGTAGGCGTACCCGTGGCGCTCGTCCGCGACGCCGTGGTCGATCCACTCCCAGACGAAGCCGCCCTGGAGGCGCTCGTACGAGGTGAACAGACGCTGGTAGTCGGCCAGGCCTCCGGGGCCGTTGCCCATCGCGTGCGCGTATTCGCACAGGATGAAGGGCAGTCGACGTCGTTTCAGGCTTCCGCCGTCCTGGCGCCGGCCGATGCGTTCGACCTCGGCGTGGTCGGCGTACATACGGGAATAGACGTCCGTGTCACGGCAGTCGTGGTCGCCCTCGTAGTGGATGAGCCGTGAACCGTCGCGGGCGCGGATCCACGCGGCCATCGCGGTGAGGCCGCGCCCGGTGCCGGCCTCGTTGCCCAGGGACCACAGGACGACCGAGGGGTGGTTCTTGTCGCGTTCGACCGTGCGCGCGGCCCGGTCGAGCAGCGCCGGGGTCCAGCGGTCGTCGTCGACGGGATTGTCGCGCCAGGCCTGTTCGGTGAAGCCGTGGGTCTCCAGGTCGCACTCGTCGACGACCCACAGGCCGTGGGTGTCGCACAGGTCGAGGAAGGCGGGGTGCGGCGGATAGTGCGAGGTGCGCACGGCGTTGATGTTGTGCCTCTTCATCAGCAGCACGTCGGCGAGCATGGTCTCCGGGTCCAGGGCGCGGCCCTTCTCCGGGTGCCACTCGTGCCGGTTGACGCCCCTGAACAGGACGGCCCGGCCGTTCACCTCGATCAGGCCGTCCCGGAGCGCGACCGTGCGGAAGCCGACGCGCAGCGGCACGCGCTCGCTGCCGGTGACCAGTTCACCGTCGTACAGCCGGGGCGTCTCGGCCGTCCAGGGCCGCACGGGGACGGTGACCGGTGTCCCGGTCCCGGTGTCGATGTCCAGCGCGGGCACGAGGACCCGCCCGTCGACGTCGGAGTCGACGCGCAGGGTCCCCAGGCCGCGGTGGTGGTCGTAGGAGGCGTGCACGAAGAAGTCCCGCACGCTGCCCGGCGGGCGGTGCAGCAGGGTGACGTCCCGGAAGATGCCCGGCAGCCACCACTGGTCCTGGTCCTCCAGATAGGAACCCGCCGACCACTGGTGCACCCGGACGGCGAGCACGTTCCCGCCGGGCCTGAGCAGCCGGCCCACCGCGAACTCGTGGGGGAGCCGGGAGCCCTTGAACTCGCCGAGTTCCGTGCCGTTCAGCCAGACCCGGGCGCAGGACTCGACCCCGTCGAAGCGCAGGAGCGTACCGCCGTCCGCGGGCCAGTCCGGGGGCAGGCCGAACCGGCGCAGATGGTCGCCGGTGGGGTTCTCGGTCGGTACCCGCGGCGGATCGACCGGGAACGGGTAGCGCTGGTTGGTGTACGCCGGTGATCCATGGCCCTGCATCACCCAGTGGCCGGGGACCTGGACCTCGGCCCAGCCGCGGGGCTCGAAGCCCTCGGCCGCGAAGGAGTCGTCCTCGGCGTCGGCGGTGGGCGAGAGCCGGAAGCTCCAGTCGCCGTTCAGAGAGAGGGTCCGGGCGTCCGAGGCCGCGTACCAGGCGCGGGGCGGAAGGGCGCCGCTGCCGGGGGAGACGTTCTCGACGTAGTCGGTGGTGGACGGTTCGGAGGCCGGCAGGCCGGGAGAGGTGCGGAAATCCATGCGTCTCCTCGTTGTTCACGTCCGAGGTGCTGTACGGCTCCTGGCGAGGTCGGTCCGCCCGGCGGGCCGTCGGCCGACCGACCGGAGCGCCCCTTCGAGGGCGAAGGTGGCGGCGCCCAGGCAGACCGGGTCGGTCGGTACGGGGGACAGGACGATCTCCGTGGCCGCGAGCGGGCGCCGCAGCGCGTGCCGGGCGACGGCCGCGCGCACCTCGCGCAGCAGCGGTTCCCCGAGCGTGGCCGCGACCCAACTGCTCAGCACGACCACCTCCGGGTTGAGCAGGTTGACCAGGTCGGCGACGGCCGCGCCGAGGTAGCGGGCCGTGTCGCGTACGGTCTCGACGGCCACCGGGTCCCCCGCGGCCACGCCCGACGCGAGCGCGTCGATGGTCGCGGTCTGGTCCTCCGGGTGCAGCAGGGCGCTCCCGGGGCTGAGTTCGCGCAGGTTCTGCATGATGCCGGGTGCCCCGACATAGGTCTCCACGCAGCCGTGGTGGCCGCAGTGGCAGGGACGGCCGTCTAGGACGAGGGTGGTGTGGCCCCATTCGCCCGCGCTGTTGCTGACGCCCCGGTGCAGTCCGCCGCCGAACGCGAGACCCGCGCCCACGCCCGTGCCCAGATTGACCACGACGGCGTCGCCGCGGCCGCGGGCGGCGCCGAACCACAGCTCGGCGACCGTGCAGGCGCGCAGCGGGTTGTCGAGGTGGACCGGGTGGGCGATGCGCCGTGCGAGCAGATCGCCCAACGGCACGTCGTGCCAGTCCCAGTTGGGCGCGTACTCGGCGGTCCCGGTGTCGCGGTCGACCTGTCCGGGGACGCTGACGCCCACGCCCAGGACCCGCCCGCTCTCCACTCCGGCCCGTTCGATCACGGTGTCGACGGCCGCCGCGACCCGGGCGGCCACCTGCTCCGGGCGGCTCTCGCCGGGACGCATCTCCTCGTCGGCGCGGGCGAGCACGTCCAGGGCGAGGTCGAACAGCTCGACCCGGACGTACGTCTCCGCGATGTCCACGCCGATCAGGGCGCCCCCGGCAGCGTCGACGGCGACCAGCCCGCGGGGACGGCCGCCCGCCGAGTCCTCGAACCCGACCTCGGTGAGCATCCCGAGGCCGAGCAGCTCACCGACGAGCGTGGCGACCGTGGCCAGACTGAGCCCGGTCGCCGCGGCCAGCTCCTGCCGGGAGGTGGGGGAGGCGGCGATGATCTGGCGCAGCACCTCGTACCGGTTGGCGGTGCGGATGTCGCGTGACGTACCGCGCTTCATGCAACTCCCCTCGCGCCGGGTGCCCGCTGCACCGTCCAGGCTAGGGTCCGCCGCCGAGGTTCGACAAGGGGTTGGGAAATGGGGTGGAGGAAGGGGGTGCGGGGGCTGAGGGGGTCAGCCGGCCGGGTGCAGGAAGTCCCGTACGAAGGCGTTGGTGAACGTGCCTGCCGGGTCGAGTTCGCCGGCCAGCGCCCTGAACTCGTCCAGCCGGGGCGACCGTTCGCGCAGCACCGCGTGCGGCACGGTGAACACCTTGCCCCAGTGCGGCCGCGGCCCGAACGGGTCCAGCGCCCGCTCGACCCGCCGGACCACCGGCAGGACGGCCTCCGTGTCCGCGACCCAGGTGAAGTGCAGCGCCACCGTGTCCCGGCCGTACGAGGGGCTGAGCCACTGCTCGTCCGCGGCCACCGTCCGCACCTCGCAGATCTGGAGCACCGGCGCGATCGTCTCCCGGATCGCGTCCAGGGCGTGCAGCGCCGCCATCGCGTCCGAACGCGCCAGCAGGTACTCCGACTGGAGCTCGGCCCCGCTGCTCGGGGTGAACTCGGCCCGGAAGTGCGGCAGTCGCTCGTGCCAGGTGCCCGGGACCCCCAGCTGCTCGGTGCAGTTGCGGGCCGGCATGCCCGGCACCGGATGCAGCGCCTCGGTCGCGGGCTCGGCCCAGGGGAAGTCGGGCGCGGGCCGGTCCGTGCGGCGCTTGAGCCACACCTGCCGGAAGCCGGGGCGCCGCCAGTCGGTGAACAGGCTCACGCTGTACGCGGCGGCCGCGACCGTCTCGAAGTCGATCCCCTCCAGCGGCAGTTCGGTGAAGACCTGCTGGCTCACCTCGAAGTCCGGTTCCAGGTCGAGGGTGAGCGCGGTGACCACACCGAGCGCCCCGAGCGCGGTCACGGCGCCGCCGAACCGCTCCTCGCCCCGGCCGATCACCAGGGTGGAGCCGTCCGCCGTGATCAGCTCGACCTCGCGGACCGCGGCGGCCAGGGACCCGTTCGTGACCCCGGACCCGTGGGTGCCGGTGGCGACCGATCCGGCCACCGAGATGTGCGGGAGCGAGGCCATGTTGTGCAGCGCGAGTCCGTGCTCGTGCACCCGGCGGGCGAGTTCGGCGTACCGGACGCCGCCCGAGACCCGTACCGTACGGGCCGTCGTGTCGACGTCCACCGAGGGCGGCAGCCCGGTCAGCGACAGCAGGACACCGCCGGGGCCTGGTTGGGCGAGCTCGTTGAACGAGTGCCCGCTGCCCAGCACCCGGACCCGGGAGCTGCCGGCGACCAGGGCGCGCAGCGCGTCGGGCGAGGAGGGCCGGTGCAGTTCCCCGGCCGTGTACGTGATGTTGCCGGCCCAGTTGGTCAGGGTCCGAGTCATCCCTGCGTCCCTCCCCGGGAAGTCGCTGTGGGTGGCCCGTGCGATGACCACCCGGGGGAACGTACCCCCAGGTCGTGTCCGCAAAGTCTCGCCTGCCCGGCGGGCGGACGACGCGACTTTACGGACACGACCTAGGTCGGCCACGGTGGCCGACCGGTCCGTTGACCCTCTCACGTGGCGCGATCTACCGTAGAGAGCGGTTGCTGTCGTCGGCGTCACCGAACCGGAAGGTCACCCCCTTGCCCGAGCGCGCTGCGGCGATGCCGTCCGGACGGCCCGTGGCGTTGTTCGCCATGACCGCGGAGAACGTGCCGCGGATCTTCCCTCCGGACGTCCTCGCCCGGCTGCGCGAACAACTGGACGTCGATCCCTCGTTCGTGGCGGGCGACTTCGCCGATCCGCGGGTACGGGCCCGGCTCGCCGAGACCGAGATCCTGATCACCGGCTGGGGCTGCCCGGTGCTCGACGCCGGCACGCTCGACGCGGCCCCGCGACTGCGGGCCGTCCTGCACGCCGCCGGTTCCGTGAAGGGCTTCGCCACCCCGGCGGTGTGGGAGCGCGGGATCCTCGTCTCCTCGGCCGCCGCCGCGAACGCGCTGCCCGTCGCCGAGTACACGCTCGCCATGATCCTGCTCACGGGCAAGAACGTCTTCGCGCACCGGGAACGCATGCGCTCCGAGCGGACCTTCCCCCACGACGGGACGCTTCCCGGCACGGGCAACTTCGGCCGCCGGGTCGGCGTCGTGGGCGCCTCCCGCATCGGCCGGCGCCTGATCGAGCTGCTCCGGCCCTTCGACCTGGCCGTGAGCCTCACCGACCCCTATGTCGACGAGGCCGGGGCCGCCGCCCTCGGTGTTCCCCTGCTGCCGCTGGACGAGTTGCTCGCCGGCAGTGACGTCGTCACGGTCCACGCCCCGCAGACCCCGGAGACCCGTCATCTGATCGGCCGCCGCGAGCTCGCACTGATGCCCGCCGGGTCCGTGCTGATCAACACCGCGCGCGGCTCTCTGGTCGACCACGAGGCCCTGGCCGAGGCGCTGCGCGCGGGGCACGTCAGCGCGATCCTCGACGTCACCGACCCCGAGCCGCTCCCGGCCGACTCCCCGCTCCACGACCTCCCGAACGCCTTCGTCACCCCGCACCTGGCCGGCTCCCAGGGCAACGAGGTCGCCCGTCTGGGCCTGACGGTCCTGGCCGAGACACGGCGCCTGCTGTCCGGAGAACCCCTCGCACACCGGATCACAGCGAAGGACCTGCACCGAACGGCGTGACGGCCTGCTCCGGCCGGCTGACGGCCCGGTCCGGCCGGGCCTCGACGCGGAAAGCCTCCGCCGTCAGCGACCGGACCCGTCAGGAACGCCTCCGCCGTCAGCGTCCGGACCCCGCCAGGAACGCCTCCGTCGTCGCCACGAACCCTTCCGGGTCGTCGAGCCACGGGAAGTGTCCGGCCCCGGGCCGCACGACCAGCTCCGCGTCCGGGAAGAGGGCGGCGACCTCGGCCATCGCCGGGGGCGGGGAATTCAGATCGGTCTCCCCGGCCAGCACCAGCACCGGGGAGTCCAGCCGGGCCAGCGCCGCCCGGGTGGCGTCCGGGGCGAAGGCGCCGTCGGCGAAGCGGGCCGCGGCCTCGTGGTTCCTGTGCTTGTCCCCGGCGTCCCGGTGGGCCCGCGCGACCCCGTCCCAACGTCCGTACCAGAAGGGCGCGATGGCCCGGAACGCGTCGGCGTTCCCGTTCCCGGCGACGATCGCCTCCAGGGCCGTGAACGCCTCGGGGAACCAGGGCTCGTCCCGGCGCAGCAGCGCCGTCGCCCGTCTCGCCTCGCCGGTGACCTCCACCCCGACGGCGTGGACGCTCGGGGTGATCAGCGCGAGGCGCCCGACACGCTCCGGGTGGCGCTGGGCGAACAGCAGGGCCAGATTCGTCCCGGCGGAGTGCGCCAGCAGGTCCATCCGGTCGAGACCGAGACGCTCGCGCAGGGCCTCGACGTCGTCGACGAGCCGGTCGCAGCGGTACGAGCCGGGGTCCGCCGGGATCGCGGAGCCGCCGGTGCCGCGCGGGTCCATCATGATCAGCCGTCGGTGCGCGGACAGTCCGCCCAGGTCACCGAGGTAGTCGCAGTCCTGCATGGGGCCGCCGGGCAGACACACCAGGGGAGGGCCGTCGCCGACGGTGCCGTAGGCCAGCTCGGTCCCGTCGTACGCGCTGAAGGCAGGCATGGCGACGACTCTCGCAGTGGTGTCCGGACGGGGCAAGCGAGATCCCGGGCCGGAGGCGGTCCGGCGTGGCACGGGGGACCCGGCACCGCCGGCGGGCGGGCGGGGGCATACCGTGAGGAGTCGAACACGACAGACGAAGCAGGTCGGGAGCGAGGAGAACGGGATGGGCAGCCGCACCGCGCTGGTCGAGGATCTGATGGAGCGGTTCCCGCACGTGCCGCGCGAAGCCGTCATCAAGGAGGACCTGCTCCGCGGGGGCGTGGCCTTCGACGCGTCCGCGCTCAGCGACAACGAGGGCGGCGAGGTCAAGCCGAAGTCGTACTTCATCTTCTCCTTCGACCACGGCACCCTGCCCGAGCTGGGCGAGGCCGCCCTGCGGCGCCCGCCCGAGGAGATCATCCTCACCGGTGGCCCGTACGACCTGCGCCGCACCGTCGTCTCCGTGCGGGTCAACCCCGCCTCGCCGTACCGCGTGGCCGCCGACGACGAGGGCGTCCTCGGCCTGTACCTCGACGGGAAGCGGATCTCCGACGTCGGCGTGCCGCCGATGCCCGAGTACTACCGGCACAAGCTCTCCAACGGGAAGTCCGTGATGGAGGTGGCCCCGACGATCCAGTGGGGCTACCTGATCTACCTCACGGTGTTCCGCGTCTGCCAGTACTTCGGCGCCAAGGAGGAGTGCCAGTACTGCGACATCAACCACAACTGGCGCCAGCACAAGGCGGCGGGCCGTCCCTACACCGGGGTCAAGGACGTCGAGGAGGTCCTGGAGGCCCTGGAGATCATCGACCGCTACGACACCGCGAAGGCGTCGACGGCGTACACCCTCACCGGTGGCGCGATCACCAGGACGGTCGCCGGACGCGACGAGGCCGACTTCTACGGCCACTACGCCAAGGCCATCGAGGAGCGGTTCCCCGGGCGCTGGATCGGCAAGGTGGTGGCCCAGGCCCTGCCCCGCGACGACGTCCAGCGGTTCAAGGACCACGGCGTGCAGATCTACCACCCCAACTACGAGGTGTGGGACGAGTACCTGTTCAAGATGTACTGCCCCGGCAAGGAGCGTTACGTCGGCCGCGACGAGTGGCACAAGCGCATCCTGGACTCCGCCGAGATCTTCGGCGCGCGCAACGTGATCCCGAACTTCGTCGCGGGCGTGGAGATGGCCGAGCCCTTCGGCTTCACCAGTGTCGACGAGGCGATCGCCTCGACCACCGAGGGCCTGCGGTTCTTCATGTCGCACGGCATCACGCCCCGCTTCACCACCTGGTGCCCCGAGCCGACCACCCCGCTGGGCAAGGCCAACCCGAACGGCGCCCCGCTGGAGTACCACATCCGTCTGCTGGAGGCCTACCGCGCCACGATGGACGACTTCGGGCTCCAGTCCCCGCCCGGATACGGCGAGCCCGGCCCCGGCCGCGCGGTCTTCTCCGTCAGCTCCTTCATGGACAGCCTCCCCGCGCAGGAGCCCGCCTCCCAGGCGTGAGCCGACGCCCTCGCGGCCTGGCTCGTACGGTCCTCGCGCCGAGCTCGTACGGTCCCCGCGCCGCCCTCCTCTCCCACGGCCCGGACGTCACACCGACGTCCGGGCCGTGGGCTTTCGTCCGCGCCGGGACGGGGGCGGCGGGGAGTTCCCGGAGGGGCGGGTCCTGTGAAGGTCGGAGCGATCGGCTCCCCTCGGGTCCGTACCGCGTCGACACTCTGGCCACGGGAGTCCCACCGGCCGTCCTGTGATCGCGCGAACGCATGATGTGACTACGCCGCTTGTCAGTTGTGTCGATCGCGTGAAAAGCTCTGGCCCGTCGTCGAAGCAGCCCCCAACTCCCACGCGAAAAAGGTGAGTTGGGCGTTCTGTGACCTTGCACGTGAAGCAGTGGATGCAGGAGCCCCCCATGCCAGACCTGCCTACCCCCCAGGACGCCGCCGAGGCCGCGCTGTTCTCGGAATGCTGGGACGCCGTCCTGTCGTACGCCGATCTGTGCACCTCCGGCTCCGCCGCGGCCACCCAACTGGCCACCGAGGCCTTCACCCACGGCATCGACGAAGCGCGCTCGGCCACGGCCCGTACGAAGACCACCGGCCGCAGGAACCCCCGGCTGCCGCGGATCCCCCTGCTGCTGAACGCGGTCCGCACCACCGCCGCCGCCTGGGAGGCGCACGGCCAGGGGCACCGGCTCGACCCGGACCTCAGGCTGTGGCTCAACTCCGAGAAGGCCGCCCGCTACACGGGGCCGCCCCTGCACCGCCCGGTCGCGCTGCGCGGTCTGAAGGACCTCCAGGAACCCGACGCCGCCCTGCTGTGGCTGGTCGAGGTGGAGGCGCTGCCGCTGCCCGCGGTGGCCCGGCGGCTCGGCCTCGACCCGGTGGCCGCCGCCGAGGAACTCGGCCAGGTGCGGACGCTGTTCAGGGACCGGTGCCACCGCAACCACCTCGACACACCGATGGACGCCGACTGCCGCAGCTACGCCCGGCTCCTCGACGCGGTCACCCGCTCGCCGGGAGCCGAGACGCCCGAGGACCTCTCCCGGCACCTCGCCCGCTGTGTCGAGTGCGCGGAGGCCGCGGCCTGCCTGCGGCTGCACGGCGGCGGACTGCCCGCCGCGCTCGCCGGCGGGGTGATCGGCTGGGGCGGTCTCGCCTATCTGGAACGCAGGCGCCGCGCCGCCGAGGCGGGGCTGGCCGGGGGCCGTACGGACGCGGCCGCGGACACCGGACTCGCCGTGGTCAAGGAGGCCGCGCCCCGGATCGGCCGCACCGGACTGCTCGTCGCCGCCGTGATCGTCTCCGGACTCGCGCTCACCGTCTCCCTGATGCCCTTCGGTGCGAAGAACGACGGGGCCGTCTCCGCGTCCGGCGACGCGGCCGACGGCCGGCCGGTGGCCGACCCGGGCGTGTCGTCCCCGCCGGCGACGAAACGCGCCGAGGGTTCGCTCGTGTCGCCCGAACCGGTGGGCCTCAGCGCCGGCACCGGCGCCAAGTCCGGCCCCGAACCCCGGGGCACGGCCTCGTCCCCGGACCGGGCCACCCGTGCCGCGACCCCGGGGTCGAAGACCTCCCCGAAGCCGTCCGGCTCTCCGCAGGGCCCCGCGTCCTGCACGGTGAAGTACGACGTCGTCGACCAGTGGGCGGACGGCTTCCAGGTGAACGTCACCGTCACCTCCGCCGAGGCCCTCGACTCCTGGCAGGTCGGCTGGACCTTCGCCGACGGCCAGCGGATCACCCAGATGTGGGACGGCGTCCTCTCCCAGAGCGGCTCCCGGGTGACCGCCTCGGCCGAGCAGTACAACGGGTCGGTCGCGGCGGGCGGTTCCTTCACCTTCGGCTTCCTCGGCTCCTGGCACGACGGGAACGCTTCCCCGGCCACCTTCAGCCTCGACGGCGGCCGGTGCGCGAACGCTCATTGACCGTCCCGTACAGGCCTGTTGGTGCATGAAAGTGCACGCGAATTGACCGAGTCCGACCGGTTGGAGGGGGCGCGCCGCGAATCCGTGCCCGCCGTCGCGCGATGCGACCCCACGGGTGTGCCGCGTCGCTACACTCTCGCACTGGTACGCAGGCATCACGAGGCGCCATGAACGGGCGTGCGCCGCTTCCTGATGCACCGGGGGTGTCCATGAGTTGGCAGGTGGCGTTCGCGCCCGGCTGCGGCATCGACACGGCCGACGAGGACGAGATCAAGGACGCTCTCCTGGACGTCGCCGTCGGTGACGGCGAGTCCGAGGCGGCCTGCGCCCAGGAGGGGACCTGGCCGAAGAACGTCCGCACGGTCCGCGTCCTGCGCAGGCTCGCCGGCGGACGCAGCGGGTCGGAGGTCCTGGAGATCGAGGTGGCGCGGCCCGCCGCGACGTCCTTACAGGTCGCGAAGCTGATGCCCTACCCGGACGCGGTCAAGGAGTGGGCCGCCTACCGCGAACTGGCCACGACCCTCGACTCCACCCTGTTCGTGCCGATCGTCGCGGTGAGCGCCTCGGTGCGCGACCCGCAGCTCGCCACGACGTTCGACCGCCACGTCGTCATCTACTCCCACGTCCGCGACCGTGACCCCGACCCCGGAGGAGTCGTACGGTCCCTGGAGGACCTGTGGACGGAGGCGCTGCGGGACCCGCAGCGGTTCGAGGAAGCGGTCCCCGTGGTCTCCGCGTTCATGGGCACACTCACCCGCAAGCTCTACCGCGACCGGGTCCCCGGGGACGGTGACCTGACGGAGGAGAACGCGCGGCTGGGCTGCGATCTGTCGCTCACCGTGGACGACATCGGCGAGACCGCCGACGGGCTGGTGCCGCTGGTCGACGGCAACCCCGCCGAGGACGAGATGCGGGGCGACGTCCTGAAGTCGGGCCGCGTACTGCGCGCCTCGACCGCGCCGCCGGGTGCCGCCCGCTCCCTCGCCGTCGGCAACCGCGCCCGGCTGCGGCTGGACGAGGTCAAGGTGGCGGGGGTGACGGTCTCCGGGAAGTTCAAGTCCACCCGGGTACGCGTCGCCCTCACGGGCAAGGCGGTCGCCGGCAACAGGCCGTCACGTGAGATCAAGCCCGGTTCCGCTCTCGACGTCTTCGGACGGGTGGCGTCCGTACGGTCCGAGGAATGGTCGAAGCTGCTGGCGGACGCCTTCTCGGGCGGCACCGGGTTCCGCGAGGGAGAGGACAGCCTGGTCTACGAGGGGGTCGCCGCGGACCACCCCCTGAGACTGCTCCACGACACCCTCGACAGCGAGTCGGCCGAACGGACCCGCTCGGCCGTCCACGGAGACCTCAACCCGCGCAACATCCTCTTCTGCGGGCCGAATCCGTACCTCATCGACTTCGCCTCGTTCCGGACGGACGCCTACACCCTCTCCGACACCGCGTGGATGGAGGTCTGCGTCCTGCGGGACTGCGTGGCGAGCCTGCTGTCGTGGAAGGACCTGATCCGACTCCAGCGCTGTCTCGGCCTGTTGACGGTGGCGCTGCCGCTGTGGGGGCAGGAGGCCACCGACCGCGCCGAGCAGGATCTCGCGGCCCGCCACCGGGACACGGCCCCCGAACTCGCCCGCTGCCTCTCCCTGTTGTGGGCCCTGCGCCGCGGGGTCTGGCAGTGCGTGCCGGACGAGACCCGGGCCACGTTCCCGGCGCACTACTTCCAGCACCTCATGCTGGCGGCCTGCCGCACCTTCAAGTGGGAGGCCACCCCCGAGGACTTCCCCCGGGTGATCGCCGCGACCGCCGCGGCGGCCGTCGCGTGCGAGAGCCTGTCGCCGCGGTGCGGCGACCTGTTCGCCCGCTGGGGCGAGGCAGAGATGCGGACCGCGTGCGAGGTGCTGCTGGAACACGGCGACGGCGACGACTGGGGCAGCGGCGATCTGCTGTCGGCCGCGGTCCTCGCGGCCGACAAGGCCGGCAACCAGGAACAGATCGCCTCCTGGCGGGAGTCGGCCGCGCGGTGCCTGGCGGCCGGACCGCTCACCGAAGCCGTCTCGACCCTGCGACGCTGCTGCCAGGACGCGGACTGCCAGGACTCCCAGTGCGAGGGCGGACCGGACGCGGGCTTCGTCTACATCCCCCTCGAAGGCCACGCGCTCGCCCCCGGCGAACCGTTCGTCCAGCAGGGACAGGGCGCCCTGTCCGCCGCCTCCCGGGACAGCCTCGAACTCCTCGGCGCGCAGGAGGCCGTCGTCCTGCTCGGCGAGTCCGGCTCCGGAACGACCGTGGTGGCACGGCAGTTGCGCAAACAGCTGCTGACCTCGCGGGCGGCGGCCGGCCGGCCCACGGGAAGCGGCACGGCCGGCTGCCGGCTGCCGCTGCTCGTCAGCGCCCCGCGGCTCAGCCGGCTGCTGGCCGACGGGCTCCCGACCGCGGCGGTCCTGAGGGAGGCGTCGGGACTCGCGGACTCCCTGTCCGAGGAGCGGCTCGGCCGGCTGATGGCGCTCGGCGTCGTACACCTCACCGTGGACGGCCTGCACAAGGTCGACCCGCGCTGGCGCGGCGACGTCTTCCAGTGGCTCAAGGACCTGCGGATCGAGGCGCCCCATGTGAAGGTCGTGGTCTGCCAGCGCGGCCACAGCTACGATCCGCAGGCGCTGGGCTGGCCCGCCGTCGCCCTGCACAAGGTGCGCGAGGGCGCGGCGCGCCGCTTCCTGTCCGACGTGCTCCGCGCGCGGGCGCCGCACGACTGGGAGAAGAAGCTCGACCAGCTCCAGGAGAGACTCTTCCAGGACCCCGATTCGGCCGCCCTGCGTGACCTCGCGGGAAAACCGCAGTTCCTGTACATGCTGGTCGAGCACTTCGCCAAGACGGGCGACATACCCGCGAACCCCGGCGTGCTCGCCCACAAGTTCCTGTTGAGACAACTGCAGTCGAGCAACCACGCCACGGAGGTCGAGCGGAAGCTGAGGCTGCTGTGCGAACTCGTCACCCGGCTGGGCGACTCGGGGGCGCTCAGCAGACAGGAGGCCCTCGCAGTCCTCACGGACCGGGGCGACGGAGACGCGGAGGCCACGCTGAACTCACTGCTGACGACCAGCGTGATCAACGAGGAGTCGTCGCGCATCACCTTCTGCAATCCCCTCGTACAGGCCTACTGCGCCGCCTCCGTGCTCCAGCAGTACGCGGAGGACGAGGTGGACGAGGTGACGTCCCGGATCCTGAAGCACTCCTGGCGGGACGCGGCACAGATGCTCGTCGCCGACCCGCAGACCCGCCCGGAGGTCGTGGCCGCCGTCGTGGAGAAGGGCGCGGCCGCCAACTCCCTCTACGGGGCCATGCTGTTGCAGGCGGCCCCCGAGGACGCGGTGGGCGGCGCCCGCGACGAGTTCCTCCGGCGCCAGAAGGAGGTCCTGCACGCGGCGAACAGCGGCCTGCCCGCGTGGCGGCGCTCCGCCTACGCGCTGGCGAAGTACGGCTCCCAGTCCGCCCTCGACGTCCTGGAGGCCGCGGGACTCCAGCGCGACGGCGCCCCGGAAGCCGTCGAGGCCGCGCTCGACGGCCTGGTGATGATGCAGCAGTGGTTCGTCCCCACCGCGACCGCCCGCCTCGAAAAGGTCCTGATCCGGCTGCTCGACCCGCCCTCCGAGGTGTCCGTCGACGAACGCGTGGTGGCGCGCTCGGTCCGCTCCGTCCAGGTCACCGGCCTCAACAGCCTGGTCACGCACGTCCTGTCGCGGGTGGTCCCCGGCGCGGGCTGGCCCGTCGTCTCCCAGGCGTGGGAGGCCCTGCGGCACCTGAACATCCAGCCGACCCGCGCCCTGCGCCGTACGTACGGCGACGCCTGCGCGGGCCGGCTGAGACAGGTGGACGAGGCGCTGAGGACGACCGCCGGCACGGAGGCCGCGTCCGCCCTCAACGACGAGCGGATGGCCCTGCTCGAACTGCTCGCGGCGGAGGGGCGCATCGAGACCCTCCTCGCCTACCGCTTCCGCATGGGCCTGGCCGAACACCCCGGCTGGCGGCGGCTGTTGCGCACCGCGGCGCGTGAACAGCAGAAGCAGTCCCCGACCAACGTGCTGGCCGCCGCGGTGCTCGACGAGTACGAAGAGGGCTCACGGCCGGGCCCGGAACGCTGGCGGGCGCTGCTGCTCCGCGAGAACGAGCAGCTCTCGGTCATCGCCGGTCACCACATCCTCGCCGAGGGACTGCGGCTGGACGTCGCCGATCTGCGGCGGATACTCCAACGGCACTCACCCGCACGGCTGTCCCTGGTGGCGGCGGCGGTCTCCTGCCTCCCACCGGAGCAGCACGCGGCCCTGGACGACCTGCTGGAGCCGTTCCTCGCCTCCCTCACCTCCGAGTACGTCGACGCCGTCGCGAGTTTCGTCACCGCCGCGATCGCACTGGACCAGGGGACGGGACTGCGGCTCGCCCTGCGGGTGCACGACGTCATGGCCAAGCCCGGACTCGACCAGGACGCACTCCACTGGCCGTGGGCCATGACCTGGCGGCGGGCGCTTCCGCCGCGCGCCGAGATGCGGTTCTTCCTGCGCGAGCAGGAGTTCGACGCGGAGGCCCGGATCTCCCTCCTCGGCAGCGTCGACGTGCTGCTCGACGCCCCCTGCGTGCAGCCCGCCGCCCTGACCCCGCAGGAACAGCGTGAGCTGATGAAACTGGCACCCGCGAGCCCGGACGGAGTGGCCGCCCACCAGTTCGTCCTGCTGGCGGCCAGCGCGGGACTGCACCAGGCGCTGCCGTTCGCCCGGGAGGTCGCCGAGAGCGAGTACAACATCAACACGCTCATCACCCACTCGCACGGGCGGCACGGGGTCGTCGAGGTGACGCTCGCCGCGCACGCCGTCACGGCGATCGGCTACCTCGGCCGGCTGGCCCTGATGGAGGACTCCCTCGCGCTGATCGCGAAGGAGGCCGAGAGCACGCTGCGGATCATGGCCCAGGAGACCCTCTCGATGCACCCCAGCATGGAGCGGGCCCGGCTGATCGGCCTCGGCTACTGGGGCCACTGGGACGAACTGCTCGCCTCGCTCAAGGACGCGGACCCGGTCCTGCTGACCGCGGCGCGCAACGTGTTCGGCCAGTGGCTTCCCGGGCCCCGCGAGAACGGCACCGACGAGTACTTCGCCCTGATCGCCCAGTCCATCTCCCGCAAGCTGGACGCGGGCGACTGCACCGCCGCCGTCCAGGCCACGCTGACAGACATCCGCGACGGCATCGAGGACAGGTTGGGACGCTATGTGCTCTGAACGCAGCGCTTCACAGCCCCATTTCGCGCTTCGCCGCCTCCACGACCCGCCGCCGGCAGCGAGCCGCCTCCACCAGAGCCAGCTCCCGCTGCGGGCCGGCCGGAGCGTCCTGAGCGGCGCGCTGACTGCGCAGGAGCTGCTCGCCGACCTCAAGAACCCCCGTGGAGGCCAGCAGCCGCAGCCGCGTGAGCTGACTGCGCATCTCGGCGTAGTGCTCCTGGGACGTCCCGGCCCCGTTCGGCTGGTCGCCCGACAGGGCCTTGACCGTGTCGGAATGGGCCCAACTGGCCTCCAGGAAGGCCACGAACGCGTCCGTCAGCGCGTCGCGCGCCCATCTGCGCTGCTCACGCTGTCCTCCCACCACAGTGGTCACGACCAGCGTCGCCATGCTGGTCACCGCCGCCGCCCAGGCCGCCCACAGGCTCATGTCCCCCACGGCCTCATTCTCGCGCCTCCCGCTGAGTCGGGCACGGGGTATCGGACGTATCTGTCCGGCAGAGCACGAAGTTCAGCGCGAAATCTCCTTGGCCTAACCGGATACGGAGATGGACAGTCATGTCGGGAACGCAACACGCTGGACCCTCGCGCCGACGGGCCGAGGGTGTGCGCAGGGGGGCGCGGTCATGGGACTAGCTAGTTCGCGCGGCCCACTGGCCGCGGCCGCCGCCAGTTCCCTGCTCTCCGCCATGGCCGACGTCCTCAACCGGTCGCCGCACTTCGCGACACCCTCCAACCGCCAGGATCTCGTGCGCTACCTGGTGCGCACCCTGGAGGAACCATTCACCGGCAAGGACCTCGTCCCGGCGCGCTCCTTCGACCACTTCACGCACATCGTGAGCGAGTGCACCCGGCACAGCGAGGGCACCGACGTCCTGGCCGAAGCCGTGGCCTCACTGGACGGCGACCGCCGCACGGCCCTGGCGATGCGGCTGCTCGCCGACCAGTGGACGGCACGCGACCAGCTGACGGAGGACGACCTCAGCCTCCTCGACGGACTGCTCGGCCGGCTGAGCATCGAGCACGACGTCCGGGCCGTCGCCCGGGCCAGCATGCAGCCCGTCTCGGCGCCCCTGCCCGCCCACTGCACGGACGCGCGCAGCATCCTGCTCTATCTGCTGCGCCGCAACGCGCGGCCCGACGGACTGCCGCCGTTCCTGGCCTTCCTGGAGTTCCTCGCCGCGGCCGCGAAGGACCCGGTCACCACGTCCTTGCGGGAGTGGACCGAGCAACGGGCCCGCAGGCACGCCCTGCTGCCCGCGCTGCAATCGTGCCGGGCACGTGCCGAGGCCACACAGGTCGTTCCCTCCAAGGAGCGGCGGATGATGCTGGTCCTGCTCCCGGACGGCCTGGAGGACGACTACTTCGCCCTGCGCGTGTGGCACCAGGACGACGCCCAGCACCGCACACCCGCCCTGCGGGACAACGACGCCCGGGTGCGTGGCGCCGACCTGGAGCGCGCCATCCGCGGCCGGCTCCGTGAGGCGACCGGCAGCCGCGACAACGGCGCGCCCCTGACCATCGAGTTCTGGCTGCCGCTGTCCCTGATCAACCTGCCCGTCGACGACTGGTGCGTGCCGCGCGATCCGGCCGAGCCCGGTGACGTCCGGGTCGTCGTGCGCAGCCTCGACCGGATGCAGACCTCCGCCTCCCACCGCTCCTCCTGGCGCGAGCGCTGGACCCGGATGGTGGGCCCCGCCGCCGACAACGGCAAGGAGGACCAGCCCGGGGGACCGGCGGAACGGCGGCAGGAGGTGCCGTGCGTGCTCACCGCGCCACCGGACTGCGACGAGGGCCGGGTCCAGCTCCTGGAGGCGATCAACTCCGGTGTGCCCGTGGTGCTGTGGCACCGGCACGACTGCACGTCCACGGCGTTCCGGACCACGGTGGACGGCCTGCTGAGCCACGGTCCGGTCGCCGAACTGCCGGAGCGCATCGGCAGGATGCGGGTCGCGTACGGGATCGGTGAGGCGCAGTCGGACGTGGTGCGCGGCCTGACCCTCATGTGGGACGACCCCGACCGCTCCCTCCCCGCGCTCAACCCCCTGGTCGCACCGGACGAGGTAGCGGCGCCGTGACCCCGCCCGACGCCCGGGCGTGGCTGATCACGGCGGCCCCCACCCCGGCCACGCTCCCGGCCTGGCGGCACGGCCACCGCCATCTCTCGCGGCACGAGCCCGTGTTCGCCGAGGCCCCCGAGGGCTGGCCCGCGCCCCTGCCGACGCCGGCGGCGGAGACCTCCGCCGCCGCCCTGCACAGCCTCGTCCGGCTCCAGCCCGAGGCCGCCGGCCTCGTCGGACACATCGCCGACGCCTACACCGTCCCGGACGGGCCGCCCGGCCCGCGCGGCCCGGCCCGGACCCGTGGCGCCCGGTGGGAACTGGTCCTGGTCGTCGACACCGGGGTGTCCATGGCCGCCTGGTACCCGACCGTGAACGCCTTCGCCGCCGCCGTCCGCGATCTGCCGCTCTTCAGCGACACCCATGTCGTGAAACTGCGCACCCACCGGCCCGCGACCCCGTACGGCCTCTTCGACCGGGATCTGCTGAGCGCCATCGGCCTGGGGCCCGGCGGCTCGGGCGCGCGCAAGATGGTCCTCGTCCTGACGGACGGGGTGGGCGCGGCCTGGAACCGGCGGCTGCTGTGGCCCGACCTGCGGACCTGGGCGAGCAACCACACGGTGGCCATTCTCAACGTGCTGCCGCACTACGACTGGCACCTGTCCGGAATCCACACCCGCGCGCTCCGCCTGCGCACGGACGATCCCGGGTGCGCCAACAGCGCCCTGCTCGCGGAGCCGTCGAACGCCCCGTCCCTCCCCGACGCGTCCGAGCCCGCGCGGAACACGAGCCTCTACATCCCCGTGCTGGAGATACGCAAGCGGTGGGTGGACCAGTGGGTGCGCCTGCTGATGTCCCAGCGCCTTCCGGTTCACCAGCAGGTGCTGGAGATCCCCGCGGACGGCGCCGACGAGGCCGTCATCCCCGCCCCCGCGGCGGCCAGCGACCTGGAGGCCGACCCGGACCGGCGCATCGACGAGTTCCGTACGGCCGCCTCGAAGAACTCCTTCGCGCTGGCCGTGCATCTGGCGGCGGCACCGCTGAACCGGCACGTCATGCAGCTGATCGCCGCGACGATGCTGCCCGAGGCGGACTCGGGCGACCTCGCGGCGATCCTCACCAGCGGCCTGCTCACCACCGTCGACGGCATCCCCGAACACCACGACCCGGTCGACGCGGTGACGTTCGACTTCCTTCCGGGCATCCGGCAGAGGCTCCTGTCCCTCGGCGAGAAACGCACGACCCGCAAGGTCGCCGGCCTCCTCGACACCTACCTCGGCCCGCACGTTCCCGCCGTACGCGGGATCGCCCAGCGCATGCGAACGCCCGACCCGGCCGTCACGCCCGTACCCACGCACGGCAACCACCGGTACTCGCGCGTCGAACTGGCCCTGCTCACCGCGCTGTCCGGAGACTCCCCGGCGCACCGGGACGCGGCACAGGCCCTCCGGATCCAGCTGTCGGCCGTGCAGGCCGCCGAACCGGTGGTGAGATGAGCGGCCTCCCGGGGGAGCGGGCGCGGGCCCGCGCGGGCGGCCGGCCGAACGTTCCGGCACCGGGGAGACAAAACCGTTGGCGTCCCGCCGGGACGCGACGCTAGGCTTTCGCACGTACAGACGGTGGCCGCCGGGCCGCCGTCGTCGGACGAGCAGGACCGGGAGGTGTGACCGATGGCTGTCTTCGTGATGGGCGCTGCCCGCATCCAGAAGTGCATCAAGTCCACCCCCGTGGCCGCCGGCTGACCTTCCTCCTTCTTCGCGCCGCAGTGCGCGTCGCCGGGGCCGCCCTTGTGAAGGGTCTCCCTTGACTTCCAGCTCCGCTTTCCCGAACCCGTCCGTCTCCCTCGGGCTCTCCGCGCTCGTCCCGTACGGCTGGGACGACGCCTGGGCGGACGAGTTCGCCCCCTACGCCGCCGAAGGCTTCGTCGCCGGACGCGTGATCCGGGTCGACCGCGGTCAGTGCGACGTCGCCACCGCCGACGGCGTCATCCGCGCCGACACGGCCTTCGTGACCCCGCACGACCCGATGCGGGTCGTGTGCACCGGTGACTGGGTCGCCGTCGAACCCGCCGGCAACCCGCGTTATGTGAAGGCATATCTGCCGCGCCGTACGGCCTTCGTGCGCTCCACCTCCTCCAAGCGGTCCGAGGGGCAGATCCTCGCCGCCAACGTCGACCACGCCGTCGTGGCCGTCTCGCTCGCCGTCGAACTCGACCTGGGCCGCGTCGAACGCTTCCTCGCGCTGGCCTGGGAGTCCGGCGCCCAGCCCGTGGTCGTCCTCAGCAAGGCCGACCTGGTCCCGGAGGCCGCGACCCTCGCGCACCTCGTCCAGGACGTGGAGACCAGCGCGCCCGGGGTCCCCGTGCTCGCCGTCAGCTCCGCGACGGGCGAGGGCCTCGACGTCCTCGAAGCCGTGCTCGCCGGCGGCACCGCCGTCCTGCTCGGGCAGTCCGGAGCGGGCAAGTCGACCCTGGCCAACGCGCTGCTCGGCGAGGACGTCATGGACGTACGGGCGACCCGCGACATGGACGGCAAGGGCCGGCACACCACGACGACCCGCAATCTGCTCGCGCTGCCGGGCGGGGGTGTCCTCATCGACACGCCGGGGCTGCGCGGGGTCGGGCTCTGGGACGCCGAGAGCGGGGTCGGGCTGGTGTTCTCCGAGATCGAGGAGTTCGCCGCCGACTGCCGTTTCCAGGACTGCGCCCATGTCGCCGAACCCGGGTGCGCGGTGCTCGCGGCCGTCGACTCCGGCGAGCTGCCGGAGCGGCGGCTGGACAGCTACCGCAAGCTGCTCCGCGAGAACCAGCGGATCGTCGCCAAGACGGACGCGCGGGTACGGGCCGAGATCCGCCGTGACTGGAAGCGGAAGGGGGCGGAGGGCCGCGCGGCCATGGAGGCCAAGCGCGGCCGCTGGTAGCCGCGGGCCGCGGTGGTCGTGGGCGGGGGCGGTCGTGGGTCGTGGCGCCTCGGGTACGGGGTGGAGGGCGGGGGATCTCCTGAGTCTCCGCCCCGGCCCGGCCCCGGGTGCCGTGTCCGATTCCCGCCAGCCCCGGGGTGCGGGCGGGGCGACACTGGAGGGGTGAACGACGAGGACACCAGGTACGAGGCCGTACGGAGCCGGGACGCCCGGTTCGACGGGGAGTTCTTCTTCGCCGTGCGGACGACCGGGATCTACTGCCGCCCCAGCTGCCCCGCGGTGACGCCGAAGCGGCACAACGTGCGGTTCTACGCGACGGCCGCCGCCGCCCAGGGCTCGGGTTTCCGGGCCTGCCGCAGATGCCGTCCGGACGCGGTCCCGGGCTCGGCGGCCTGGAACGTACGGGCCGATGTCGTCGGCCGGGCCATGCGTCTGATCGGCGACGGAGTGGTGGACCGCGAGGGCGTCGGAGGCCTCGCGGCCCGGCTCGGCTACAGCACCCGCCAGGTCCAGCGGCAGCTCACCGCCGAGGTCGGCGCCGGCCCGGTCGCGCTCGCCAGGGCCCAGCGGGCGCACACCGCGCGGATCCTCCTCCAGACCACCGAACTCCCCGTCACCCAGGTCGCGTTCGCGGCCGGGTTCGCCAGCGTGCGCCAGTTCAACGACACGATCCGTACGGTCTACGCCGCGACGCCCAGCCAGGTGCGTGCCGCGGCGCCGCGCACCGGCCCGGCCGACCGGAGCGCCGCCACGCCCGCCGCCGGGGTCCCGCTCCGGCTCGCGTACCGGGGTCCCTACCAGTCCACCGACGTCTTCGACCTGCTGGCCGCGGAGGCGGTGCCGGGCGTCGAGGCCGTCGAGGGCGTCCGCGGCGAGCGCACGTACCGCAGGACGCTCCGGCTCCCGTACGGCACCGGGGTCGTGGGCGTCGAGGAGCGGTCGGCCACCGGCGCGGGCCGCCTGCGTACGGGTGGGACGGGCCGCGCCGGGCGGACACCCGGCCCCGGCGACGCCGCCCACCCCGGCGGCTGGCTGGACGCCCGGCTGCACCTCACCGATCTGCGGGACCTGACCACCGCCGTGCAGAGGCTGCGGCGGCTCTTCGACCTCGACGCCGATCCCTACGCCGTCGACGAGCGGCTCGGCGCGGACGCGCGGCTGGGGCCGCTGGTCGCGGCGCGTCCCGGCCTGCGGTCGCCGGGTGCCGCCGATCCCGACGAACTGGCCGTACGCGCGCTCGTCGGGGAGGCGGAGGCCGAGCGGCTGGTACGGCGGTACGGGAAGACGCTGGACGCCGGATGCGGGACGCTCACCCGGCTCTTCCCCGAGGCCGCCGTGCTCGCGGAGGCCGAGCCCGGCGGCCCGCTCGGCGCGCTGACCGCGGCCCTCGCGGAAGGCTCCCTGCGGCTCGACCCGGGCGCGGACCGAGAGGAGGCCAGGGCGGCGCTCCTGGCACTGCCCGGACTCGGCGAGGACACCGCGGCCGTCATCCTCACCCGGGCCCTCGGCGACCCGGACGTGGCACCGCCGGACGTGGACGCCCCGGACACCTGGAGACCATGGCGCTCGTACGCCGTCCGGCATCTGAGGGCGGCGGGAGGGGAAGTGTCCGCGCGGGTCCTCGCGGGTCCCGTTCGGGCGCGTCCGACGGTGTGATGATGTGATGCCGGCCGGGTCGGGCGGGGAATCGATCGCCCATGCCCCGCGCGATCGTGTTCCGGCGTCTTCTCGTCCCCCTGGCGGCCGCCCTGGTCCTGACCTCGGTGGGTGCGATCGCCGAAGCGCGGCCCGCGTCCGGCCCGAGCCGCCCGCTCCCGACCCGCGCCGCGCCCCGGTCGGCCGTTACGGGGATGGCTGCGCCCCGGACGGCCGTGACCCGCGCGGCCGCGCCCCGGTCGGCCGCGCCCCGGTCGGCCGTTACCCCGGCGCCCGTGACCCCGGCGGCCGCGCCCCGGTCGGCCGTGACCAGGACGGCCGCGACCCGGGCCGGAGCCTGGACCGGGACCTGGACCGGGACCTGGGAGGCCGCGGCCTCCGGTACGGCGCCCGCGCTGCCCGGCGCCACCATCCGCAATGTCGTGCACACCAGCGTCGGCGGCCCGGCCGCCCGCGTCCGTCTCTCCAACCGCCTCGGCACCGCACCCCTCCGGCTCGGTTCCGTGACACTGGCACTGCAACGTCCGGGCGAACCGGACAGCCCCCGGGCCGTGGCCGGCTCCGTGCGCGCCCTCACCTTCGCGGGCGCCGCGTCGGTCACCGTCCCCGCCGGCCGCGACCTGGTCAGCGACCCCGTCGCCCTGCCCGTCCCCGCCGACGCCAACCTGCTGGTCTCCGTCCACACCCCGGCCGATTCGGGCCCGGCGACCTACCACCGCTCGGCGCTCCAGCCCGGCTTCGTCGCCCCCGCCGGGGACCGCACCGCCGAGGAGGGCGGCGCCGGCTACACCGTCACCGTCGGCAGCTGGTACTACGTGACCGGCGTCGACGTCCTCGGCACCGCCCCGGCCGCCGGCAGCGTCGTCGCCCTCGGCGACTCGATCACCGACGGCACCGGCTCCTCACCCGGCGCCAACCACCGCTGGCCCGACTTCCTCGCCGCCCGGCTGCGCGGGCTGCCCGCGCACCGCAGGCCCGGCGTCCTCAACGCGGGCATCTCCGGGAACCGGCTCCTGCTCGACGGGGTGGGCCCCAGTGCGCCGAGCAGGCTGGACGCCGACGTCTTCTCCCGCGCGGGCGTCCGCACCCTGATCGTGCTGGAGGGCATCAACGACATCAAGGGAACCCCGGAGCAGAGCGACCCGCGCGCCCTGGAGGACGCGTACCGGCTCGTCGTGCGCCGCGCCCACGCCCACGGCATCAGGGTCGTCGGCGGCACCATCACCCCGTACGGCGGTCATGGCGCGTACACCCCGGCCCGGGAAGCCGTACGGCAGGCCGTCAACACCGCCATCCGCACCCACCGGATCTTCGACGCCGTCGCCGACCTCGACGCGGCCGTCCGCGACCCGGCCCGCCCGGACCGGATCCTGCCCGCCTACGACCCCGGAGACCATCTGCACTTCGACGACGCCGGCATGCGCGCCCTGGCCGCGGCGATCGACCTGCGCTCCCTGCTGACACCGCCCGCCGCGGGGCACAGGCCCTAGCCCCAGATGACCGCTCCCAGCCACGCGCCCATGATCAGCAGGCAGGCGAAGAGCTCCGTGAGCACGCTCCAGCCGCCCGCCCGCATCGCGGTGCGCACCGAGGCCTTCGCCGGGCCGTGGCCGCCCAGGCGCAGCCGCTCGCAGAGGTAGATCCCGCCGATGAAACCGGGCACGGCGCCGACCACCGGGACCAGGAAGAAGCCGAGGAACGCCCCGGCACCCGCGTACACCGCCATCCGGGTGGTGGCGCCGCTCTCGCGCAGCCGCCGGGGCGGCAGCATCCAGCGGACGGCCCGGGAGAGCAGCAGGACCGCGGTCGAGGCCACCAGCACGGCCCAGGACAGCGTCCGTGGAAAGCTCAGCGCCCACCACAGCACCGCGGCCCAGACGAGCCACGAACCCGGCAGACCGGGCACCAGTACTCCGACCAGGCCGAGCAGAATCACCACGCCGACCAGCAGGAGTTCCCACACTCCCATCTGCCCAGCCTGCCCGAGCCGACGGGAGACCGCAGGTCAGCCCCGGGCCACCCAGCCGCGCTCGTAGGCGTGCCAGCCCAGTTGCAGCCGGGTCGTCACGCCCGTCAGCTCCATCAGGCGCTTGACCCGGCGCTGCACCGTCCGAAGGCCCAGGTCGAGCTGTTTGGCCACGCTCGCGTCGGTCAGCCCCGCCAGGAGCAGGGAGAGGATCTCCAGGTCGGCGGTGTCCGGCCCGTCCGGCTCCTGCTCCAGCACGCCCCGGCTGCCCAGCCGCAGCGGCAGCGCGTCCCGCCACACCGACTCGAACAGTCCCGACAGCAGCTCCAGGAGTCCGCTCGCGTGGACGACCAGCGCGGCCGGTTCCGCCGTGTGCGAGGTGAGCGGGACCATCGCGAGCGCCCGGTCGGCGATCACCAGCTTCGTCGGCACCCGGTCCACCACCCGGACCTGTTCGTCGCGGCCGAGCGCGGCGGACAGCTCGGTGATACCGGTGGGCTGGTCGAGCACGGCCCGCTCGACGACCACGCGATAGCCCACTCCGCGGCCCGCGGCCTGTTCCTCGGCGTCGTTGTCCGTGCCGGAGACCACCATCGGGGTGCCGGTGACCAGCGCGCACACCTCGTCGCTCGCGCCCAGCTGGAGCTGGAGGAAACGCTGCGAGACGGCCGCGGCGCCGGTCACCACCTCGACCAGGTCGTGGACGGCGGGCTCGCCCGCCGCGCCCCGGTACTCCTCGGCCAGCAGCGCGGCCGCCAGTTCCGCCTTCTCCAGTTCGTGGCGCTGCTGGGTGAGCAGCGCGCCGAGGGCGACCCCGGGCGGCGCCGCGACCCAGCGCCCCGGCCGCGCCGAGGACTGCGCGGCCAGACCGCTCAGCTCCAGCCGGCGCAGGGCGCGCTCCGTCTCGTGCTCGCCGAGCGTGAGTCTGCGCGCGAGATCGGGTACCTCGGCGGCGCCCACGGACACCAGCGCGCGGTACGCCGACTCGTGGGTCTCGTCCAGACCTATCGCTCCCAGCATGCGGCGACGTCCCTCCCGTGGCTGCGTTCCGTCCGGGCGGCCGAACCGTGGCGGAAACCGGCCACGGCGCAAACCCGCCCTGGCACATCATCGCCGTACCCCCCGCCCCTCTGACAAGCTCACGTCACCGAGGTGCCAACCGGCGTCCGCGATCCGCCGGTTGGATCCGGCCGCGGGGAAGCGGCTGTGCGCGAGTGTCGAACGTGGCCATTCCAGCGGCCACTTGACCCTGTGGACCGTGATCCGGGGCCGTGCGGCGGGTCGTTCGCGCCAGGCGAGGGCCCCCGGTCGCCCAGGCGCCGCCGGGCGGGTCTCCCGTGGGGGGTGGGCCCGCCCGGCGGTCGGTCGGCCGGGCTCCCCGGTCCGCATCCCTGTTCGACGGCCCGTTCGGCAGGGCGTTCGACGGCACGCACCTTGGCCGGTTTTTCCGGATGCCCCGTTTTCAACCGGCTCTCTCGGTGGACAATCGGGGGCATGAGCCAGCAGGGGGAGAAGCCCACCGGTCACGAGGACGACTGGTGGCGGCAGTTGTACGACGACTCCACCGAGGACACGGGGCCCGCGGCCGTGGCCGATTCCCTCGACGACCGGTTCGCGTCGGCGTCCGGGACCCTCGGGGACGGTCTCGACGGCCCCGAAGCGGGGGCGGGCGGCCGGCCCGCACCGGAGCGTGCCTCAGGGCCCGGAGCCCGGCCCCCGTCGGCGCGGCGGCCGCGGCCCGGTGCCGGATCCGCGCCGGAGCCGCCACCGCTCCCGGAGCAGAGGCCGACCCCACCCACCTCCGAACGAACGCCCGCGTCCGAGCGAGGACCCGAGTCCGGGCGGGGGGCCGCGTCCGAGCCGTGGCCCGGGTCCGGGCGAGGCTCTGCGTCCGAGCAGTGGCCAGGCGCTGACCGGGGTTCCGCGTCTGACCTGGGTTCGGCGTCGAGGCGGAGTTCCGGCTCTGGGGGTTCTGCGTCCGAGCCATGGCCGGGGGCTGAGCGGGGTTCCGCGTCTGACCTGGGTTCGGCGTCGAGGCGGAGTTCCGGCTCTGACCGGGGTTCTGCGTCCGAGCCGCGGCCAGGGGCTGAGCGGGGGTCAGCGTCTGACCAGGGTTCCGCGTCGAGGCGGGGCTCTGGGTCCGAGCGGGGTTCCGCGTCCGAGCCGTGGCCTTCGGTGGCGGGTGGCTCGGGGGCCGGGGCCGATCCGAGGTCCGGGGTGGACCCGGCGTCCGCCCCCGGGCACGCGGAGGCCCGGAGGCCCGGCGCACCCGGGTCCGACGGTCCGCCGCGCCCCGAACGGCCTCCCGCCGCACCGGAAACGGCGCCTTCCGGGCGGGGAGCGCAAGCGCCGCCCCCGCCGACCGGGCCTCCCGCCGGACCGGCCGGGTATCAGGCCGACGGCACGCCGGCCGACGAGCCGGCGTCCCGGCCGGGCCGCTGGGAGCGGGGCCCTGTGCGGGGAGCCGCCGCGGACGCGGGTCCGCCCGGCCGTGAGGCGCCCGCGTCCGAACCCGCGTCCTGGGAGCCCACCCCGTGGGAGCCCACGCCCTGGGAGCCCCCGTCCTGGGAACTCCCGGCCCCCGGCCGCGCCCAGGCCGCCCCTCCGGCGTCAGCGCCCCCCGGTCCGGCACCGGCCCTGCCGCCCGGCCCGAAGCCGCCGGGGTTCACTCCGCAGGAGCCCGGCCCGGACGCGTCCCGGGACACCGGGAACGACACGTCCGCAGACCGGCCCGTGCCCGGGGCGAGGACGCCGTCCGACGTCCCGCCGAAACCCGCTTCGGCTCCCGCCGGACCCACGAGCGCCACGCCCGCCGGACCCACCGGCACCGGACCCCGCAGGCCCGCTTCCCCCGTACCCCTGAGCGCCGCGCCCCCCGTACAGCCGAGCGGCGCCGGTTCCCCCGTGCCGTCGGGCGCCGTAACCCCCGTACCCCTCGCGGAAGCCCTGCCGAGTACCACCGGGGGGTTCCATACGCCTCCGACCGTGGTGGAACCCGAGGATCCGGCCGGCGGCGGGGAGCGGGAGGCGGTGCTGTCCGTCGTCGAGCCGCCGCCCCCGGCCGCGCACGTCGGGTCGGGACCGCCCACCTATCACTCCGAACCGACCGCGCTGCCTTCCGTCGAGCCCGACGAACTCGGCGACCTGGTCGCCGACACCGTGCTGGACGGCGCGCGGTACGGGACGAGCACGCTGCGGGCCGTGTCCGTGCGCGGGGACTCCGCCCGCTACCGGGGCGAACCGCGCCGGGACGCACTGCTCACCGCCCGGTTCGGGACGGGCGAGGGGGCGCTCGTCCTGGTCGCGATGGCGACCGGCGCACGCGCCACCTCCGGTGCGCACCGGGCCGCGGCGGAGGCCTGCCGGTGGATCGGCCAGGCGGTCGGGCGCAGCCACGAACGGCTCGCGGACGACATCAGGGCCGCCCGCCGCGGCGAGCTGAAGTCGGGACTGCACCGCCTGACCGACCGCAGCCTCGGCAAGCTGCGGGCGAGCGCCGCCGAGCAGGGCGTCGATCCCGAGGAGTACACCGCGGGCCTGCGCTGTCTGCTGCTGCCGGCCGATCCCCAGTGCCGTACCCGGGTGTTCTTCGGCGTCGGCGCGGGCGGTCTGTTCCGGCTCCGCGACGGCGAGTGGCAGGACATCGAACCGCGGGTCGCCGCCACGACGGGGGAGGCCGTCGTCGGCTTCGGATCACCGCCCCACGAGACCCCCGAAGGCGACCGGCTCACCATGGACCTGGGCATCACGACACCGCCGAGCCCGTACGAACCCGCTCCCCGGCCGCCGCACGCGTCCTTCCGGTTCCGCGCCTCCGTAGCCCGCCCGGGTGACACGCTCCTGCTGTGCACGGGCGGCCTCGCGGAGCCGCTGCGCGGCGAACCCGAACTGTCCGACTATCTGACGACCCGGTGGTCGGCGGGGGAGCCGCCCGGTCTCGCCACGTTCCTGGCGGACGCCTCGGTGCGGGTCAAGGGGTACGCGGACGACCGGACGGCCGCCGCCGTGTGGGAGGCGTAACCGCGCGCCGTGTGAATTCATGGAACCCAGGGACGAGACCGGCGACCGGGGGACCCGCCGGGCCCGAGGGCTCCGAGGATCACGAAGAGGTGGGTGCGGCATGGCCAAGCAGAACGTCGCCGAGCAGTTCGTCGACATCCTCGTGCGCGCGGGCGTCGAGCGGCTGTACGGGGTCGTGGGCGACAGTCTCAACCCGGTGGTGGACGCGATCCGGCGCAACGCGGCCATCGACTGGATCCAGGTCCGCCACGAGGAGACGGCAGCGTTCGCCGCGGGCGCCGAGGCCCAGATCACGGGCAGGCTCGCGGCCTGCGCCGGCTCCTGCGGACCGGGCAACCTCCACCTGATCAACGGCCTGTACGACGCGCACCGCTCCATGGCTCCGGTGCTGGCCCTCGCCTCGCAGATCCCCTCCGGCGAGATCGGCCTCGGCTACTTCCAGGAGACCCATCCCGACCAGCTCTTCCGTGAGTGCAGTCACTACAGCGAACTCATCTCCAGTCCGAAGCAGATGCCGCGGCTGCTCCAGACCGCCATCCAGCACGCGGTGGGCCGCTCCGGTGTCAGCGTGGTGTCGCTGCCCGGTGACATCGCCTCCGAGCCCGCCCCTGACAAGCCCGTCGAGACCGCCCTCGTGACCTCACGGCCGACCGTACGGCCGGGCGACGCCGAGATCGAGAAGCTCGTCGCGATGATCGACGAGGCGGAGAAGGTCACCCTGTTCTGCGGCAGCGGCACGGCGGGCGCGCACGCCGAGGTCATGCAGTTCGCCGAGAAGATCAAGTCCCCGGTGGGACACGCGCTGCGCGGCAAGGAATGGATTCAGTACGACAATCCTTTCGACGTCGGGATGAGCGGGCTCCTCGGCTACGGCGCCGCCTACGAGGCCACCCACGAGTGCGACCTGCTCATCCTGCTGGGCACCGACTTCCCGTACAACGCCTTCCTGCCCGACGACGTCAAGATCGTCCAGGTGGATGTGCGTCCCGAGCACCTGGGGCGCAGGTCGAAGCTGGATCTGGCCGTGTGGGGCGACGTGCGGGAGACGCTGCGCTGTCTGATCCCGAGGGTGCGGCCGAAGGGGAACAGGCGATTTCTCGACAAAATGCTGAAGAAACACGCGGACGCCCTCGAAGGGGTGGTCAAGGCGTACACCCGCAAGGTCGACCGGCACGTCCCGATCCACCCCGAGTACGTCGCCTCGGTGCTCGACGAACTCGCGGCCGAGGACGCGGTGTTCACGGTCGACACCGGGATGTGCAACGTCTGGGCGGCCCGGTACATCTCGCCCAACGGCAGCCGCCGGGTGATCGGTTCGTTCTCGCACGGGTCGATGGCGAACGCGCTGCCGATGGCGATCGGCGCCCAGTTCACCGACCGGAGGCGCCAGGTCGTGTCGATGTCCGGCGACGGCGGATTCTCCATGCTGATGGGCGACTTCCTCACCCTCGTGCAGTACGACCTGCCGGTGAAGGTCGTGCTCTTCAACAACTCCTCCTTGAGCATGGTCGAGTTGGAGATGCTGGTCGCCGGTCTGCCCTCGTACGGCACCACCAACAAGAACCCCGACTTCGCCGCGGTCGCCCGTGCCTGCGGGGCGTTCGGTGTCCGGGTCGAGAAGCCCAAGCATCTCGCCGGAGCCCTGAAGGACGCGTTCCGGCACAAGGGTCCGGCCCTCGTCGACGTCGTCACCGACCCGAACGCGCTCTCCATCCCGCCGAAGATCAGCGCGGACATGGTGACGGGCTTCGCGCTCTCGGCGTCGAAGATCGTGCTGGACGGCGGTGTCGGCCGGATGGTGCAGCTGGCCCGCTCCAACCTGCGCAACGTGCCCCGCCCGTGAGGTCCGTCCGGGCGGGGCGCGTTCGGCTCAGCTCGCCTCGGGGACCCAGGCGCCGTTCGTGTACCAGTAGCGCGGCAGGCCCTTGATGCCGCTCGTGCGGAACGGCCGGCCGTGGTCGTCGATCCGTACGGTGCCGGTGCGGCCCTGCGAGGACCAGTCGAGCTCCAGGACCCAGCTGCAGTCGCAGTCCTCGGTCTGCGCGTCGACCGTCAGCACCTCGGGATCCGCCGCGGACACCCGGTAGGGCAGGTGCCTGGCGGGGGTCGTCGTCCCGCCCTCGTAGTTCGCGACCGGACGGGCGATCGGCCGGTCGACGTCCAGGTCGACCTTGAACGAGCCGGGGGCGAGGTCGCCGCCGCAGCCCTGGCCCGTGAAGTAGTCCGTACCCTTCAGCGGGGCCGAACGGCCGACGACACGGACCCGCAGCGCCTCCAGGACGACGGCCGTGTCCGTCCGCCCCTGCACGGAGATGTCCATCAGTGTCTGGCCGCCGTGCACCGCGTTCTGTGTCCGCGCCCAGGGGGCGGCGTCCTGCGGGGCCGGGGGCGGCGGCACCTGGTCGGGTGCCTTGTCGATGACGTAGTCGTGATCGCAACCGGTCGCCCAGAGCTGGGAGTTCACGGTCCAGGCGATGGGGGTGCCGGCGGAGCCGGCCCCGGGGGAGGGGCTCGCGGTCGCGCCGGACGAGGCCCCGTCGCCGCCGGACGTGTCCGGGGCCGGGGTACCCGTCTTCCGGCCGTGCGGGGCCGAGGGGGAGGCGGAGGGTGTCGCCGACCCGCGCCGGGCACCGCCCGCCCGTGCGCCGGACACCCGGTCACCCGCGTCGTCCGTGTGGCCCGCACCGCCCGTGGAGTGTCCGGACGGCAGCGTGGACAGACCGCCCAGCGTGGCGAGCAGCGCGGTCACGACCACCGCGGCGACGACCGCGCGCCGCCGGTACCAGGGCGTGGATCCGGGCCCAGGGGAAGGGACTTCGGACTCGGTGGCCGGCGGGGGTTCGGCGGGCCCGGGTTCGGCGGGGGCTTCGGCCGCGGTGACGGCTTCGGGCGCGTCGACGGCCACGGGTTCGTGGTCGGTGACCGGCGGGCGCGCGGTGGCGGGTTCGCGCTCGGGGACCGGGGCGGGCCCGGTGGCCGGGGCGGGTTCGACGGTGGCTTCGGGGGCCGCGGCCGGTGTCGGGCGGGGCCTCTGGCGGGCCGCCACCGCGAGGATCCACAGGCGGTGGAGTTCGACCCGTTCGGCCGGGCTCGCCCCGCACATCGCGGCGAAGCGTTCCACGGGCGCGAACCCGAGCGGCACGGCCTCCCCGGAGCAATACCGGTGCAGCGTCGAGGCGTTCATGTCGAGACGGCGGGCGAGGGCGGCGTAACTCCGGTCGGTGCGCCCCTTCAAACGGCGCAGCAGCGCCGCGAATTCCTCGACGTCGTCCTCGGATGGCACCGGCTTCCCTCACTTCCCGTCCCAGGACGGCATCCCAGGCACTCCCCATAAAGAGAGGTCAACGGGGCTGGGACGGTTCCACCCTTGCGGATGGGCCGCCGTCCGTTGTGCCCGGACCGGGGGACCCCGGAAGCTCCTGGTGTCGCCGAAAGCGGCGGCACGACGCACTCCGCACCGACCGAAATCGGGGAAACACACGCATGAACAGCAACACGACCACCCGCAAGCACGTCCGCCGCACCGCGATCGTCGCCGGCCTCGTCGCCGCCGTGGCCCTGCCGCTCGGGCTCACCGCGTCGGCACAGGCGACCCCGGTGAAGACGGTCGCGGCCTCCGCCGCGCAGCGGACGGTCACCGGCCGGCTGTCGGACAACCTGACCCTGGTCGCCGACTTCTACGGCGCCTACATCGACGCCCACACCGACTCGCCCAACGGCCGGCTGGCCACGGACCTGCGCACGTTCTACATCGGGTCCGGCTACCGCCGTCAGCTGGCGGCGTGGGAGGACCGCAACCACGCGGACGGCGTCCTGCGCGCCCAGAACATCCCGGTGCAGTGGACGGTCAAGGACCTGGGCGCCGCCGGGCACGCGAAGATCGGCGTCACCCTGACCTGGAGCGCCGGCCGGTCCACCCGGCTCGTCGTCGGCCTGGACCGCCACCACAAGATCGTCCGCATCGACGGCAACTGAGCGGCGCCGAGTCCCCGGGGCGGATGCGCCCTAGCGGGCAGGTCGCAGGCGCAGGGTCAGGATCTGGAACGGCCGCAGCTCGATCTCCGGCGGAGCCTCGTGCAGCGGCCGTTCCAGCAGGTCCGTCACCTCGGCCCGGGCCACCGGGAACCCGGCGGTCAGCCGTGCGCGGGCCCGGCCGCCCCGTGACTCGTACAGGCGCACCACCACATCGCCGCCCCGGTCCTCCGCGAGCTTGACCGACTCGACGGTGACCGCCGGGTCGTCGACGCTCACCAGGGGACCGAGCGCCGGCACCGCGGCCCGCCGCAGCGGCAGATTGAGGGCCAGCCCTTCCGCCACGGCGTCCCCCACCCCGGCCCCGGGCAGCAGCGCGTAGGTGAACCTGTGCGTGCCGAGATCGGTCTCCGGGTCCGGGCTGTGCGGGGCGCGCAGCAGGGTCAGCCGTACGGTGGTGCCGAGGCCGTCGGCGTGCGGCGTGCGGGTCACGTCGTGGCCGTACGTCGAGTCGTTGAGCACCGCGACGCCGTACGACTCCTCGGCGACCCGCAGCCAGCGGTGGGCGCAGATCTCGAAGCGGGCCGCGTCCCAGCCGGTGTTGACGTGGGTGGGACGGTGGACGTGCCCGAACTGGATCTCGGCGGCCGACCGTTCGGCCTGGACGTCCAGCGGGAAGGCGGCCTTGAGGACCTTCTCCGACTCCCGCCAGTCGACGTCGGTCACGATGTCCACCCGGCGGCTCGCGGCCGTCAGCCGGATCTCCTGGACGATCCGGGAGGAGCCGAAGGCCCGGGTGACGCGCACGGTGGCCCGAAGCGGGCCGCTCTCCACCAGCTCCACGGACTCGGCCTCCGTCAGGTCCGTGTGCGTGCGCCGGTAGTGCCGGTCGATGTCCCAGGCGTCCCAGGCGTTGGGATGGTCGGGATGGAGCTGGAGCAGATTGCCGGGACCGCACAGCACCTCCCGGCCGTGCGCGAGATCCCGTACGGAGGCCAGCAGTCCGTCGGCGTCGATCCGTACCCGCAGCCGGTCGTTCTCCAGGACCACGGCGCCGTCGCGCTCCTCGGCCCGCACGGTGGCCGCGGGCCCGGCGGCCAGCGCGGCTGTGCCCAGACCCGGGACCGTCACCAGCGTGTCCCCGACCGCCTCGGTCCGCTCGTAGGGCGAGGAGTTGAGCACCGCGGGCGCGCCGGAGCCCAGGGCCCGTACCGCCTCCGCCGTGATCTCCTCCAGTTCCGCGAGGACCCGCGCGTAGGTCGCGCGTGCCTCCCGGTGCACCCAGGCGATCGAGGAGCCGGGCAGGATGTCGTGGAACTGGTGCAGCAGCACCGTCTTCCAGATCCGGTCCAGCGCGTCGTACGGGTAGGAGTACGACGGATCGCGCACGGCGGCCGTGGCGCACCACAACTCGGCCTCGCGCAGCGCGTGTTCACTGCGGCGGTTGCCCTGCTTGGTCTTGGCCTGGGTGGTGTAGGTGGCCCGGTGCAGCTCCAGGTACAGCTCGCCCGACCACACCGGCGCCCGGGCCCCGTACTCCTCCTCGGCGGCGGCGAAGAACGCCTCCGGCTTCTCGATCCGGACCGCGGGCGAGCCCTCCAGGGAGCGCAGCCTGCGGGCCTTCTCCAGCATCTCGCGGGTCGGGCCGCCTCCTCCGTCGCCCCAGCCGAACGGGACGAGCGAGCGGGTGGCCAGACCCTTCTCCGCGAAGTTGCGTTCCGCGTGGGCGAGTTCACGGCCGTGGAACTGGGAGTTGTAGGTGTCCACGGGAGGGAAGTGGGTGAAGACGCGGGTGCCGTCGATGCCCTCCCACCAGAAGGTGTGGTGGGGCATCCTGTTGCTCTGGTTCCAGCTCAGCTTCTGGGTGAGGAACCAGCGGACGCCGGCGAGCTTCGCCAGCTGCGGGAACGCGGCCGTGTAGCCGAAGGAGTCCGGCAGCCAGATCTCCTCGGTCTCGACGCCCAGTTCCTCCCGGAAGAACCGCTTGCCGTGCACGATCTGCCGGGCCAGCGCCTCGCCGCCGGGCATGTTGGCGTCCGACTCCACCCACATCGAGCCCACCGGCGCCCAATTGCCCTGCTCCACGGCCTTCTTGATGCGTTCCCAGATGTGCGGCTGGTGCTCCTTGACCCAGGCGTACTGCTGGGCCTGGGAGCAGGAGAAGACGAGCTCCGGATAGTCGAGGGCGAGCGCGGTGACGTTGGCGAAGGTGCGGGAGGCCTTGCGGACCGTCTCGCGCAGCGGCCACAGCCACGCCGAGTCGATGTGCGCGTGCCCGGTCGCCGAGACGCGGTGCGCGCTGGCCGACGCGGGCCGGGACAGCACCTCCGTCAGCTCGGCCCGTGCCGCCGCGGCCGTGCCGGACACGTCGTGCAGATCGAGGGCGTCGAGCATGCTTTCCAGGGCGCGCAGGATCTCGTGCCGTCGCGGCCGCTGCGCGTCCAGTTCGTACATCAGCTCCGAGAGGACCTCGATGTCGAGGACGAGATGCCACACCTCCTCGTCGAGTACGGCGAGATCGGCAGACGCGAATCGGTAGATCGGCCCATCGCCGGCGGTCAGCACGTCTCCCAGGCGCGTGGGCTCGAAGCCGTGCAGGACGGCGGGGTTCGCCGCCGCCTCCAGGAGCAGGGCGATCTCCTCGCCGCCATCCGCCGGGGCGCCGACCGTCAGGTGGCGGTTGCGCGGGTGGATGCCCTTGACGGGGATGCCCGAGGCGTCGTACAGCAGCCCCTCCGCCTGGAAGCCGGGTCCGTCCCCGGTGAACCCGGGGTCGATCACCGCTTCCACCGGACGGCCCGCCCACGCCTCGGGCACCCGGCCCTCGATGCGGAACCAGCTCGTCGACCAGGGCTTTCCCCAGGCGGTGCCGGTGGTGAAGGGCTCGTAGGCGGCCGTGAGGGCCTCCGCGACGGGTACCGGCTCGCCCGGCACGTGCCAGACGGAGAGCGTGAGCGGCACCCGTTCCCCGTACTGGGCGGGGCGCAGGAACTGCCGCAGGGCGCGCTCCAGCCGGGCCTCCACCAGCGAACGGTCGTCGTGCACGGCGGCTCCTCGGCGCTCGGACGGCTCTGTCGGATCCTTCACTTCCCCGTGCGGCCGTCGCGCACCCGTGTCCGTACGGCGACCGGCTGACGATTCGGCATGACTGTCACGATCCCGAAGAGGGCATGGATCCCGTGAACGTGTTCGAGCAGAGGGGACCCGACATCGGCACGCAGGCGGGGGTCATGAAACGGCAGGCACCAGGAGGTGGTCCCATGACCAAGGGGGCCTTCTCCACCGATCCAGTGGAGGAAGCGTCCGAGGGGGCGATGCAGGGACCGGGCGGCGCGCAGCTCAGGCGCCGGCTGGGCAAGGCGGATCTGAGGGCGGTGCCCGAGGCGCGCAGGGCGCTGAGGGAGCACTTACGGCACTGGGGGAAACCGGGAAGGGCCGAGACGGCGGAGCTCCTGACCAGCGAGCTCGTCACCAACGCGCTGATCCACACGGACGACGACGCCGTCCTGACGGCGACCATCGGACCGGGCGGACTGCGCGTGGAGGTCCGGGACTTCGTGGGGCGCAGGCCCAGACTGTGCGTACCGAACGCCGACGACGGTACGCACGGCAGGGGACTCGTCCTCGTCCAGTCCCTGGCGGACGCGTGGGGCGTACGGTCCCACGGCGTGGGCAAGGCGGTGTGGTTCGAACTGAACGGCGACGCGGTGTAGGCACACCACGTCGCCGCTGTCGTGTCACGGCCCGTCCGGAACACCGGACGGGCCGTCGGGCTGATACCGGAGCCGGACCCCCGCGGGGGCTCAGCCGAACTGCTGCTCCAGGTCCTTGAGCTTGCGCTCCAGCGAGTCGAGCCGGGGCAGGGCCATCGTGTCGTCCTCCGTGGTGAGGTCGACGGTGATCGGCTCAGTGCTCTTGCGGACGGGGGTGAGGGAGGGCCGCGATCGTACGGGCAGCTGCTCCGCGGTGGATATGGCAGGCTCCGTGGAGGCACCGGCGGGCGCGCGCTCCACGGTCGTGGTCTCCAGCTCCCGGGCGGCACCGCGCCCGGGGAAGCCGCGGTGACCCCGGCTCAGCGCCTTGAGGTGGGCACGCTCGACCCGCTCCTCGTTGCGGCGGCGCAGCCGGGTCTGCTCCTTCTGGCGCCGGTCCTCACGCACCTCGTCCACGGCCTCGTCCAGGGACCGGACGTTCTCCAGGAGCATCAGCGACCACGCGCTGTACGTCTCCCGGGGCGCGCGCAGCCAGCGGACGATCCGGATCTGCGGCAGCGGACGCGGCACCAGACCCTGCTCGCGCAGAGCGGCCCGGCGGGTCTGCTTCAGGGCCCGGTCGAACAGGACGGCGGCCGACAGGGACATGCCGGCGAAGAACTGCGGGGCCCCGGCGTGGTCGACGCCCCGGGGCGCGTGCACCCAGTTGAACCAGGCGGCGGCACCGGCGAAGGTCCACACGAGTATGCGGGAGCCGAGCGCCGCGTCACCGTGGCTGGCCTCGCGCACCGCGAGCACGGAGCAGAACATCGCCGCGCCGTCCAGGCCGAACGGGACGAGGTACTCCCAGCCGCCGGAGAGGCCGAGGTTCTGCTGGCCGAAGCCGACCAGGCCGTGGAAGGAGAGCGCCGCCGCGACGGCGGCACAGCAGAACAGCAGGACGTAGGAAGCCGTGCCGTAGACGGCCTCCTTGCGCCTGCGGCGCTCCTCGGTGCGCTCCCACGAGTCGTCGCTGCTCGCGCTGTCCCCGGACCGCTTGCCGCGTGCCAGCACCGCCACCGCCGCCAGCAGGCCCAGGAGCAGAACGGCGCCCGGAAGCAGCCAGTTCAGCGATATGTCGGTCAGTCTCATCGGGGGTCCCTTGCATGGGGAGAGGGCGTAACGCCCGCCATAGTGGCCCAATCACATCGGCCCTCAGGGGGTTTCGGGGCAAGAGGCCGCCAAGGAAGTGCAAGAAGGTGCGCAGGGCGACTTTCTGCTCGAACTGCCGCGCGAGGGACGGGAGTTGAGTACGAATAAGACTACCCATACGGATGGTTCCGCGGAGAGTTCCCGTGACAAGTGAGGAATTCGTGAAGCAGCTGTGATCTGACGCCGCCGTGCGCGTCTCAGCCCGCCGCGGCGGCCGTGAGCCGGGCGACGCGGTCCGCGTCGCAGGTGCGGGGGCAGGTGACGCAGGTGTCGGCCGGGCGCACGGTGTAGAAGAGGCAGCAGCTCACCCGGTCGCGGGTCGGCAGGGGTTCTCCGCCGGGTCCGGTCAGTTCGCGGAAGGCCGCCGAACCGGCGTACGGGAGGGTCGAGCCCGGCAGCAGCAGTTCCAGCTCGCGCGTCGCGCGCCGCTCCTCGCCGAACAGCTCGGCGACGTACCAGAGGCCCTCGACGATCTCGTCGGTCGCCATGCCCCACAGGGCGCGGCCGCGCCGGCGCATCCGCGGGCCGAATCCGCCGAGGACGGGTTCGAGGTGCTCGGCGACCGCGGCCCGCACCTCCGCGCGCAGCGCGTCCTCGTCCGGTACGACCCGGGCGCCGGGCAGGGCGGCGGCGGGGTCGTCGGGCAGACAGGCGAACGTGGTGACCCGGACGGCCATCCGGCCGAGCTCGCGATGGAATGTGACGTCCTCCACAGGGAGGCGCGGCCCCCGGCGCAGGAGGAACCACGGCACGGTGATCAGCAGACAGGCCGGCCACGCGTACCGGTGCAGTCCGAAGCCGGCCACGACGTCGGGCCGCGCCCGCTCGCCGTGGTCCCTGACCACCTGGGCCTCGTCCCAGGCGAGGAAGGCGTCGAGCTCCGGCCCGCCCTCGGCGAGCCGGGCGGCGGCCGCCCAACCCGCGCCCCGCGGCGCCGCTTCCGCCGCTCCCAGTTCCGTGACGCCCAGCCCGGGGAAGACCTCGCCGAGCCGCGCGTAGGCCTCCGCCACGGGTGACACGGCCGGCGGAGCGGCGGGTGACACGGTGGCCGGCGCGCCCGGGGCGACGGCATCGGCCGTGGGCGCGACGGCGCGTGCGGCGCGGGTGGCGTCCTCGGCGGGCAGGGTGGGAACGGACATGCGGAACCATCGCTTCACGATCGTTAGCAGGTAAGCCTTACCTTACCCCGCCGTCCGGGTGTTTGAACTGAGCCCATGTGCGCCTATCGTGCTTGACGGACGGGTAACAACCGCCCCCGTCGCCCCCGGCGATGACCCCGAGCAGCACCGACCCCAGCAGCGCCGACCCGGTGCCACCGACCCAGTACCGCCGACCCAGTACCGCCGATCCGGAGGAGGAACCGTGGAGCAGGCCGGTCCGCGCAGCGCGCACGTCCCCGCCGGGCCGTGGGTCCCGGACGCCCGCGCCGGTGTCCCGAGGGTCCCGCGGCAGGCGGGGCCCGTGGACGCGGGACGGGCCGGAACCGTGCCCGCAGGTGTGGTGGGCGATGGCCTCCTCCGCGGCCCGGGTGCGGGGCCGGACGGCGCCACCCCGGTGGCCCGGGCGTCGGCACGCGGCGAGCACACGCACAGCGAGGCCCCGATCCCGCTCCCGCGCACCGAGGGCCCGCGTCCCGCCGTGCGCACCGAGGACTCCCATCCCGCCGTACGCACCGAGGACTCCCGTCCCGCCGTACGCACCGAGGGCCAGCGTCCCGCCGTACGCACCGATGGTCCCCGCCCGGCCGCCGGCCCCGGTAGCGCCGGGAACCCCATGGCCCCGGGAGGTCCCGGGAACGCGCGTCCCGTGCACGCCGAGGCGGCCCGCCCCGCGCTGCGCGCGGAGGGCGCCCGGCCCGTCGTGCAGCGCGCCTCCGTGCGCGGGCAGATCCTCGACGCCCTGCGCACCGCGCTCGTCTCCGGTGAACTCGCCCCCGGCGAGGTGTACTCGGCGCCCGCGCTCGGCGACCGCTTCGGGGTGTCGGCGACGCCCGTCCGGGAGGCGATGCAGCAGCTCGCCCTGGAGGGCGCCGTCGAGGTCGTCCCCAACCGGGGCTTCCGCGTCATCGCGCGCGGCACCCGGGAACTGGCCGAACTGGCCGAGATCCGGGGCCTGATCGAGGTCCCGGTGATGCTCCGGCTCGCCCGTACCGTGCCCGCCGCCCGCTGGGCCGAGCTGCGCCCCCTCGCCGAGGCCACCGTGCGGGCCGCCACCTCGGGCTGCCGCGCGACCTACGCCGAGTCCGACCGGACCTTCCACCGGGCGGTGCTCGCCCTCGCCGGCAACGAGCAACTGGTGCGCATCGCCGACGATCTGCACCGCCGCGCCCAGTGGCCCCTCGTCGGCGGTCCCGTCTCCCGGGGCCGCGCCGACCTGGTGGCCGACGCGGCCGAACACACGGCCCTGCTGGACGCGTTGATCGCCGAGGACCTGACGGTCGTCCAGGAACTCGTACGGGAGCACTTCGCCGGGTCGTCCTGACCCACCGGGGCGGAGCGTCCGCCCCCGCGGCTCAGGCCGTCGCGGCGGGCGGGGACAACTGGTCCGCCAGCCAGAGGGGAACGCCGCCGAGCAGCCGGAACAGCCGTCCCGCCTCCGCCCGGAGCCGCGAGGCCTCCGGTTCGGTCTCGGCGTCGGCGAGCGAGGCCAGCGCCGGCGCCGTACCGACGAGATAGCCCAGCTCTTCCCGGATCCGCAGGGACTCGGCGAAGCCGTGCCGGGCCTCCGCCAACTCCCCCTCGCGCAGGGCGATCCCGGCGAGGTGCCGCCAGGTGAAGGACAGCAGCAGCGCGTCGTTCTGGGCGGTCGCTCCCGCGTGCGCCCTCCGGTACGCGGCACGGGCCGCCTGCGGGGCGTGCGCGAGGTTCTCCGCGAGCAGCCCGCGCCGGAAGTCCAGCAGGGCCCTGCCCGGCGCGCCCGGGGCGAGCAGAGCGGCGGCCCGGCCGAGCGCCGCACGCGCCTCGTCCGCCCGGTCGCGCACCCTCAACAGGGTTGCCGCGTAAGCGAGTTGGCCGCGCTCGCAGGCCGCGGCGCCGCGCTCGTCGTCGCTGTGCGCCAGCGCCTCGGCGGTGCGCAGCGCGTCCTCCGCCTCGGCCCAGCCCTGCTCGGTGTAGAGACAGCGTTCGACCAGCAGGGACGCTCTCTGCAGCGCCGGCCCCGCCGTGTGCGGCTGGATCAGCGCCGCCGCGTCGGCCCAGCAGGCACGCGAGCGCAGCCGCCATACCGCGGTCTGGAGTGGATCGTCCCCAGCAGTCGTTCCGGTACCAGACATGGCGGAATGCGCCACGTTGCCCTCCCCGAGCACACCATTGAGCTGTCGAGTGGTGGCATCTCAGCACGGATCACCGGGCCCGGCCAAGAGGGTGGGTGAAGGATTTCACAAAGTCATTGGTCCCGCGCGGGGCCGCCCGGGGCCCCGCGGGTCAGCTCATCCGCAGTGCCAGGAAGAAGTCCAACTTGTCTTCCAGGCGCGACAGATCACGACTCGTCAACTGCTCGATCCGCCCGACGCGGTAGCGCAGCGTGTTGACGTGCAGGTGCAGCCGGGCGGCGCAGCGCGTCCAGGAGCCGTCGCAGTCAAGGAACGCCTCCAGGGTCGGGATCAGCTCCGCGCGGTGCCGCCCGTCGTACTCGCGCAGCGGGTCGAGCAGCCGGGCCGTGAAGGCGCGGCGCACGTCGTCCGGGACGAACGGCAGCAGCAGGACGTGCGAGGCCAGTTCCTGGTGCCCGGCCGCGCAGACCCGTCCCGGGCGCGCGGCGGCGACCCGGCGGGCGTGCCTGGCCTCCTCCAGGGCGCCGCGCAGGCCCTCGGCCGAGTGGACGGCCGCGCTGACGCCGATGGTCAGCCGGCCGTCGCCGTTCAGACCGGCCGACAGCGGCTCCCGTACGGCCGCGAGCAGGGCGTCGGCGTGCAGCCCGGGCTCGGAGCCGTCCTCCTCGGCGGGAACAGCCGGAAGGGGTACGAGCGCGACGGCCTCGTCCCCCGTGTGGGCGACGGCGATCCGGTCGGAGTGCTCGGGTCCCGGGGACAGCGGGTCGACGAGGATCTCCTCCAGGAGCGCCTGGGCGACCGGGCCGCACTCGACCTCGCCGCCGTCCCACTCGACCCGCGCCACCACGACCTGCCAGTGCGGGGCGGCGCCCAGGCCCGGCAGCAGCACCGGCGCGGCGACCCGCAGCCGGGCCGCGATCTCGGCGGGCGCTGCCCCCGTCTGGACGAGTTCGAGGACCTCCTGGGCGAGCCGCCTGCGCACCGTGCGCGCCGCGTCCCGCCGCTCCCGCTCCACCGCGATCAACTGGGTGACGCCCTGGAGCAGGTCGAGCCGCTCCTCGGGCCAGTCCCCGGCGTCGGCCTCGACCGCGAGCAGCCAGTCGGAGAGCACCGTCTCGCGGACGTCCCGGAAGGCGCCCGTGGCCCGCCCGGGGGAGCGGACGGGGAAGAGCGAGTACGTCGCCTGGCCCACGGTCACCCGGTGCGGTCCCCGGCGCCCGGTGCGGGCCGCCGCGAGATGGGCGGCGGCCAGTTCGGCGCGGGTGCTCGCGGGCAGCGCGCCGCCCGCGAGCTTCGAGCCGGCGATGGCCCGTCCGGCGGGGGACAGGACCCATGCGCGCAGGTCGAGGTCGGTTCCGAGCAGGTCCAGGACCACGTCGGGGCCGCCGCCCGCCGGGCCCGAGGTCATCATCCGCCGGTGCCGCTCCACCACGGCGGCCAGATCACCGGCGCGTTCGCCGGACACCTGGCGCACGACGTGCTCGGTGATGGTGGCGAACGCGACGGACTCGTTCACGGCGAACAGCGGCAGCCGGTGCCGGGCGCAGGCCACGACCAGGTCGTCGGGGATGTCGCCGAGCTCGGCCTCGCCCGCGGCCAGGGCCGCGACCCCGGCGCCCGCGAGGATCCGGACGAAGGGCTCGGAGTCCTCGGCGTCGTGCCGCCAGGCGAGGCCGGTGAGGACCAGCTCGCCGCCCGAGAGATAGCGGCTCGGGTCCTTGAGGTCGGTGGTCATCACACCGCGTACGGTGCGGTCGAGCTCGTCCTCGCCGCCGAGCAGCCGCAGCCCCAGCGCGTCCGTCTCCAGCAGTGCGCGCAGCCGCATTCTCGTCGCCGCCGTTCCTTGTCTAGAAATCTACGATGGATTCGGTACGAGGTCCGTCGCCGTCCCCGGTTCCGCGGAGCGGGCCGCGGGTCCGGAACCCGGCGGCACCGGCCCCCGGGCCTTCCGCCGCCGGAGGGCCGTGTCCCCGCTCCCGGCAGGGCCGCGCCCGTTCCCACGGGACCGTGGCGCCGCCTCCGGAGGACCGGATCCCTGTTTCCGGAGGGCAGGAGTCCTGTTTCCGGAGGACCGGATCCCTGTTTCCGGAGGAAAGCGAAGAGGTTGCCGATGACCTCGGTTCATACGAATCTACAAGATGCGCGCGCTGGCCAGCGAACTCCTTCATGGTTTCGGTGACTGACCCCGGCGCGGGACCCGGCTGTCTACTGGCCCCACTCCGCTGTTGAGACCTCCATGAACGAGCCGGGGACGCCGCACCCGATCTGGCTTGATCACAACGTCCCACGACACGATTGAAGAGAGCCACTCATGGACTTCCTTCGCCCCGCCAGTTGGGAGGAGGCGCTCGCCGCCAAGGCCGAGCACCCCACCGCCGTGCCGATCGCGGGTGGCACCGATGTGATGGTCGAGATCAACTTCGATCACCGCAGGCCCGAGTACCTCCTCGACCTGAACCGCATCGGAGAGCTGAGCGAGTGGGAGGCCGGCGAGGGCAGCGTGCGCCTGGGCGCCTCCGTCCCGTACACCCGGATCATGGAGCACCTGCGCCGTGAGCTTCCCGGGCTGGCCCTCGCCTCCCACACCGTGGCCTCGCCGCAGATCCGCAACCGCGGCGGCGTCGGCGGCAACCTCGGCACCGCCTCCCCGGCCGGCGACGCCCACCCCGCCCTCCTCGCGGCCGGCGCCGAGGTCGAGGCCGAGTCGGTGCGCGGTTCGCGGCTGATCCCGATCGACGACTTCTACACCGGCGTGAAGCGCAACGCGCTCGCGCCCGACGAGCTGATCCGCGCCGTCCACGTCAAGAACGCGGACGGACCGCAGCAGTACTCCAAGGTCGGCACCCGCAACGCCATGGTGATCGCGGTGTGCGCCTTCGGACTGGCCCTGCACCCCGAGACCCGTACGGTCCGTACCGGGATCGGCTCGGCCGCGCCGACCCCGGTCCGCGCGAGGACGGCCGAGGAGTTCCTGAACGCGGCGCTGGAGGAGGGCGGCTTCTGGGACAACGGGAAGATCATCACCCCGTCGGTGGCCAAGCAGTTCGCCGCGCTGTGCTCCGCCGCCTGCAACCCGATCGACGACGTCCGCGGCACGGCGAGCTACCGCCGCCACGCCGTCGGTGTCATGGCCCGCCGCACCCTGATGTGGACCTGGGAGTCCTACCGCGGCACCGCCGCCCGCACGGAGGGAGTCGCGTAATGCGTGTCAGCTTCACGGTCAACGGCCGCCGGCAGGAGGCCGACGACGTCTGGGAGGGCGAGAGCCTCCTGTACGTCCTGCGCGAGCGCCTCGGCCTGCCCGGCTCCAAGAACGCCTGCGAGCAAGGCGAGTGCGGTTCCTGCACCGTCCGCCTGGACGGGGTGCCCGTCTGTTCCTGTCTGGTCGCCGCGGGCCAGGCCGAGGGACGCGAGGTCGTCACCGTCGAGGGACTGGCCGACTTCGCCAGGCAGCGCGCGGAACACGCCGGTTGTGCGGCGGGTGCGGGCAACACGTCCGGAGCGGCGGGCGTTTCGTTCGACGAGGCCCGGCTGGGGGCACCCCCGGGCGAAGCCTGGGGGAGGGGGGCCAAGGGCCAGGACTCGCAGACCGGCGAGGGCGCCGAACTCTCGCCCGTGCAGCAGGCGTTCATCGACGCCGGAGCCGTGCAGTGCGGCTTCTGCACCCCGGGTCTGCTGATCGCGGCGGACGAGATGCTGGAGCGCACCCCGAACCCGAGCGACGCGGACATCCGCGAGGCGCTCTCGGGCAACCTGTGCCGCTGCACCGGCTACGAGAAGATCATGGACGCGGTCCGCCTCGCGGCCGCCCGGCAGTCCGAGGCGGTCTGACCATGGGAACGACCGGCACACCCACGAACATCACCCAGGGCACCGGGACCAGGGGCGGCATCGGCGAGTCCACGCTCCGCCCGGACGGCACCCTGAAGGTCACCGGCGAGTTCGCGTACTCCTCCGACATGTGGCACGAGGACATGCTGTGGGGCCAGATCCTGCGCTCCACGGTCGCCCACGCCGAGATCGTGTCCATCGACACCGGCGAGGCCCTCGCCACCCCCGGCGTGTACGCCGTCCTGACGTACGACGACCTGCCCACCGAGGTGCGGAACTACGGCCTGGAGATCCAGGACACCCCGGTCCTCGCGCACGGCAAGGTGCGCCACCACGGCGAGCCCGTCGCGATCGTCGCCGCCGACCACCCGGAGACCGCGCGCCGCGCCGCCGCCAAGATCAAGGTGGAGTACCGCGAGCTGCCGGTCATCACCGACGAGGCGTCCGCGACCGCGCCCGACGCGGTCCTCGTCCACGAGGGCCGCACCGACCACCACATCGGCCACGTCCCGCACCCCAACATCGTGCACCGCCAGCCGATCGTCCGCGGCGACGCCGAACGGGCCGCGGCCGGAGCCGACTTCGTCGTCCGGGGCGAGTACACCTTCGGCATGCAGGACCAGGCCTTCCTCGGCCCCGAGTCCGGCCTCGCCGTGCCCTGCGAGGACGGCGGGGTCGAGCTGTACATCGCCACCCAGTGGCTGCACTCCGACCTGCGCCAGATCGCCCCCGTGCTCGGCCTGCCCGAGGACAAGGTCCGGATGACGCTCTCCGGGGTCGGCGGCGCGTTCGGCGGCCGCGAGGACCTGTCGATGCAGATCCACGCGTGTCTGCTGGCGCTGCGCACAGGCAAGCCCGTCAAGATCGTCTACAACCGCTTCGAGTCCTTCTTCGGTCACGTCCACCGCCACCCCGCGAAGCTGTACTACGAGCACGGGGCGACCAAGGACGGCAAGCTGACCCACGTCAAGGCGCGGATCGTCCTCGACGGCGGCGCGTACGCCTCGGCGTCCCCGGCGGTCGTCGGCAACGCCTCCTCGCTCGGCGTCGGCCCGTACGTGGTCGACGACGTCGACATCGAGGCCGTCGCGCTCTACACCAACAACCCGCCCTGCGGCGCGATGCGCGGCTTCGGCGCGGTCCAGGCGTGCTTCGCGTACGAGGCGCAGATGGACAAGCTCGCCGACGCGGTCGGCATGGACAGAGTCGCGTTCCGCCAGCTCAACGCGATGGAACAGGGCTCGCTGCTGCCGACCGGACAGCGCGTCGACTCCCCGGCCCCGGTCGCCGAACTCCTGCGCCGGGTCAAGGCGATGCCCCTGCCGCCCGAGCGGCAGTGGCTGTCCGCGGGCGAGGACGCGGACGTACGGCAGCTGCCCGGCGGTCTGTCCAACACCACGCACGGCGAGGGCGTCGTCCGCGGGATCGGGTACGCCGTCGGCATCAAGAACGTCGGCTTCTCCGAGGGGTTCGACGACTACTCGACCGCCCGGGTCCGCATGGAGGTCGTCGGCGGAGTTCCCGTCGCCACCGTGCACACCGCGATGGCCGAGGTCGGCCAGGGCGGCGTCACCGTCCACGCGCAGATCGCCCGCACCGAACTCGGCGTCGCCCAGGTGACCATCCAGCCGGCCGACACCCGGGTGGGCAGCGCCGGTTCGACGTCCGCCTCCCGCCAGACCTACGTCACAGGCGGCGCCGTCAAGAACTCCTGCGAGCTCGTCCGCGAGAAGGTCCTGGAGCTCGGGCGCCGCAGGTTCGGCACGTACCACCCCGCCTGGGCCACCGCCGAACTCCTCCTGGAGGGCGGCAAGGTCGTCACCGACGGCGGCGAGGTCCTCGCGGACATCGCCGACGTGCTGGAGGACGAGGCCGTCGAGGTCGAGGCCGAGTGGCGGCACCGCCCGACCGAACCGTTCGACCTGCGCACCGGACAGGGCGACGGCCACGTCCAGTACTCCTTCGCCGCCCACCGCGCCGTCGTCGAGGTGGACACCGAGCTCGGCCTGGTCAAGGTCGTCGAACTGGCCTGCGCCCAGGACGTCGGCAAGGCGCTCAACCCGCTGTCCGTCGTCGGCCAGATCCAGGGTGGAACCACTCAGGGTCTGGGCATCGCGGTCATGGAGGAGATCATCGTCGACCCGAGGACCGCGAAGGTGCGCAACCCCTCCTTCACGGACTATCTGATCCCCACGATCCTCGACACACCGACCATCCCCGTCGATGTGCTCGAACTCGCCGACGACCACGCCCCGTACGGGCTCCGTGGCATCGGCGAGGCCCCGACCCTGTCGTCCACCCCGGCCGTCCTCGCGGCGATCCGGAACGCGACGGGTCTGGAGCTCGACCGGACCCCCGTCCGCCCCGAACACCTCACGGGCAACGCGTAGTTCCGGCAGGTTCTCCGCCCGCGGCGCCGGGAGAGGGTCCACCCCTCCCGCGCCGCACGGAGACCATCACGTCCGTCCCGGGCCGTCCCCCGGGCCGTGCCGTCGAAGCACCTTCCCAAATCCCTCAGCCGCACAGGCGGCTGACCAGCCGTCAGGACGGCTGTACGGGTGCCCCTTTGAACCTTGGGAGCAGGCCCACATGACCCAGCAGTCACTGGAGCCGAAGACCACCGCGCAGGACGCGGGCGCGGGCAGCCGCGTTCCGGCGGGACGGTCTTGGCTCGACCGGTACTTCCACATCTCCCGGCGGGAGAGCTCGATCGCGCGTGAGGTGCGCGGCGGCGTCACCACCTTCATGGCGATGGCGTACATCCTGCTGCTCAACCCCCTCATCCTGTCCGGCAAGGACGTGGCGGGGGACACGCTCGGCCAGAAGGCGCTGATCACCGCGACCGCGTTCGCGGCGGCCTTCACCACCCTCCTCATGGGCTTCGTCGGCAAGGTGCCGCTCGCCCTCGCGGCCGGACTCTCGGTGTCCGGGGTGCTCTCCTCGCAGGTCGTCCCGCAGATGACCTGGCCCCAGGCCATGGGGATGTGCGTGATGTACGGCGTGGTGATCATGCTCCTGGTCGTCACCGGGCTGCGTGAGATGATCATGAACGCGATCCCGCTGGCGCTCAAGCACGCCATCACCATGGGCATCGGCCTGTTCATCGCGCTGATCGGCCTGGTCAAGGCCGGCTTCGTGCACCAGGGCAAGGCGACCCCCCTCACCCTCGGCCCCACCGGCGAACTCGCCGGCTGGCCGGTGCTGCTGTTCGCCGCCACCCTGCTGCTGATCTTCGCGCTCCAGGCGCGCGGGGTGCCCGGCGCGATCCTCATCGGCATCGTCTCCGGCACGGTCGTGTCCGTCGTCCTCGACGTCACCGGCGTCGTCGCCCCGGGGCAGTGGGCCGGGGGCGCCCCCGAACTGCACGGCAGCGCCGTCTCGATGCCCGACTTCTCGCTCTTCGGCAAGGTCGAGTTCGGCGGCTGGAGCCATGTCGGCGCCATGACGGTCGGCATGATCGTCTTCACTCTGGTGCTCGCCGGCTTCTTCGACGCGATGGCCACGATCATCGGCGTCGGCACCGAGGCCGGACTGGCCGACGACCGGGGCCGGATGCCCGGCCTGTCGAAGGCGCTGTTCATCGACGGAGCCGGCGGAGCGGTCGGGGGAGTGGCCGGAGCCTCCGGCCAGACGGTCTTCGTCGAGTCCGCCACCGGCGTCGGCGAGGGAGCCCGTACCGGCCTGTCCTCCGTCGTCACCGGCGTCCTCTTCGCCGCCTGCCTGTTCTTCACCCCGCTCACGGCGATCGTCCCGGGCGAGATCGCCGCGGCCGCCCTGGTGGTGATCGGCGCCATGATGATGACGAACGCGCGCCACGTCGACTGGGCCGACCGCGCCACCGCCGTCCCGGTCTTCCTGACGGTCGTGATCATGCCGTTCACCTATTCGATCACCGCGGGCGTGGCGGCCGGTGTGATCAGTTACGTCGTCATCAGGATCGCCCAGGGCAGGGCCCGGGAGATCGGGGCCTTCATGTGGGGACTGACGGCCGTCTTCTTCGTCTACTTCGCGCTCCACCCGATCGAGGGCTGGCTGGGCGTCCGCTGACCCCGAGCCCCCTCCTCCCGACCGCTCGCAAGGAGACCGAGACATGCTGGACATCGCCGAAGAACTGCACCGGTGGGTCGAGCAGGGCCGCGACTTCGCCGTCGCCACCGTGGTGGCGGTCGGCGGCAGCGCGCCCCGCAGGCCCGGAGCCGCGCTCGCCGTCGACTCCGAGGGCACGGCGATCGGCTCGGTCTCGGGCGGTTGCGTGGAAGGGGCGGTCTACGACCTGTGCGTCCAGGCGCTGGAGGACGGCGTGACCGTCCTCGAACGCTTCGGCTACAGCGACGACGACGCCTTCGCGGTCGGCCTGACCTGCGGCGGCGTCATCGACATCCTGATCACCCCGGTCCGCTCGCGGGACGCCGCCCGCCGCACGGTGTTCGCGGCGGCCCTGGCCGCCGCCGCGGGCGGTGAGGCGGCGGCCCTCGCCCGGGTCGTGGGCGGACCCGCCGAACTGATGGGCCGGGCCCTCCTCGTGCGGGCCGACGGTTCCCACGAGGGCGGCTTCGGCGCCCACCCCGGGCTCGACCGCACGGTGCTCGGCGAGACGGCGGCCCTGCTCGACGCCGGCCGCACCGCCACCGTGGAGATCGGAGAGCAGGGCTCTCGTTGCGGAGCGCCGCTCACGGTCCTGGTGGAGTCCTCGGTCCCGCCCCCGCGCATGATCGTCTTCGGTGCCATCGACTTCGCCTCGGCACTGGTCCGCGTGGGCAAGTTCCTCGGCTACCGGGTGACGGTCTGCGACGCCCGCCCGGTCTTCGCGACGGCGGCCCGCTTCCCCGACGCGGACGACATCGTCGTGGACTGGCCCCACCGCTACCTGGAGCGCACCGAGGTCGACTCCCGCACGGTCCTGTGCGTCCTCACCCACGACGCCAAGTTCGACGTCCCGCTGCTGCGGCTCGCGCTGCGGCTGCCGGTCGCGTACGTCGGTGCCATGGGCTCGCGCCGCACCCATCTGGACCGCAACGAACGGCTGCGCGAGGTCGGCGTCACCGAGATCGAGCTGGCCCGCCTGAGGTCGCCGATCGGGCTCGACCTGGGAGCGCGTACCCCCGAGGAGACGGCCCTGTCGATCGCCGCGGAGATCGTGGCCGACCGGCGCGGAGGAAGCGGGGTCTCCCTCACCGGGGCACACACCCCCATCCACCACGACACACCCTCGGCCCCGGCCCGGCGGATCGGGTCGGTGGCCTGAGCGGGCTCACGCGCTTCCGGGCTTACGCGCTTACGTGCCTACGTACTTACGCGGTTACGGGCTTCCGGGCTTCCGGGCCGCTCCGGCGGACGCGCGCGGGCGCCCCCGCCGTGTCCCCGCTCCCGTCTCGTCGCTTCCGTCTCGTTTCTTCGGTGTCCCGTATTGACGTGGACGCGCCGCTGGGCGAGTCTCCTGTGGGAGCGCTCCCGCAAGTCCCTCGTGACCGTTGCGACCCCGGAGTGAAACCGTATGAGACGACGCACGCCCACCTGGCTCGCCGCTCTGTCCGTCGGCCTGGCCGCCCTGTTCGCCGTACCGCCGGCGCACGCGGCCGAGGCCGCCGGCCGCGGACCGTCGCTGTACGTCCCGGACGCCAACCCGGCCGCGTACCAGCAGGTCCGGAGCCTGGCCCGAGCCGGCCGGCTGCGCGACGCGGCGGACATCCTGGCGATGGTGAACACCCCGCAGTCCGTGTGGTTCGGCGACGAGACCCCCGCCGAGGTGGAGCAGAAGGTCCGCGCGGTGGTGCGGGCCGCGGGCCGCGAGCACGCCGTCCCCTCGCTGGCGCTGTACGACATCCCCGGCCGGGACTGCTCCAACTACTCGGCGGGCGGCGCCGCGGACAGCGCGCAGTACGAGGCGTGGATCGACGCCGTGGCGCGCGGGATCGGGCACGGCGACGCCATCGTCACGCTCGAACCCGACGCCCTAGCCCTGCTGCCCTCCGACTGCGGCCAGGACGACGCGCAGGGCACGAAGACCGCCGCGCGCTACGCCGAGGTCAACTACGCGGTCGACGCCCTGGAGCCGCTGCGCGGGACCCGGGTCTACCTCGACACCGGGCACCCGGGCTGGCACTCCGTCAACGACATCGTGCCCCGGCTGATCGAGGGCGGCGTGGACCGGGCCTCCGGCTTCTACACCAACGCCTCGAACTACAACACCGACGACGCCAACTCCTGGTACGGCAAGCTCATTTCGTCCTGCCTGGCGTATGCGGACGGCGGTGGCGACGCGGCCCAGTGCCCCAACCAGTACTGGCCGCGCGCCGACGCGCAGAGCTGGCTCGACGCACACGTGACGACCCCGCCGTCCCGGATGAAGCACTTCGTCACGGACTCCAGCCGCAACGGCCGGGGCACCTGGACCCCGCCGGCGGGCAAGTACAGCGACGCGCAGGACTGGTGCAACCCGCCGGACCGCGGCCTCGGCGCCCGGCCCACGCTGCGCACCGGCGACCCGCTCCAGGACGCCCGGCTGTGGATCAAGACACCCGGCGAGTCGGACGGCCTCTGTCTGCGCGGAACCGCGGGGCCCGAGGACCCCGAACGCGGCACGGTCGACCCGAAGGCGGGCGACTGGTTCCCGCAACAGGCCCTGGAACTGGCCCGGTTGGCGCAGCCCCCGCTGCTCCCGGGGCACTGACCCGGCGGGTCCACGCCCGGCCGGCCTAGCCGGCCAGCAGCCCGTCCACCGCCCGCCCGAACATCCACCGCGCCGACCACCCCAGCGGGCGGTCGGCGCGGCCGGGCAGCAGACGCACGCTCAGGTCCTCCCGCCAGACCACCCGTGAACCGCCGCCGTCCGCGGGGTGCACCTCGAACTCGGCCCAGCCCGTGACGAACGTGCCGCGCTTGACCAGGCGGCACGTTCCCGGGGTTCCGGCGCCGGGCGGCTGCCAGGCGACGACCTCCATCGGGTCGTCGAAGGCGAGCGGCCCGACTCCCGACCGGGCCACGAACACCGTCCCCTCCCGGGTCGGTGCCGGAGTGCGCACGGTGATCCGGGTCAGCGGGACGACGTCCGCGTGCCGGGGCCAGTCGGTCAGCCTGCGCCAGCTCTCGGCGACGGAGTGCCGGGACACGCGTTCCAGGACGAAGAGGACCACGTCATGATCGTAGGCGGGTGAAGGTCTCGGCGGCGGGAGGGGTCCTCAGGCGGCCGGTCGGGGGACGCCGGGTTCGGCAGGCCTCCCGTCCGTGAGGGGGAGCCGGGTCGGGTCGGGAGCGAGCTCGGACGCGGTCTTCGGCAGGCTCCGGCAGCGGCCGGTCCCCTCCGGTGGTCACGGCGTGCCGGACCGCTCCTGCGGCCGGCGTTCGTGTCCCGGTCCGTGGCCCGGGCGGTGGACGCCCGCCGTGCGGCCCACGAGCAGGGCCATGGCCAGCAGCCGGCGCCAGTCCAGGGCGGGCTGGGCCGCCGGGACGCCCGGCCGCTTCCGCGGCACCCGGACCCGCAGCACGCCCGGTGCGAGCCGGCAGACCACCGGCGTGGGCAGGACCATGGCCTCGCCGTCGATGCCCGCCTCCAGTTCGCCCGCGTCGGCCGTCACGACCACCTCCCGCGCGGTCAGGACCGACAGGCCGTGCGGGGCCGGGGCGAGCAGCAGTGCGGCGGCCTCGACCGCGCTGTCCACCTTCACGCCGAGGACGCCGAGCAGCCCCGAGTCCAGCCGCTCGCGCCGGCCGAGACCCGCGGGGTCGTCGGTGCGGTAGGGGTTGTTGCTGACCAGCACCGCCTGCGGCGCGTCGAGCGTCGTGCCGGCGGCGTGGGCGGTCAGCTCGGGTCCGCGCTGGCGGGTGAGCAGGTCGGGAAGGAGCTCCAGGATCGTGCCGATCTTGTCGTCGCGGTAGGCGGGATCCTGGACGACCGCCGCGTACGCGCCGAACGAGGCGTTGTTGACGAACGGGTGGTCACCGGCGAAGCCGAGGTCCACCCGCAGTTCGACCCCGTCGGTCAGCGCGTCGAGGCAGGTGGCGGGGTCGTCGCGGTCGAGTCCGAGATCCAGGGCGAAGTGGTTGCGGGTGCCGGCCGAGACGACGAGGAAGGGCAGCCCGTGTTCGGCGGCGACGGCCGCGACGAGAGCCTGCGTCCCGTCGCCGCCCGCCACGCCCAGCAGGTCCGCCCCGTCCGCGACCGCCTGCCGGGCCAGCTCGGTGACGTCCTGGTGCCGCTCCGGATCGAGGAGCACGACACGCGCGCCCAGGCGTTCGGCCTTCTCCACGAGGGAGAACCGTTCCACCTTGCCGCCGCCGGACCGGGGGTTCATGAGGAAGAACGGCCGCCGGGGCGGCGGGGTGCGGTGCTCCTTCATCGGCCGGGACCGGCCGCGGGCGCCGCGCAGCGCGTAACGGCCGCACCACACGGCGACGATCCACAGCAGCGGGGACAGCAGCAGGGTCCACAGCAGCGTGATCGCGAGGACCACGAGGGCGGCGAGGGGGAGGACGACCGCGAGGAGGCCCGCGATCCAGCGCACCGGGCCGCGCCGGGACAGGGCCCACCACAGGGCGGCCGCCGCGACGGCCAGGGCGGCGAGGGCGGCGAGCAGGAACAGCAGGCCGCGGATCCCGCCGGAGAAGAGCGGCAGCGCCACCGCGAGCGCGGCCGACACCAGCGCGGCTCTGGCCGCCCACCGTTCGCGGGCCGACGGCCCCGTCTGCGCGCTCATCGTTCCTCCACCGCTCGGTCCGTCGAGCACCGCGGCCCGCCGTCCCAGGGGCGCCCGCCGTGCCGGTCACGCGGACCGGATGCCCGTACGGCGGACGTCCATGTCCGGGGTGCCGGGACAGCCCTTCCGTACCGGGACATGTGGGGCGGGACGGCCCCTCATGGGGTCACGCTGTCACGAGCGGGGCTCCGGCACCACGAGGCGGCCTGTGTCACCGTCTTTTTCCTCCCCGGAACCCCTCGGGGCACCGTCAGCCGGCGGGGTCCGCCCGCCGCGCCGAGGGGCCGGGACGGGTGCGTGCCTCCGGCGGGATCAGCGCGCCGTGGCCGCCGGAGCACACGACCGCCGCGCGCACCGGCTCGCCGCAGTCCGCGTGCACGACCTCCAGCGGCGGCCCGTCGGGATCGGCGGTGTAGCGGTCGCCCCACTGCTTGAGGGCGATCATGACGGGCCACAGGTCCCAGCCCTTGCGGGTGAGCCGGTAAGCGTTCCGGGTGCGGCTGCCGGGCTCGCTGTACGGCACGGTGTCCAGGATCCCGGCGGCGACCAGCTTGCGCAGCCGGTCCGCCAGCACGCTCTCGGACAGCCCGACGTGCCGCCGGAAGTCCTCGAAGCGCCGTACGCCGTTCATCGCGTCCCGCAGGACCAGCATCGACCACTTCTCGCCGATCAGGTCAAGCGTCCGCTGCACCGTGCAGTTCTCGGTGCTGGTGTCGAGCCACGTCATGCGCCCCATCGTAGGCTGACTGTGAGATTGACAGCCAGGTGTGCGACCACCTAGCTTCGAAAAACAGAGTCAGCTGGCCTCGGCGGGAGAGTGGAACGGTCATGGGCAGGTCTCGTACGTACGACTGGGAGGACCCGGCCGTCTCCGCGGCCGCCGTCGCCCGCTTCACCGGCCTCGAATTCCTCCGCGAGATCCAGGCGGGACGGCTTCCCGCGCCGCCGGTCGCCGCGACCCTCGGCATGACCCTCGACGAGGTCGAGCACGGCCGGGTCGTCTTCACGCTGGTTCCGGGGGAGGAGCACTACAACCCGATCGGCAGCGTCCACGGAGGCGTCTTCGCCACCCTGCTGGACTCCGCGGCGGGCTGCGCCGTGCAGTCCGTACTGCCCCGCGGCACCGGGTACACCTCGCTCGACCTGAACGTGAAGTTCCTGCGGCCCGTCACCGTGGACACCGGGAGGATCAGCGCGGTCGGCACCGTCCTCAACAGCGGCCGCCGCACGGCCCTCGCGCAGGCGGAGCTCCTCGACGCCACCGGCCGGCTGCTCGCCCACACCACCAGCAGCTGTCTGCTGTTCCCCGTCTGACCCGCCCGCGGGTTCCTCCGGGCCGGGCGGCGCTCCCGGGGATAGCGTGCCGCCCATGAGGAGCAGCCTGCCCAGGAGCCTGTCCCTGGACGCCGTACCGCGCCTGGCCGTCGCCGTGGCCTTCGGCGCCGTCGTGGGCGTGGTCGTCGGACTCGCGAACGACGTCTTCCTCGGTCTGCTGTCCGGGATCGCCGCGACGGAGCTGTTCTTCGTCCTCGTGGGCTGGGCGGTGCTGTGGCCGATGACGGCCACGGCCACCCGCGACAACGCGCGGCGCGAGGACTTCCGCCCCCTGACCGACGAACTCGTCGTGGTCGCGGTCGCGCTGTGCGGCCTGTTCGCCATCGTGCTGCTGCTCCTGCGCGGCGGCCGGTCCGACCACGGCCACGCGGCGGCCGTGACCGCCCTGTGCGGGGTGTTCCTGGCCTGGGCCGCCCTGCACCTGATGTACGCCACCCGCTACGCCTACGTGTTCTACGACGCCGGCGGCGGCATCGACTTCAACACGGACGACCCGCCCGCGTACCGCGACTTCTTCTACTTCAGCTACAACCTCGGGATGACCTACCAGGTCTCCGACACCGGTGTCTCCAGCGCGCAGATCCGCTCGATCGTGCTCAGACACTGCCTCCTGTCGTACGTGTTCGGCACCAGCATCCTCGCAACGGCCATCAACGTCGTCGTCGGACTCGTGAGCCGCTGACGCCCTCCCGGGGCCGATCCGTTCTGGTGCGGTTTGCCCCCGGACCCAGCAGGATGGGAGACGGAACCGACCGGTCCGCGTGCGACCGGCACCTTCGCGTCCCACGAGGAGGCCGACCCTTGGCCGAGCCACAGGCTGTGATCTCCCGACCGGCAGGCGCCGCCGTGTTCCTCGTGGTCACCGTGACGCCGGGGCACGAGGACACGGTCCGCGGTCTGCTGGAGGACGTCTCCGGACTGCGCCGGTCGGTCTCCTTCCGGGCACCGGGCGACGGACTCGGCTGTGTCGTCGGCATCGGCTCGGCGGCCTGGGACCGCCTGTTCAGCGGCCCCCGGCCCCAAGACCTGCACCCGTTCGTGGAGTTGACCGGCCGGCGCCACCGTGCCCCCTCCACGCCGGGCGACCTGCTGTTCCACATCCGGGCCCGCCGGGCGGACCTCTGTTTCGAACTCGCCCGGCTGATCATGGAACGGCTGGAGGGCGCGGTCACCGTGGCCGACGAGGTCCATGGATTCAAGTACTTCGACGACCGTGACCTGCTCGGCTTCGTCGACGGCAGCGAGAACCCCGAAGGCCCCGCGGCCGACGACGCCGTCCTCGTCGGCGACGAGGACCCCGCCTTCGCGGGCGGCAGTTACGTGATCGTCCAGAAGTACCTGCACGACCTGCGGACCTGGAACGCGCTGCCGCCCGATGAGCAGGAGCGGGTCATCGGGCGCACGAAGCTCGCCAACGTCGAACTCCCCGACGACGTCAAACCCGCCGACTCCCACGTCGCGCGCAACACCGTCACCGACGAGAACGGCGACGAACGCAAGATCGTGCGGGAGAACATGCCCTTCGGCACCCTGGGCGAGGGCGAGTTCGGCACCTACTTCATCGGCTACGCCCGCACCCCCGAGGTGACCGAGCAGATGCTCCGCAACATGTTCCTCGGAGACGCCCGGGCCTCGCACGACCGCATCCTCGACTTCTCGACCGCCATCACGGGCTGCCTCTTCCACGTGCCGGCCGCCGGCTTCCTCGACGACCTCCCCGCCGCCCCGGGCGAGCGGGAGGAGCACGACGCGCCCGCGCCCGACGCGCCCGCCACCGCCGGTGGGCGCCCGGCGGCGGACGGCTCACTGGGGATCGGCAGCCTCAAAGGAGTCCGCACATGACGACCGCACCCGACGCCACCCCCTCAGGAACCGCCGGGACCGGCAACCTGCACCGCGAACTCGCGCCCATCACCCCCGCCGCGTGGAACGAGATCGAGGACGAGGCGCGCCGCACGTTCCGGCGCAATCTCGCCGGCCGCCGCGTCGTGGACGTCTCGGGCCCGGACGGTCCCGTGCTCGCCGCCGTCGGGACGGGCCATCTGTCCCGCATCGACGGGCCGTCGCCCGGGGTCGCGGCCCGGCTGCGCCAGGTCCAGCCCCTGGTGGAACTGACGGTGCCGTTCCGGGTGAGCCGTGACGCCGTCGACGACGTGGACCGGGGCGCCCAGGACTCCGACTGGCAGCCGGTCAAGGACGCGGCCCGCACCATGGCGTTCGCCGAGGACCAGACCGTCTTCAACGGCTACACGGCGGGCCACGTCGAAGGCCTGCGCGCCCGCACCTCCAACCCCGTGCTCCGTCTCCCCGCCGAGCCGCGCGACTTCCCCGACGCCGTCAGCCACGCCCTGAGCACCCTGCGGCTGGCCGGTGTGCAGGGCCCGTACGCGCTGCTGCTGGGCGCGGAGGCGTACACGGCGGTCAGCGAGACCTCCGACCACGGCTATCCCGTCTCCGCCCACCTGGGCCGGCTGCTCGACGGCCGGCTGGTCTGGGCGCCCGCCGTGGAGGGCGCCTTCCTGCTCTCCACCCGGGGCGGCGACTACGAACTGCGCCTCGGCGAGGATCTCGCCATCGGCTACACGGGCCACGACGCCGACGGCATCGACCTGTACTTCCGGCAGACCCTCACCTTCCTCGTCCACACCGACGAGGCCGTGGTGGCGCTCGACCCGTGGACCGGGGCGGGTGCGGACACGGCCTGAGCCCGCCGCGGGCACGGGCCCCGGGCGGACGGGTGCGCGGCCTTCCCCGGGCGGGACGGCCCCGCGGACCCGTCCGCACCCCCGTTTTCCGCCGCTCCCCAACGTTCCACCGCCCCGGGCGAGTTCGGCCCGTTCCGGGAAGAAGACGCAGGCCAGGGCCGTCGCGCCACGGACGTCCGCTCCGGTTGCGGAGCAATAGGCGCCGCGAAATGGTGGAAAGGACTCGTCGTCGCACCGGGAGCTGTCCATGTCGATGTCGTCCTACGGTTTCGGCTCGTCCGACCCCTTCGGTGAACTGCTGAACCGCTTCTTCGGGATGTCACCCGCGTCCTCCCCGCCGGCGGTGCAGCGGGTGCCCATCGGACGCCTGCTGACGGAGTCCTCGCAGGAACTCCTGAACCTGGCCGCGCAGCGGGCCCAGCAGGACGGGACCTCCGACCTCGACACCGAGCACCTGTTGTGGGCCGCGACGAAGGTGGAACCCTCGCGCTCGCTGCTGGCCCGCGCCGAGCTGGACCCCGACGCCCTCGCCGACCAGCTGGCCGAGGTCCTCCCCCGGGAGAGCAGCGAACCGTCCTCGGAGCCGGGCCTGACCCCGGCCGCCAAACGGACCCTCGCCGCCGCGTACGCCCGCTCCCAGGCGGCCGGTGTGTCCTACATCGGACCCGAGCACGTCCTCGCCGCCCTGCTCGGCGACGCCGACACCGGTGCCGCCCAGCTGCTGCGCGCCGACGGACAGGACGCGCAGAAGCTGGCGGGTCTCACGGAGCGGACGGCCCGTCCCGAAGGCCGTCCCGCCGAGCCCGACAAGCCCGCCACCACCCTCGACGAGTACGGCCGTGACCTGACGGAGGAGGCCAAGGCGGGCCGGCTCGACCCGGTCGTCGGACGCGCCGAGCAGATCGAGCAGACCATCGAGATCCTCTCCCGGCGCTCCAAGAACAACCCGGTGCTCATCGGCGAACCCGGTGTCGGCAAGACCGCGATCGTCGAGGGACTCGCCCAGCGCATCGTCTCCGGCGACGTCCCCGACACCCTCAAGGGCAAGCGGGTCGTCTCGCTCGACCTGTCCGGCATGGTGGCCGGGGCCCAGTACCGCGGACAGTTCGAGGAGCGCCTGAAGAAGGTCATCGAGGACGTCCAGGCGTCGGACGGGGAGATCGTCCTGTTCATCGACGAGCTGCACACGGTCGTCGGGGCGGGCGCGACCGGCGAGGGCTCGATGGACGCGGGCAACATGCTCAAGCCCGCCCTGGCCCGCGGCGAACTGCACGTCGTCGGCGCGACGACCATCGACGAGTACCGCAAGTACGTCGAGAAGGACGCCGCCCTCGAACGCCGCTTCCAGCCGGTGATGGTCCCCGAACCGACGGTCGAGGAGACCGTGCAGATCCTGGAGGGCCTGCGGGACGCGTACGAGGCGCACCACCAGGTCCGCTTCGCCGACGGCGCCCTGGCCGCGGCGGCGGAACTGTCCGACCGCTACATCAGCGACCGGTTCCTGCCCGACAAGGCGATCGACGTGATGGACCAGGCGGGGGCCCGGGTGCGGCTGCGCAGCGCGAGCCGTTCGACCGAGGTCGCCGAACGCGAGGACCGCATCGCGAAGCTGCGCCGTGAACGCGATCAGGCCGTCGCCGCCGAGGACTTCGAGCGCGCGGGACAGCTCAAGGGCCGGATCGCCGAGGCCGAGGGCGAACTCGCCGGCATCGAGGAGCGGCGCGCCGGCGTCGTCTCGGTGACCGCGCGTGACATCGCGGACATCGTCTCCCGGCGCACCGGCATCCCGGTGTCCCAGCTCACCGCCAGCGAGAAGGAGAAGCTCCTCAAGCTGGAGGAGGAGATGCACTCCCGGATCGTCGGCCAGGACGAGGCGGTCACCGCCGTCTCGCAGGCCGTGCGCCGGAACAGGGCGGGCATGGGCGACCCGAACCGCCCCGTGGGCTCCTTCCTCTTCCTCGGCCCCACCGGAGTGGGCAAGACCGAGCTGGCCAAGACCCTCGCCGAGCAGCTGTTCGGCGACGAGAACCGCATGATCCGCTTCGACATGAGCGAGTTCCAGGAGAAGCACACGGTGGCCCGTCTCGTCGGCGCGCCTCCGGGATACGTCGGGTACGACGAGGCCGGGCAGCTGACCGAGAAGGTGCGCAGGCAGCCGTACAGCGTCGTGCTGTTCGACGAGGTGGAGAAGGCGCACCCCGATGTCTTCAACACGCTGCTCCAGATCCTCGACGACGGCCGTCTGACGGACGGCCAGGGCCGTACCGTCGACTTCCGGCACTGCGTCGTGATCATGACGTCCAACATCGGCGCGCACCGGATCCTGGACCACAAGGGCGATGTGTCCGAGCTCAAGGACGCGTTGATGGACGAGCTGCGGACCCGGTTCCTGCCCGAGTTCCTCAACCGCATCGACGACATCATCATCTTCCACGGTCTGGGCGAGGACGACCTGGCCGAGATCGTCGAGCACCTCCTGGGCCGGAGCGAGCGCCGGGTGCACGCGCAGGGCATGAAGCTGGAGGTGTCCGACGCGGCCAAGAAGCTGCTGGTCGCCCACGGTCATCAACCCGAGTTCGGCGCCCGCCCGTTGAGGCGGACGATCCAGACGGAACTGGACAACGGCATCGCGGAGCTGCTGCTGGGCGGCGAGGCCGAACCCGGCGACACGATCGTCGCCGACGACCGGGACGGCTCGGTGGTGTGCACCGTGCGCAAGGGCGTCCAGGACGGCGGCGGCGCGGAGGCGGAGCCAGGGAGCTGAGCGGGGGAGCCGAGCACCCTCCGCGGACACACGGAACGAGTTTCGGCGTACGACGAAGGACGGGACGGAGGACTCCTGACACCGAGGACCTGCCCGGACGCGCGAGACGCCGGGCAGCCGTTTGAGGAGGCTGCGCATGACGCACCACAAGTCCAACCGGGCTGTCGAAGGCGATCCGGAGCACGCCCACAACAGGGGAATGCCCCTGCGGTGCGACGACGACGAGCTCCACGCACGGACGATCCGCGAGCGGCGGGAAGCCGGTCTGCTCGGCGGGCCCATGGACGATCCCGGGGCCGCCTACCGGCGGGAGCGCGTGGAGATCGACCTGGAGGTGGGAGCGGGACGGATCCCGACGGGCGACCTCACCCGGCGGAACCGGGCCCCCTACCCGCCCTCCAGCTACGGGGACTGAACTCACCCCGATCAACGCCCCCGTTGGACCCCCGGGTCGCGGGCCCGGGCCGGACACGACCTACCGGTCCAGGGAGACCACGACCGCGCTCCGGGGGCCTTCGGGTGCCTCGAAACTCACGGTGTCCCCGGCGCGACGCCCGAGGAGCGCGCGGCCGAGCGGACTGTCGGCCGTCACCAGGGTCCGGTCCAGCACCGCGGCGCCCTCGCCGATCTGAACGGTGTCCGTCGAGCCGTCGGAGAACCGGACGGTGACCGTGCTGCCCACGCCGACCTCGTCGGTGGGCGGCGGACCCGCCAGGTCCGCCTGGGCGAGCCGGGTGGTGATCCGCTCGATCCGGTCGTCCAGGCGCCGCAGGTCGTCCGCGCGCTGCAACTCGTCGGCGGCGTCGGCCTGGTCACCCACCTCCGCGTCGGAGTCCCGCAGTGTCGCCGCGACCGTTCCGCGTTCGGTGCGCAGGTCGGCGAGCTCCTGCTCCAGTGCCTGCCGGGCGGCCTCGCTGATCGGTGCCGGTTCGCTGGACATGCCTGCTCCTCGGGGTGCGAGAGTCGGGTCGAATCGTGGCGTCATCAGCATATCCGGGTGCTTTGTCGGCTTCCGGGCCGGATCGCGGCGGTATGTGATCTGTGGAATCGTGGGTCACCTGAGTCCAGGACGCCCCCGTGCCGTCCTGCGAGTGCGAGTGAGGGAGGTTCCCATGTCCTCGAAGCGACGCCGGAAGAAGAAGGGCCGCCGCAAGCACGCCGCCAACCACGGACGACGCCCCCAGTGCTAGCTCGGTGAGACTCTTGAACGCATCCCAGGACGGACAGAACGGACAGGGCGGACGCGACGGCCGGGAACCCCATGTGGGGCCCGACCCGAGGGGCGAACCCGAATTCCATCCGTACCACCACCCGGCCGCCGGCTGGGGTGCGGCCAAGAGCGTGGGGCAGTTCCTGGTGCGCGAACGCACCCTCGTGGACGGCCCCCGCGCGATCATGCGCATGAACCACGAGAGAACCGGCTTCGACTGTCCCGGCTGCGCCTGGCCCGACGACACCAAGGGCCTGCACCTGGACATCTGCGAGAACGGCATCAAGCACGTCACCTGGGAGATGACCGGCAAGCGGGTCGGCGGCGAGTTCTTCGCCGCGCACTCGGTGACGGAACTGTCCGGCTGGAGCGACTTCGACCTGGAGGACCAGGGCCGGCTCACCGAACCGATGGTCTACGACCCGGAGTCGGACCACTACGTCCCGGTCAGCTGGCGCGACGCCTTCGAACTCGTCGGACGCACCCTGCGCGAACTCGACGACCCCGGCCAGGCCTCCTTCTACACCTCGGGCCGGCTGGGCAACGAGGCCACCTTCCTCTACCAGCTGCTCGCCAGGGAACTGGGCACCAACAACCTGCCCGACTGCTCGAACATGTGCCACGAGGCCAGCGGCCGGGCCCTCCAGGCCTCGCTCGGCACCGGCAAGGGAACCGCCGACCTCAAGGACTGGGAGACCACCGACGCCCTGTTCATCATGGGCGTCAACGCGGCCTCCAACGCGCCCAGGATGCTCACCGCCCTGGCCGAGGCCTACCATCGCGGCGCCCAGATCGTGCACATCAACCCCCTGGTCGAGGCGGCCGCCACCCGGACCATCGTCCCGCACGACTTCACGGACATGGCCGTGTTCAAGTCCACCCGGACCAGCACCCTGAACCTCCAGCCGCGCATCGGCGGCGACATGGCGCTGATCCGGGGCATGGCGAAGGCGATCCTGGAGCAGTCCGAGACCGATCCCAAGGCCCTGGACCAGGAGTTCATCGACCGGCACACCGCGTACTTCGACAAGTACCGCGCGGTGTGCGAGGCGACCTCCTGGGACGCGATCGAGCTCCAGTCCGGGATCGGCCGGGACGGCATCCTCAAGGCGGCACGGGTGTACCGCGACGCGGACCGCTCCATCATCAGCTGGTGCCTCGGCGTCACCCAGCACGAACACGGCGTCGACACCGTACGGGAGATCGTCAACCTCCTTCTGCTGCGCGGCAATCTGGGCCGCGAGGGCGCCGGACCCTCCCCGGTGCGCGGCCACAGCAACGTCCAGGGCAACCGGACCTGCGGCATCGACCACCGGCCGTCCGAGGAGTTCCTGGACCGGCTCGGCGAGGTCTGCGGGATCGACCCGCCCCGCGAGCACGGCATGGACACCGTGGCCACCATCCGGGCCATGCACCGCGGCGACGTGAAGGTGTTCGTCGGCATGGGCGGCAACTTCGCCCTCGCCGCGCCCGACACCCCGTACACCTACGCGGCCCTGCGCAACTGCGAGCTGACGGTCCAGGTGAGCACCAAGCTCAACCGCAGCCATCTCGTGCACGGCCGCCGGGCACTCATCCTCCCGTGCCTGGGCCGGACCGAGAAGGACCACCAGCGCGGCGGGGTCCAGAGCACCTCGGTCGAGGACTCGATGAGCATGGTGCACCTGTCCGTCGGCATGAAGCGACCGGCGTCGCGGCAGCTGCTGTCCGAGCCCGCGATCATCGCCGGCATCGCGCGCGCCGCCCTCCCGGACAGCGGCACCCCCTGGGAGTGGTACATCGAGGACTACGACCGCATCCGCGACACGATGGCCCGGGTCCTCGACGGGTTCGAGGACTGCAACCGGCGGGTACGCCTGCCGCTCGGGTTCCGCATCAAGCAGCCCGCCCGCGAACTGGTCTTCCTCACCCCCTCGGGCCTGGCCGAGTTCTCCGCCGCCCCGCTGCCCGACGTCGTCCCCGCCCCCGGCACCCTCGCGCTCGGCACCATGCGGTCCCACGACCAGTGGAACACCACGATCTACTCGGACAACGACCGCTACCGGGGCATCAAGAACCTGCGCACGCTCGTCTTCATGAACGAGGACGACATGCGCGAACGCGGTATCTCCGAGTTCACGCCGGTCCATGTCGTCAGCACCGCCAAGGACGGCACCCACCGCGGTCTCGACGGCTACCTGGCCATCCCGTACGACATCCCGCGCGGCTGCGCGGCCGGCTACATGCCGGAGATGAACGTCCTCTGCGCGATCGGCGACTACAGCCTCCAGAGCGACCAGCCGTTGATGAAACACGTCAACGTGACGATCACTCCCTGCAGTTGAGATTTCGCGAACTGTTGACCCGCGGACCGGGCGACGGCGGTGTTGCCCGCCCGCTTCGACGGCTAGGGTGACAAAGACTCGTGGGCGGGCCGAATCGGACACAACGGGGGTACGGCAGTGGGGAGTTGGCGTCGGGCGCAAGCCGCCGCGGTGCCCCCGGGGCTGCGCACGCCGCTCGGGTCGACCGCCGTCATCGCCGCCCTGGTGGTCCTCGCGCTCGGGATCCTGTACACCGGCCGCAGCGCGCCCGGCACCCTGGACGCGCGCCTCGGGACGGATGCCTACGGAGTCGGATCCCCGTGGCACGACGTCGCCCTGACGCTGGACTTCCTGGGGGAGCCGGCCGGCTCGGTGGCGCTGGTCACCGCCCTCGTGGCCGGCTTCTCGCTGCGCGGGCTTCCGCGCTCGGCGTTACTCGTCGTCGCCGGCCCCGCCCTCGCGGTGGGGACGGCGACGCTGCTCAAGTCCCTGGTGGGACGCACCATCCACGGCGACAACCTGTCCTACCCGAGCGGGCACACCGCCTTCGCCACCACGATCGCCCTCGTGGTGGCGCTGGCCGCGGCCGGCCGTCCCGGCCGCGGCAGAGCGGCCGCCCTTTCCCTGATCCTCGCGTCGGCGCTCGCCGCCGGGGCCGCCATGGGCTGGGCGGAGGTGGCCCTGGGCGCGCACTACCCGACCGACGCCCTGGGCGGCTGGTGCACCGGTCTCGCGGTCCTGCCGGCCACCGCGTGGCTGGTCGACCGCACGGCCGACCGGTTCACCGGCCGCACCGACGGCCGACGGGCCGAACACCCGTCGGACCGGACACCGGACGGCGGGGCCGGGCGCATCGCCGAACGCATGGCCGACGCCGGCCGCGGGGAACGGGGTTGACGCCGTGTCAGGCAGAGCGGCGGAACACGGGCTTCACCGGCCGTCCGGCCAGCCAGGGCGTGGGGTCACCCGCGTCCAGGGCCTTGCGGTACACCGCGCAGGCCTCGGCCACCACGTCCACCGTACGGTCGATGTCGGCGTCGTCGAGCGCGCTGCTCACCACGAACGACGGGGCCAGCACCCCGCCCGCGAGGAGCCGGCGCAGGAACAGGGTGCGGTACTCCTGCGACGGCTGCCCCTTCTCGTCGAGCGTGGCGAAGACCAGATTGCTGGCCCGGCCCCGGACGACGACATGGTCGCCGACACCCATGGTGGCCGCGGCCTCGCGGACCCCGGCGGCCAGCCGCTCGCCCAGGGCGTGCAGCCGCGCGGTGACGCCCTCCTCGACATAGGTCGTGAGCACGGCCATCGCGGCCGCCAGGGAGTGCGTCTCCGCGCCGTGCGTGGTCGAGAGCAGGAACACCCGGTCGCCCGAGTGGCGCAGCCCGCCCAGCTCCATGAGCTCGCGGCGCCCGGCCAGCGCGGACACGGCGAACCCGTTGCCCAGCGCTTTGCCGAACGTCGAGAGGTCGGGCACGACGCCGTACAGACCCTGGGCGCCCGCCTCGGACCAGCGGAATCCGGTGATCATCTCGTCGAAGACCAGCACACAGCCGTAGCGGTCGGCCAGCTCGCGCAGACCGGCGAGATATCCGGGCGGCGGGTCGCTGTGGGTGGCGGGTTCCAGGACCAGACAGGCGATGTCGTCCGGGTACCGGGCGAGCAGCTCCTCCGTGGCCGCCAGATCCCCGTACGGGAACGTCAGGGTCAGCTCGTTGGTCGCCGCCGGAATGCCGGCGGACATCGGCGTGGTGCCGATGAACCAGTCGTCGACCGAGAAGAACGGATGGTCGGCGCACAGTGCCACCCGGGTGCGCCCGGTGGCGGCGCGGGCCAGGCGCACGGCCGCGGTGGTGGCGTCCGAGCCGTTCTTCGCGAACTTCACCATGTCGGCGGTCGGCACCGTGGCGAGGAAGCGTTCCGCGGCCTCGACCTCCAGGATGGACGGCCGGACGAAGTTGCTGCCCCGGTCCAGTTCCCGCCGCACCGCCTCGACCACGCGCGGGTGGGCGTGACCGAGGCTGACCGACCGCAGGCCGGATCCGTACTCGATGTAGCGGTTGCCGTCGACGTCCCACACGTGGGCACCGCTGCCGTGGCTGATGACCGGGGCCAGGTTGTCGGGGTACTGGTCGTCGCCCTTGGCGTACGTGTGCGCGCCACCCGGGATCATGGCGTGCAGTCGCTCGTTCGCCCTCCGCGACAGGGGCAGGGTGAGCTCTTCGGTGTCCACGCGGACCTCAACTCTCTTCGTGCTTCAGGACCTCGGCGAGGCTCGGTGCCTCCCGGTCCCTTTTTGACATCGATGTGACCGGCAGCGGCCAGGGAACGGCGAGCTCCGGATCGTCGAAGGCGATCGTCACGTCCTCGGCCGGGTCGTGCGGGCGGTCGATCCGGTACGAGGTGTCGGCGGTCTCGGTCAGCGCCTGGAAGCCGTGCGCGCACCCCGCCGGGATGTACAGCGTCACCTGTGTCTCGCCCGACAGCTCGAACGTGGCCACGTTGCGGTACGTCGGAGAATCCGCCCGCAGGTCCACGACGACGTCGAAGATCCTGCCGTACGAGCACCGCACGAGCTTGGCCTCGCCGGCGCCGGAGCGCAGGTGCAGACCGCGCAGCACGCCCCCGGCCGAGCGGGACATGCTGTCCTGGACGAAGGCGTACGGGTCGAGACCCACGGAGCGGACCACGTCGATGTCGAACGTGCGGCAGAAGAAGCCGCGTTCGTCGGCGTACGGGGTCGGCTCGAACAGGTACGCGCCGGCGATCGCCGGGACCTCGGTGGCTTTCATGGAGTCTCCCGCGGGGCGTGGGCGTGGGCGTGGGCGTGGCCGGTCGCCGGGAACAGGGCCGCGCTCAGGGCGGTGAACTGGTGGTCGAGGCGCCGGACGGCGTCCTCGTTCCGCTCGGTGAGGGTCTGCCGGACGTCCGCCGCGTTCTTCTCCAGCGTCCGGAACTGTTCGAGCAGCCGGTCGGCGTCGACCTCGCGGGCCGGATGGGAGTAGGCGGCGAGCCCCATCAGGTCCATGAGCGCGTCGCTCTTGGCCGCGTAGCTGAGCGCGATGGTCGGGGTGCCGGCCTTCAGCGCGCAGATGAGGTTGTGGTACCGGGTCGCCACGACGCTGTCGGCGGCCGCCATCTCCTTCATCACCTCGGCGAGCGAGGCCGCCTCGGCGACGCCGACCAGCGGCGAGTCCAC
>NZ_JBHXDQ010000018.1:48387-123446 GCF_042725875.1 Streptomyces sp. NPDC127038 | reverse complement strand
GCCCCGAACCACACGGTTCGGGGCCCTTCCGCATGTGCGGGCCCGTGCGCCCCCCGCGCGGGGGCGCGGAGGATCGTGCGCCGGGCGTGCGCCGGTGTCAGGCGCCGGGTGTGTAGCCCTGTGCGACGGACGAGGTCCCCGGCCCGCGGACGACGGTCATCCCGCCCACCGCGTTCCTGTCGGGCCGCAGGATGACGCTCTCCTTCGAAGAGGCCGCCTTCGGGTCGGTGAAGTCCTGGGAGACACCGAATCCCGGGTCGAACGCGCTGATCGTCAACAGGGCCTTGTCCACGCCCTCACGGGTGAGGTCCTTGGCCGCGCAGGCCTTCTTCAGTGCCTCCCCGAACGCCGAGGCGGCCGTCCAGCCGGCGACCACGCCGTTGTCGAGGCCGTCCTTCGGATAGGCGGCCCGGTAGTCGGCGACCAGCTTCTTGGCCTTCGGGGTGTCCGCGCCGATCGGCAGGGAGGGGTTGGCCACGTAGAAGTTCGCCTCCAGGGCCGGGGCCGCGGCGGTGGCGAGGAGCTGCGGGGCGAAGGCCGAGTTGTTGCCGATCACCGGCACGTCGAACTTCAGGGCCGCCGCGACCCCGACGAGCGAGGCCGCCTGCCGCGGGCCCGCGCTGATCACGACGGCCTTCACCCCGGCCTTCCTGAGGGCGACGACCTGGCCCGTCATGTCGTCGTCCGTCGGCTTGATCTTCTGCTCGACGACCTTGAGCCCCTCCTGCTTCGCGATGTACCGGGAGCCGGTCAGGGCGTTCTCGCCGTAGTCGCCCTCGAAGTACACATGGCCGATGCTGTCACCCCTCTTCAGCCCCTTCTCCTTCATCAGGAAGTCGATCGCGTTGATGGTCTCGATGTCGTACGTGGAGCCGATGGGCCGGATGTACGGGCTGCCCAGGAGGGTGGCCGCCCATGCCTGCGGCAGGACCAGGCCCTTGTCCCGGCCGTCGATGCGCTGCTTGACGGCCGCCACGAACGGGGAGCCGATGAACTGGGTGAAGCCCAGCACCTTCGGCGCCAGCTCCGTGTAGCCGGAGACGGCCTTCTGCGGGTCGTAGCCGTGGTCGCGGACGGTCAGCGCCAGCTTGTAGCCGCAGACCCCGCCGGCGGCGTTGGTCTGCTTCACATAGAGCTGCTGGGCCTGGGTGACGCTCTTGCCGAGGGTGGCGTAGACCCCGCTCATGTCGGTGAGCGCCCCCAGGCTGATCGTCCTCCCCGAGATCCCCTCGCCGGTCCTCACCCCGTCGGCGCCCGCCTTGTCCCCGCCGCCGTCCTTGGCCTTGGAGCTGCATCCGGCCAGCACGAGCAGGGCGGCCAGCGCCCCCGCGGCCAGCTTGGCGGTGTGTGTCGTTCTCATCGTTCCTCCCCTTCTGCGGCCCCGGGACGGGGCGTGACGCGGACCCCAGGACGGGGCGTGACGCTGACCCCGGGACGGGGCGTGACACGAAGCCGGGCGGCCACCCTGGCCAGGCCGCCCGGAAGGAAGAGCACCACCGCCACGACGGCGGCGCCGTACAGGTACCGGGCGGCCTCGCCGGGCGCGATCCCGCCCGTGCCCGGGTCGGAGACCAGCGGCAGGCTGTCGCTGTAGCGGGTCAGCAGCTGGGGCAGCAGCGAGACGAACGCGGCCCCGGCCACCGCCCCGGCGACCGAGCCGAGCCCGCCGATCACGATCATGGCGAGGTAGTCGAGCGAGAGCGTGATCCCGAAGTAGTCGGGCACCGTGCGCTGGAAGACGAGGGCGAGCAGCACCCCGGCCAGCCCCGCGTACATCGAGGACAGGACGAAGACGCCCGCGCGGTAGCGGGCGACGGGCACGCCGATCACCCCGGCCGCGATCCGGTGGTCGCGGATCGCGTTCATGGCCCGGCCGGGCCGCCCGCGCAGCACCCCGCGGGCGAACAGGGCGCAGCCCAGGAGCAGCACCAGACCCACGTACCAGAGCTTCTCGGCCGAGCCGAACGGCACGTCCGCGATCACGAGCTCGCGGTCGTCGAAGGTGAGGCCGAACAGGCTGAGCGGGGGCACGTCACGGCCGTTGAAGCCGCCCGTCAGCGCCCGGGCGTTGAACAGGACGTGCTGGCCGATGAAGATCAGGGCGAGGGTGGCGACACCGAGGTAGGCACCGCGCAGCCGTCCGGCGATCGGGCTGAACAGGCCTCCGGCGATCCCCGAGACGGCGACGGCGAGGACGGCCGCGAGCCAGGCGGGCAGCCCGAGGCCGGTCAGCCCGTCGCCGCCGTCGGCGGCGAACACGCAGTAGGCGTAGGCACCGGCGGCGAGGAAGAAGGCGTGCCCCATGGAGAGCTGCCCGGTCGCGCCGGTCAGGAGGTTCAGGCCGATCGCGCCGATCGCGGCCGCCATGGCGAACAGTCCGGCCTCCAGCCAGAAGCGGTCGACGTAGAAGGGCAGCGCGAGCAGCAGGACGGCGCAGGCGGCTCCCGCGGTGGTCCTGGCGGTGGGCGGGCGGACCGGGCGGCGGCGGAGCAGGCGGGACGCGCCGCCCGCCTCGTCACGGGTGAGGACCTCAGACACGGGCGAGCTCCTTGGTGCCGAAAAGCCCGGCGGGCCTGACGAGCAGGATCACGACCATGACCACGTAGGGCGCGACGTCGCCGAGGCCGCGCCCGAGGAAGGTGAGGTCGCTCTGGTAGCCGGTGGCCAGGGACTCGGTGACGCCGACGAGGAGTCCGCCGACCAGCGCGCCGGTGGTGGAGTCGAGGCCGCCGAGGATCGCCGCGGGGAACGCCTTGAGCGCGGCGAGGGAGGTGGCGCGTTCCAGTCCGGGGGTCGGGAAGACGGTCAGGAACAGGGCGGCGACGGCCGCGAGGCCGCCGGCCACCGCCCAGGCCCCGAGCGACACCCGGCCGAGCCGGACGCCCATCAGGGCGGCGGTCTCCCGGCTCTCGGCCGCGGCGCGCATGGCCACGCCCCAGGAGGTGTACCGGAAGGCCAGCAGGAAGACCGTGATGATCAGGGAGGCGGTGACGAAGGCGGCGATCCGGGTGTGGGCGACGGAGACGGGGCCGACGGTGAGGACGGCGTCGCCCCAGGGGTCGCCGAGCGCGAGGACGTCGGTGCCGATCCTGCGGGTCAGTTCGGTGGTGAGCAGGATGTCGACGCCGATGGTGACGATCGCGAGGACGCTCTGGTCGGAGCCCCGGTAGCGGCGCATCACCAGGAACTCCACGGCGGCGCCCACCAGGGCGGCGCCCGCGATCCCGGCGAGCAGGGCGGGCCAGAAGCCGATGGTGCCGTGGAGGGTCGCGGTGACGTAGCCGCCCGCGAGCAGCAGGGAGGCGTGGGCGAAGTTGACGACCTCGGTGGCCCGGAAGATGACGACGAATCCGAGGGCGATCAGGGCGTAGACCGAGCCCAGCGAGACTCCGTTGAGCAGGAGTTCGGCGAAGGTGCTCATGCGGGGTCCTCCTCCGGGTCGGAACGTTCGCCGAGATAGGCGCGGACCACCGCCGGATCGTTCTGTACGTCCCCGGGGGCGCCGTCGGCGATCAGGCGCCCGAAGTCGAGCACGGTCACCGCGTCCGCGAGCCGCATCACCACCCCCATGTCGTGTTCCACGAGCACGATCGAGATGCCGAGGCTGTCCCGGACGCCCGCCACGACCGCGGCGGTACGGCGCCGTTCGCCGGCGGTCATGCCGGCGACGGGTTCGTCCAGGAGCAGGACGCGGGGCTCCATGCACAGGGCCCGCGCGAGTTCGGCGAGCTTCTGCCGCCCGTACGGGAGCGAACCGGCGGGCCGGTCCAGATCGCGCTCCAGACCCACGAACGCGGCGATCTCCCGGACGCGTTCGCGGTGCCGCCGGTCCTCGCGGGCGGCCGAGGGCAGCCGCAGCCCGGCGGCGAGGAACCCGGCGCGGGTCAGCCGGTGCCGGCCGAGCAGCAGACAGTCCTCGACGGTGGCGCGCGGGGGCAGCGCGAGGTTCTGGAAGATGCGGGCCACGCCGAGCCCGGCGATCCTGTGGGGCGGCAGGCCGGTGAGCTCGTGCTCGCCGAGGCGGACGCTTCCGGCGGCGGGGCGGCAGACGCCGGACAGCACGTTGAAGCAGGTCGACTTCCCTGCGCCGTTGGGGCCGATGAGGGCGTGCACGGTGCCGGGACGCACGGTGAAGCTCACCGCGTCGAGCGCGGTCAGCCCGGCGAAGCGGACGGTCACGTCCCGGACGTCGAGCGACGGGACCCCGGCGGGCGTGTGCTGCTGAACAGCCGTGCGGGTGGCGGCGGTTGGACTCGTGCTCGGGTCGGCGACGCTGTCGCGTTCCTCCACGGTGGCGTCACCCCTTCCAGCGGGCGAGGGACGGAAAGCCGTGGGAGGCGGCCTCGGCGTCGGCCGCGGCGTCCTCGTCGACCACGCCGAGATAGCGGCGGCGGACCTCGTCGGAGGCGGCGAGCCGGTCCGCGGGACCCGACAGGGTGACCTCGCCGACCTCCAGGACGCAGGCGCTGGAGGCGAGGCGCAGGGCGAGGGCGGCGTTCTGTTCAACGAGCAGGACGGAGGTGCCCTGTTCGTTGATCTCCCGCACGGTGTCGGCGATCCGGGCGGCCGTCAACGGGGCGAGCCCGAGGGAGGGTTCGTCGAGCAGCAGCACCCTGGGGGCGGCCATGAGCGCCCGGCCGACCGCGAGCATCTGCTGCTCCCCGCCGGACAGCAGGGCCGCCCGCTGCCCGGCGCGTTCGGCGAGCACGGGGAACAGCTCGTGCACCCGCCCGAGGGCCCGTGCCCGGCCGGCCCGGCCTCCGGTGCCGCCGAGCGCTCCGGCGCGCAGGTTGTCCGCGACCGTCATCCGGCCGAACACCCGCCGTCCCTCCGGGACTTGGGACACCCCGGCGGCCACCACCCGGTCCGGCGGCAGCCGGTCGAGCGGACGTCCGCCGAGGGTGACCGTGCCGCCGGTGACCGCTCCCCCGTGGAAGGAGAGGGTCCGGCTCACGGCCCGCAGCAGCGTCGACTTGCCGGCGCCGTTGCCGCCGAGGACCGTCACCACGGTCCCCTCGGGCACGTCCAGCGACACATGGCGCAGGGCGCGTACGGGGCCGTATCCGACCGACAGATCCCGTACGAGCAGAGCGGCACCGCCCATGGCAACTCCCTTGTCCTCGCTCGGTGTGGCGCTCACCTCAGCACCGGCGGACATCCCCGTCCACGGGCCGCGCCCGATACGCGGCGGGAGCCCACCGGTGACGCCCGCCCGTTGTGCACGCGCACAACACCGCGTGTCAGGGGCCTGTGCGACCCCGGGCCGGGGTGGCATCCTCCGGCCATGGGAGGGCGCAGACCGCAGACCGGTCATGACTGGAAGCTGCTCGCGGAGTCGTGTGCGGCTCTGCTGGAACGGCTGCCCGAGCTCGTCGACGAGCACGTCAGGCAGCTCACCGAGTACTCCCCCGTCTACGGACAGGTGCTGCCGTACGACCAGCAGTGGCGGGAGGCGGAGACCGCGATGCGCATCGGCATCACGGCGATCTCCGCGCCGCGTGACTCACCGCGCCGGGATCTGGAGCACGCCGAGGAGGCGGGCCGGAGGCGGGCCCAGCAGGGGCTGCCGCTCGAACTCCTCGTGCACGCCTACCGGGCGGCGGGCTATCTGGTGTGGGACGCGCTGATGGAGAGCGCGGCGGCCCGTGCGCCCGACCGGCTCGGGGTGCTCATGCGGTGCGCCACGATGGTGTGGTCGGCCGTGGACACGCAGGCCGCGACCGCCTCGGCGTCCTACCTCGCCACGGAACGGGAGCTGCGGCGGCGCACCGACGAGCAGTTGCAGGCGCTGCTCGACGCCCTGCTGGAGGGCCAGGAGGCGCCGGGGCTCGCCGCGCGGGCGGCGGCCGGGCTCGATCTGCCCGAGCACGGACCGTACGCCGTCGTCGTCCTGCGGACCGAGCGGCACGACGGCCGGGACGTCTGTGTCCGGCCGGTGCTGGGCGCGGGGCTGCGGTTCATCTGGCGGATGCGGGCGGACTGCGAGATCGCGGTGGTGGCCCTTGACGCCGGGCAGGGTCTGGACGGGGTGGCCCGGCTGCTGGACGGGCGCCGTTCGGGGCCGGGCGGCATCAGTCCCGTGGTGCGGGGTCTGGCCGAGCTGGGGCGGGCCAGGCGGTGGGCCGAACTGGCGCTGCGCACCTGTCCGCCGGACGCGACCGGAGTCGTACGCCTCGATCAGCGGATGCCCACGGCCCTGGTCGTGAGCCAGCCGGAGCTGGCGGGCCGGCTGGTGTCGGAGGTGTTCGGCGCCCTGCTCGAACTGGAGCCGGGCGACCGTGCGGTGCTGATCGAGACGCTGGACATGTGGCTGGCCTGCGAGGGGTCGGCCGGCCGCGCGGCGGGGCGTCTGTACTGCCACCGGAACACCGTCTTCAACCGGTTGCGCCGGCTGGAACAACTGACCTCACGCCAGCTGGCCCGCCCCCGCGACCTGATCGAGATGACCCTGGCCCTGGACGCCTACCGCCTGGCGTCCGCCCCGACGGCCACGGCCACGGGACCGGGCCGCTGAACCCGACTCCGTGGCGCCCGGGGCTCGGACATCGGCCCCGGACCTTGGGCGCCGGACCCCGGGCCTCGGGACTCGGGTCCCGGATCCCGAGGCTCGGACCCTGGGCCCCAGACCTCGGGCCCTCGGGGTTCGGACCCCGGAACCCTGGGGTCCAGCGCTCGGGACTCGGATCCCGGGGCTCGGGGCTCGGGGCTCGGGGTTCGGGGTTCGGATCCTGGACCCCAGACCCCAGACCCCGGGGCTCGGATCTCGGGCTCCAGAACCCAGACCCCAGAACCCGGGGCTCGGGACTCGGACCCCAGAACCCGGGGGCTCGGACCCCGGAACCCCGGGACTCAGCGCTCGGGACTCGGGACTCAGCCCGCGGAACCCGGACCTCGGGACTCGGACCCCGAATCCCGGGCTCGGACCCCGGAGGGCTCAGGGCTCGGGCCAAGGGCTGGGGATCAGATCAGGAAGTCCCGGGCGATGTTCTCCGCCACCCGTTCCAGGATCGGGCCGGCGTCGGCGATGCAGGTCGCGATGTCGGGCTCGGCGTCGGTGAGCGGATAGGCCCGCCGGATGCCGGCCCTGCCCAGTTCCTCGGGCGGGAGCGCGAGACGGCCGCAGACCGCGACGACCTCCTTGCCCCCGGCCCGGGCGGCCGCCGCGACCCCGGCGGGCGCCTTGCCGTGCAGGGTCTGCTCGTCGAGCGACCCCTCGCCGGTGATCACCAGCGTGGCCCGTTCCAGCGCGGGCCCGAAACCGAGCACGTCGAGCATCACCTCGATGCCGGGCCGGAAGCGGGCGCCGAGGACCAGGGCCCCGTAACCGACCCCGCCCGCGGCACCGGCGCCGGGCGCGGTGGAGTACCCGGCGGCCCGCGGTCCGATCTCCTTCTCCAGGACACCGGCGAAGTGGGCCAGGGCGCTGTCGAGCACCGCCACGTCGTCGGGGCCCGCGCCCTTCTGCGGGCCGTAGACGGCGGGCGCGCCCGCGGGGCCGGTCAACGGGTTGTCCACATCGCTGGCGAGGACCAGGTCGACCCCGGCCAGCCGGTCGTCGAGGCCCGACAGATCGGCCCTCGCCACCTCGCTCAGACCGGCGCCGCCGGGAGCCACCGGCTCGCCCTCCGCGTCGAGGAAGCGCGCGCCGAGCGCGGAGAGCATGCCCGCCCCGCCGTCCGTCGTCGCGCTGCCGCCCACGCCGAAGACGATCGTGCCGGCGCCGGCGTCCAGCGCGGCGCGCAGCAGTTCCCCGGTGCCGTACGTCGAGGACGAGAGCGGCGCGAAGACGCCCCTGGGCAGCCGTTGCAGCCCGCTCGCCTCGGCCATCTCCACGACCGCGGTCCGCCCGCGCAGCGCGAACGCGGCGGTCACCTCGTCGCCCAGCGGTCCGGCGACCCGCACCTCACGGCGCTCGAACCCGGCCGCGACCGCCGCGTCGACGGTGCCGTCGCCGCCGTCGGCCACGGGCAGGGACGCGATCTCGGCGTGCGGCGCGACCCGGCGCAGTCCGGCCGTGACCCGCTCCGCGACCTGTACGGCCGTCAGCGATCCCTTGAACTTGTCCGCCGCGATGAGCACACGCGGGGTCCGATCCACAGCAGCGTCCGCCACCTTGCATTCCCCTTGCTTCCTGGCCTTGCACACGTCAAGGCAGTCGCGCCGCTGTGACCATAACTGCCGCGGGCCCCCGCCGTCATGCCCCTGCCCGGCGAGCGCGGCCGCCCGGAATTGGGTAGACCGGAGCCATGACCCCTGTGGGCACCGACATCGCCGACCGCGTACTCGGAGGCTGGCTGGGCCGGATCGCGGGCAACATGCTCGGCAAGCCGGTCGAGCAGGGCGACCACTGGACCCGGGACCGGATCGACCGCTATCTGCGGCGGGCCGGGGCCCTGCCCCTGACCGACTACCTCCCCGGTCCCCCCGACGACGGCACGGACGAGTTCCGGCTGCGGCCGGAGTGGCGCAGCTGTGTGCGCGGCCGCATCCACGGCAGCTGCCGGGACGACGACGTGGACTACGCGATCCTCGGGCTCGACCTGCTGGAGACGCACGGCTTCTCCTTCAGCACGGAGCAGGTGGGAGACCTGTGGCTGGCCCGCCTCCCGTACCTCCAGACGTTCACCGCGGAGCGCGCCGCCTACCGCAATCTCGCCCAGGGTCTGAAACCGCCGGTGACGGCGACGTACGAGAATCCGTACCAGGAGTGGATCGGCGCGCTGATCCGGGCCGACGTCTACGGCTGGACGTCCCCGGGGCTGCCGCTGCGCGCGGCCTCGCTGGCCCGCCGTGACGCCGTCCTGTCCCACACCGGCAACGGTGTCTACGGCGCGATGTGGGCGGCGGCGCTGATCTCCGCGGCCTTCACCGCCCCGTCCGTCCGGGACGCGCTGGACTCGGCGCTCGCCCCGATCCCCGCGAGCAGCCGGCTGGCCCGCGCCGTGCGCCGGGTGATCGCGCTGTACGAGACCGGGATGACCTGGGAGGACACGCTCACCACCGTGTCCGAGGAGACCGCGGGGATGGGCTGGATCCACACGGTCCCGAACGCGGCGGTGCTGACCGCCGGGCTGCTGTACGGCGAGGGCGACTTCACCCGCACGATCACGCTGACGGTCCGCGGCGGTCTCGACACCGACTCCAACGGGGCGACCGCGGGGTCCGTCGCGGGCGTGCTGTGCGGGGCGGAGGCGATTCCCCCGCAGTGGAAGGAGCCGCTGGAGGACACCGTCCGCAGCGCCGTGTTCGGCTTCGACGGAGTACGGATCAGCGAGCTCGCGTCCCGCACGGTCGCCCTGGTCGAAGCCTGAGCTCTCGCTACGCTTCCGGGGTGACCACTTCGGACTTCGCCGCATATATCGCCGGTCTGCCCCGCGTCCTCGTCGGTGCCGCCGCCCTCTTCCGTGACGCCGACGGGCGGGTCCTGCTCGTCGAACCGAACTACCGCGACGGCTGGACGCTTCCGGGCGGAACGGTGGAGTCGGACGAGGGCGAGAGCCCGCGGCAGGGCGCGCGCCGTGAGACCGCCGAGGAGATCGGCCTCGACGTGGAACTCGGACGGCTGCTGGCGGTCGACTGGGTCCTCGGGCCGGAGCGCCCGCCGCTGGTGGCCTATCTGTACGACGGCGGGGTGCTCGGCGAACGCGAGCTCGGGGCGATCCGGCTGCAGGAGGAGGAGCTGCTGTCCTGGCGGCTGGTGGCCCGCGAGGAGGTGTCCGCCCACCTCGCGGGCGCCTCCGGCCGCCGGGTCCTCACCGCGCTCGACGTCCTCGCGGAGGGCTCGGGCACGGCGGAACTGGAGAACGGCCACCGGGTGGGCTGACCGGGAGCCCGGCGCGTACGCGGGCCGGGCGGCCTCCTCGAACACGGGCCGGACTTCGGCGCGTACAGGGCCGGACGTCCTCCTCGAACACGGGCCGGGGCTCCGGCGCGTACCCGGCCCGGAGTTCGCCCCGTACCCGGCCGGGGCGCGTCACGTGCCGGTGGCCGGGGGCCGGGCCCCGGCCACCGGCACGGTGTTTCACCCGGTGTGTCCCCGCCGGGGGCTGTCAGGGTTCCTCGACGGGGGTCCTGTGCGATCAGCCGAGAATCCGGGCCTTCTGCGCCTCGAACTCGGCCTCGGTGAGCACGCCCTGGGCCTTGAGGTCCCCCAGCTGCTTCAGCTGGTCGATCTTGCTGGTCATCTCGTCGGCCGGCGCGGCGGGCGGAGGCGGCGGGGGCGGGGGCTGCTGCTCCTGGTACTGGTACTGCTGCTGTGCTTCCTGCTGCGCCCATCGTCCTTGCTGACGACGGGACACGCGGTTCGAGACGGCGGTGGCCGTACCGGCCACCACGGCGGTGCGGGCGACCCCGCGGAGGAGACCTGGCACGGTGGTTTCCTTTCCGGCACGAGACAAACGGAACGAGCCCGAAAGGGATTCCCTCCCCTGCGCGCGCCGAATTCCTCTCGGCGCACCGGGCAGGACCATTGGAGCACCGAACGCATTCCCCCGCATCTCGATCCCGCCGCGTCCGGGATCGATTTCCGACGATCTGCCGGTCCGTCATTCCCGTGGCAAGCTGAAATGTGGGCCACCGACCGTCGCCCGGTCAGTGGCGAGGCCCTACGCAGGAGGAGCTCGCAATGACGACGACGGGTATGCACCGGCAGGGAACCGCCGGCAGTTCGGGGGCGTGGGTGTCCGGCTGGACCGCCTTCGCCGGAGTCATGATGATCTTCGGAGGCGCGATGGCGATATTCCAGGGCATCGCCGCCATCGCCAAGGACGACGTGTTCGTCACCACCCGCAACTACGTCTACACCTTCAACCTCACGAGCTGGGGCTGGATCCACCTCACGCTCGGCGTCCTGATCGTCCTCGCCGGCATCGCCGTGTTCCGCGGCATGCTGTGGGCCCGGATCGTCGGCATCACCCTCGCGGGCCTGGCCATGGTCGCCAACTTCATGTGGCTGCCGTACTCGCCGGTGTGGGCCAGCGTGCTGATCGCCGTCGACGCCTTCGTCATCTGGGCGCTGTGCGTCGGCTCCGGCCGGGACGCCCGTACCACGTAGCCGATCGCGATCTCCCCGGAACTCCGGCCGGGGGGGGGGGCCCGCCCCCCCGGGGGGGGGGGCCCCCCGGGGGGGCCTGGGGGCCCCGGGGCCGCCGCCGTACGTCTCCCGCATCGCCCGCCGCTTGAAACCTCAGAGCCCGGCGGCGAGCCCGACGGCAACGGCCGCGGTGACGACGAGGCCGACGTTGAGTGCGATCCCGCGGTCTTCCCTGCCGGTCAGGTGCACGGCGATCGCGCCTGCCTGCAGGAGGACGAAACCGATGGCCGCGGCCAGGGCCAGCGAGGGCACGACGCCGGTCAGCGGTGGCAGGACCAAGCCGATGGCGCCGAGTACTTCGACCGCCCCCAGCGCCCTGACGGCGGGCAGGGGGACGCGGTCGACCCAGGCCATCATCGGACGGAGTCGATCACGGCCGCGGGTCACCTTCAGCGTTCCCGCGTAGCAGTAGAAGAGGGCGAGCAGTCCGGCGACGATCCAGTAGGCGATGTTCATCGTTCCCGTTCATGGGCCACCGGTCTGCGGCGGCCCCGTCGATTCATGGGCACGAGTGGACAGCCGGAACCGCGCCGGTGTCCAAGACCCGTCCCGCAACACCGATACCCGGCAGGTATCGTCGCAGCTTGGAGCCACAGATCCTGCGCTGCTTCATGGCGGTCGCCGAAGAGCTCACTCCACCAGGGCCGCCACCCGACCGCGGAAGGCCCGGCCGCCGCGGAGCCGGGCTGCCATGCCGCTTCCCAGGCCTGTACCGCCCACGCTCCGGTGGGCTCCGCGACAGGCCGCAGATGGGTATCTCGCCCCATGGTTTCCGCGTGGCCCTACGACGACGGTGAAGGCATGAACCTCAACCGCCCTCCTCCGGTCCTCGCTCCCTGACGAATCCCCACCCCGGCACGAGCCGCCTCCCCTTCGGCGGAAGGAATCACCATGCCACTCGACTCTCTCGACCGGCGCATCGCCCGGTCGGAGGCCCGCCTCGATCCCACGACCCAGTCAGCGCCGGAACGTTCGGGAGGCGGGACAGTGACCCTTCGCATGCGGCCCGACCGGCACCGCGCATGGTCCCGGGTCCGGCCGTACGCCGCCCTCGCCCTCGACCTGGGCAGCGCCCGCACCCGGGTCTGGGCGTCCGGGCGACGCCTGATCCTCGACGTACCCACCGTGACCTTCCCCGGCCCCGGCGCCACCTACCCCATCCAGCGCGGCACCATCGTCGACACTCCCGGAACCGCCCGGATGCTGGACCGGCTGCTCGGTCATCGACTCCCCCGCCTCGGTCGCCCCCTGCTCATCCTGACCACTCCCGTACTCGGTGGAGTCGCCTATCGGGCCCAGGCCCGTACCGTGGTCGAAGTCCTGCGCCCGCGTTCGGTCCTGACCGTCCCGACCGCGCGCGCCGTGGCCATCGGCGCCGACGCCGACCCGACCCCGCCCCTGCTCGTCGTGGACCTCGGCGCCCACCTCACCGAGGTCACGCTGCTCGCCGACGGCGCGGTGACCGACGCACGGCAGACCGCCCTGGGCACGAGCGACCTGGACCACCGCACCCCGCCGTCGCGGATCACCGACGCTGTCGTCGCCATGGTGACCGCCATGCTGGAGCAGGATCACACCTCGGCCACGTTCGAAGCCCTGCGCCGGGGCGCACTGCTCGCGGGCGGGGGCGCGCTGCGACCCGACATCACCTATCGCCTCGCCGACCGACTGCGCGCGCCGGTCCAGCCCGTCCCCGCGCCGCACACCGCGGCGGTCCGCGGCGCCGCGAAACTCCTGCGAGCCGCCTGGGCCCACCCCTCCGCCGACTGTCCCTAGCCGACCAAGCGGCGGGACCAGTCCAGGGGGGTGACGGTGATGGCCCGGCCGGGGTCACGGTCCCACTCGGTGTGGAGGCCGACCGCTTCAAGGGCGGTCACGACCTCGCGGCCGATGGACGCAGTGGTCTCGGAGGAACCGTCGAAGCCACCGTAGAGGAGCATCAGTCCTTGGCCGGCCGCGGCGGAGTCCGTGCACTGGGTGTGGAAGTAGACGAAACCGCGGGCGTCGGGTGCGCCCGCGCCGCCGATCTCGGACTCGCCGCAGCTGCGGCAACAGGTGAAGTTCTCGCGGGCGGTGACACCGGCCCTCTCCAGAGAGGCGAACGCGCGGGTGAGCCGCTCGGGGTCGGTCTCGCCCTGCCACGCGACCTGCTCCGCGACCCGCTCCACCCACAACCGGTCGGCCAGAGCCGCCGCCTGCTCACGCGAGACCGGCCGGCGTTCCTTGGTGACCAGGTACTCCTCGGCGAGTTCGGCCAGTTCGGCCCGGGAGGCGTAGCCGCCGAGCAACTCCAGGCGGACGCGCTGCTCCAACTCCGCGCGTTCGTCCTCGTCGAGGTCGAGCGGCGGCACCTCGTGGGCGGGGCCCATGTCCAGCGGCGACCAGGCCAGGCCGCCGTCCCATCCGGCCTCCTGGCGGGCCCAGCCCGTGATCGCGGCGATCACGTCCTCGGGCACGTCGACCATCGCCTGGAAGTGCCGGTCGGCGGCACCGTCGCGGTACTCCAGCGTGTAGTCACCACCGGACTTGTGCCAGACCTGGGCGAAGACGTCGGGCAGGTCGGGGATCCGCTGGACCACGAGGAACCGGTCACCGTCCTCACCGATGCGCCGGACCACCCCAGCCAGTTCGTCGGCGGACACACGGACGTGCCGCTCCTGACTCTCCGTCTGCACCACGATATCGAGCATGCCGAGACTCTGACACACCCTTCCGAGCGCAGACCTCCCGGGACCCGACCGGCCCTGATCCTGGGCGACTTCCGGTCCGAGAGGTCGTCCGGCCGGAGGCGCACGGCGTCAGGCCAGGGCGAAGTAGCGCAACCACACATAGCCGAGGGAGATCGCCACCGTCACGGCGGTGACGACCAGTCCGTACTTGGTGAACTGCCAGAAGGTGATGGTCTGGCGGTTGCGTTCCGCGATGCCGAGGACGACGACGTTCGCCGACGCGCCGATGGCCGTGGCGTTGCCGCCCAGGTCGGCGCCCAGGGCCAGCGCCCACCACATGACGTGGTCGGCGCCGCCACCCATGGAGTGGACCAGGTCGCTGGTGATGGGGGCCATGGTGGCCACGTAGGGGATGTTGTCGACGACCCCGGAGAGCACCGCGGAGGCGCCCAGCAGGGTCAGCGAGCCGCCGAGTTCACTCGTTCCGATGGCGTGGGCCAGGCCCTTGGAGACCTCGTCGATGACACCCGTGTCGATGAGCCCTCCGATCATGATGAACAGACCGGCGAAGAACGCGAGCGTGGGCCACTCGACCTCGGCCAGGACCTCGCTCGTCTCCGCCGTGGAGACGGCGACGAGCAGTCCCGCTCCGAGCAGGGCGACGATGCTGGGCTCGTAGTGGAGAACCGGGTGCAGGACGAATCCGGCCACGACCAGGGTGAGCACGATCAGGCCCTGGACCAGCAGCCGGGGGTCCTTGATGGCCTCCCGCTCCTCCAGGGCCATGATCTCGGCGGCCCGGTCCTCGTCGTAGACGAAGTACCTGCGGAACATCACCCGGCACAGCGCCACCAGAACGAGGACCAGCAGCACGGCCAGCGGGGCGAGATGGACGAGGAAGTCGTTGAACGTCAGGCCGGCCCGGCTGGCGATGATGATGTTGGGCGGATCGCCGACCAGGGTCGCGGTGCCGCCGATGTTGGCGGCGAACACCTCGGCGATGAGGAAGGGCGCGGCCGGCAGGGCGAGACGCTCGCAGACGAGCAGGGTCACCGGGGCGATCAGCAGGACCGTGGTGACGTTGTCGAGGAGCGCGGAGGCGGCCGCCGTGATGACCACGAGCATGGCCATCACCCGGAACGGTCTGGCCTTCGCCTTCTTCACGGACCAGATGGCCAGGTACTCGAACATCCCGGTCTTCTTGAGCACGCCGACGATCATCATCATGCCCATCAGCAGGAAGATGACGTTCCAGTCGATGCCGGAGTCCTCGGAGTAGAACGCCGAGACGTCGTCGGTCGCCCCGATCGCCAACATGAGGCCCGCGCCGCCGAGGGCCACGGCGACGCGGTGGATCTTTTCGCTGATGATGAGGGCGTACGCGCCGACGAACACGACGATCGCCGCCCAGCTGTGCCAGTCGTTCACGGCGCTCCGGTCCCTCCGAGGGCGCGTACGGCGGCGAGGGCCGGCACGGCGAAGAGCGCGACTCCGGCGAGAAGGGGACGGCGAAGAAGGAGAAGGGGCGTCGGCAGCGCGCTCCGCGCCGCGCGACGCGACAATCGCACCGTCACCGGCGACACGACGCCGGACATCATCGCCAGTTCCATGTGGCACGCCCCGATCGGAGAGAGAGTAATCCCCTGCTCGCCGACCAGACTTCCCGGCACACCGTTGGCAACCTTACCGGTTCTTGACGGATCTTTAACAGGCCGTTGGCGGGCACTTCGGGCGGCGGCACATTGCCGGTTCCCGGCAGGGAACGGCCTGGGCGGGTCTCCCGACGCCCGGTGTCAGGCGGAGCCCGCGGCGAGCAGGCGCTCCAGCAGGTGGGAGGCCGTGATGACGCCCAGGAGCCGTGTGCCCGCCTTGTCCTTCTCCACCACGGCCACGAGCGGGCTGCGCGCCTGGGCCATGTGCGCGGCGACCTGGAGGGCGGTCTCGTCCGGAGCGGCGACGACCGGCGGCGGTGTGGTCCTGGCCAGGCAGTCGCGCACCGCGCGGCCCGCCAGGGCGGCGCACAGCCGGTCGGCGTGCCGCTCGTCGACCACCGCGGCGAGCGTCGGATCCTCGATCACATAGCCCGGTACGAGGATCTTGACCATCTGTGAGGCGGGGAGGACCGCCTTCGGCGCGCCGTCCTCGTCGACCACCAGCAGTGCGGGGAGCCGATGCGCGGCCATCAGTCGTGCGGCGTCCATCGCGTCGCTGTCGAGGCCGACCGTCTCGTACTGCTCCGCCAAGTCACGCGCGCGCACGCCGGGCTCCCGTCTCGGTCCTCGACGCGGCCGTGTCCCTCGCGCCGCTGGGGCGGCGGGTCGCGGCAGACGCCCGTGCCCGCACGATACAGCCAACGCGCGCACGGCCGACAACGATCACGCCGACCGCGCGACGCGGCGGAACGCTTCGCCGTCACGCCTCCCGTCGTCCCGCCGCGTGGCGGGCGCCGGGGCCCGCGAGCCCGTTCGGAGTGCCGGCCGCTCGGACGATGGCGGACTCGACGGCGCCGACCCGGTCGGCGAGCAGGCCCAGGGCGGCGACCGCGCGCAGCAGGGGATCGCCGTCGGGGCCGCCCAGCGTCTGTGTCCGGACGTACGCGGCCTTCACCTCGGCCCACCGGTCCGCCTGTTCACCGGTGAGCGTGCCGCGCAGCTCGGCCAGCCTGAGGAGGTTCTCCTCGGCTCCGCCGGCGAGGGTCTGGGCCTCGGCCGTGTAGTGGTCGTCGATGACGGCGGAGAGCTCCTTCTCGTTCATCACGGGCTGGATGCGCTGAACGATCCTGTTCATGTTGCGATAGGAGCCCTGCAGCCGGAAGGGCGGTTCGGTGCGGGCGCCGTCGGACCGGGCGGCGGAGGCGATGTAGGCGTCGTTGACCGCGAGGACGGTGTCGCGGGCGGAGAGCGCGTGTCGCAGGACGGCGAGGATCCGCTGGAGCTCGGCCGGCTCGTAGCGGTGGGTGAGCCGGTCGGCGTGTGCGGAGGGGTCCTCGACGGCGAGGCGGACGAGCAGGTCGAGGTCGGCGCGGTCGCGGCCGGCCAGCGGTGCCAGGACGGGGCTCGCGGTGAGCGCGTTCTCGACGAAGCTGAGGGCGAAGACGTCGTCCTTGCCGGCCAGGACGTCGCCGAGGTTCCACACGTCGGCGCGATTGGCGAGCATGTCCGGCACGTGGAAGCCGCTGCCGGACTCGGTGTAGGGGTTGCCCGCCATGCAGACGGCGAAGCGCTTTCCGCGCAGGTCGTAGGTCCGCGGTTCGCCGTCCCTGACGCCCTCGACGCGCCGGGTGTCGTCGCACAGCGGGATGAACTTCTGGAGCAGTTCGGCGGAGGTGTGCTGGATGTCGTCGAGGTACAGGAGGGTGTTGCTGCCCGCCGCCAGGGCGAAGTTGATCTTCTCCACCTCGTTGCGGGCCGTGGCGTTCGGGGCCTCGGCCGGGTCGAGCGAGGTGACGGCGTGCCCGAGCGCGGGGCCGCTGACCTTCACCAACAGGAGGCCGAGGCGGTCGGCGACGTACTCGACGAGCGTCGTCTTGCCGTACCCGGGCGGGGAGACGAGCAGCAGGAGGCCGCCCGTGTCGGTGCGCCGCGTCTCGTCGGCGGTGCCGAGCTGCTTGGCGAGGTTGTCGCCGACGAGCGGGAGGTACACCTCGTCGATGAGGCGCCCCCGGACGAACGAGGACATGGCGCGCGGCCGGTGGTCGTCCAGGCGCAGCCGGGAGCGTTCGGCGGTCACCAGGGCGGTGCGGCGACGCTGGTAGGCGCGGAAGGCAGGGGCCTCCCGTTCCCGGAACCCGGTTGTCCGGGCCAGGAACTCGTCGATCCGCAGCGGAAGTCGGCGGCCGACGACGCGCGGGTGGACGCCGAGCAGCCCTTCCGCCGTGACCGTCAGGGGGGCGTCCGACTCGTAGCGGGTGAGGGACGGGCACAGCTCGGCCGCCACCGCCTCGGCGAGATCGCCCGGCTGGACGTCCTGGCCGGTGGCGGACGCGTACGAGGACAGCCATGCCTCGACCAGCTGGCGGCGCGCGGCGAGGGCGTCGAGTGCCGTCAGGTCCTCGTCGTAGGCCGTGGTGCCCACCGCGCGGCGGAACTTGTCGAGCAGGGTGCGGGCGCCCGCGCTGAGGACGAACCCCTCGGGACCGCGGGTCAGTTCCTCGAACAGGTAGGAGGCGGCTCCGGTCGCGGTGCCGTCGTCCGGAGGGGACCAGGCGCCGACCGCCGCGGCCAGTTCGCCCTGGAGTTCGGCGGTGGCGGTGGCCGGTCCGAAGGTGTTCTGGGCCCGGGCGAGGGAGACCGCGCGCCGCGTCCAGGTGGTGCGGGCTTCCTCCGTGGTTCCGTGTTCCCAGAAGAGCTGGGCGGCGGCGCGGCACGCGGGCTCGTGGCTCAGGGGTCCGGCCTGCTCGTACAGCGGGAGCAGGGCGGTGAGGATCACGGTCGCGTCGTGGTCGTGGACTCCGCGTTCGTAGCCCTCGTCGTGCGCCTCTTCCGCTGCTTTCCGTACGAGGGCGGGGAGTTCCGTCTGGGCGAGGTGGTCGGGGCCGTGCTCCGCGAGCAAGCGGGCGGCGAGGTGTTCGGCGCGGTAGACCTCGGGCGACTCGGAGGGGAGGTGCCGGTCCCAGTAGGGGCGGGTCGCGGCGAAGCCGGGGTCCGTGACGGGGCGGCGGTAGTCGGTGCCGGTGAGGGCGAAGGCGAGGCCGTCGCCGTCCGGGACGAGCGTGAGGTCGAGGGGCTGGGTGTTGACGGTGAAGCGGTGACCGCCGAGGCGGATGGTGCGGCCGTCGTCGGCGTAGAGGTCGGTGCGGTCGCGCAGCGCGCGGGCGGCCTCCTGCCGGCATGCCCGCAGGCGGCTGTCCAGCTCCTGTGCGCGCAGGGTGTCGCCGAGATCGCGCAGTTCGTCCGCGGTGCGGCGGACCTTGGCGACCATGGGGTCGGAGGCGAAGAACGCGGAGACCGCGTCGGGTCGTGCGAACGTCGCCGCGCGTCGGGTGATCGCGTCGAGGACCCGGGCGGCGGACGCGGCCAGTTGCTCGGTGCGGCGGGCGCGGGTGTCGGCGAGCGTCTGGCGGCGGGCCGAGAAGACCTCGTGGATCTCGGCCCGCCGGTCGGCGAGTTCACCGAGGAAGCCGTCGTACTCGGCGAAGCGGGACTCCAGGTTCTCCAGGCGTGAAAGGACGGCGACGAGTTGTTCGTCGCAGGCCTCTGGGCTGTCGGCCACCGCGAGCGCGGCGGTGAGCGACTGGGCCAACAGGGCTGATTCGGCGGAGAATTCGGCGTGCCCCTCGTGGTCGAGGAGGGCGCGGCGGCGGTTGCCGAGGGTGGCGCGGGCCCGGTTGAGGCCTCCGAGCACCTCGGCGACGCGTTCCAGTACGGAGGTGCGGACCGTGGCGTCGGCGACGTCGATCCCGGTGACGACCTCGGTCACCGTGCAAAGGCCCTCGGCGAGACGGTCGAGGCGGGCGGTGAGGGGGGCGGCCTCGGCGGCGGTGGCGATCGACTCGGCGTCGGCGACAAGCTGTTCGACGCTCGTCTGGTGGCTCGCGAAGGCGTCCTCGCGGGCCAGGAAGGCGACGGCGCGCTGTCCGAAGGCCGCGAGGTCGGCCGCGGCGTCCGAGGCGAGTTCGTCGACGCGCGCGGTGTCGCAGTGGCGCAGCTCCTTGAGGGTCAGCAAGTGGCCCTGGGCGTGACGGAGTTCGGTGAGACCGTCCACCCAGGCGGTCGCGTCGCGCGGACTCTCACCACGCAGCCGGCGTACCACCGCGGTGATGCGGTCCGCCGCCTCGTCGAGCGCCCCGGTGGCCTGGCGGGTCTGGGTCAGTACGGCCTCGAACTCGGCCAGCACCTGCTCGGCGGTCGCACGTACGGCCTCCAACGGCGTACGGAGATCGCCGAGTTCGTCGTCGCCGAGCCAGTGGCAGGTGTCCGCGACCCGGACGCAGGCGGCGACCAGTGCCTCGTAGACGGCGGTGGTCGGTGTCGTCTCGGCGACGGCGCGGGTGACGGACAGGCAGTCGGAGATGCCGCGCACGAGGTCGGCGTTGCCGATCCGGGCCAGCGGCCCCGTGCCGACGGGCGCGTCGGCGGCGTGGGTGTCCGACACGTACGGGGAGCGCCAGAGTTGGAGGGGGTGGACGCGGGCCGGTTCGTCGCCCTCGGCGCGCAGCGTCATGAGGGTGCCGTCCTCGAAGAGCGCCTGGCCGTGGCAGGACAGCGGGGCGGCGGCCTCCTTGCGGATCGTGTTGTACGACAGCAGTGTGCTGCGGCCCTCCGCCGGCGCGTGGAACGCGTAGAGGACGTCCTCGCCGTTCGGTGCGCGTGTCTCGCGCTCGAACTCCAGGCCGGCGGTGTCCGTGTCGTAGGTCTTGTGGGCGCCCGTGGCCATGCAGTAGCCGAGGGGGAACACGATGCCCTGGTCCTCGGGCAGGCGGCGGCAGGCCTGGCCGATGCCGTCGAGGCGGACGACGGATCCGGTGAGGGTGTTGAACACCAGATACCGGTGGGTGTCCTCCTTGTAGGGGCGGATCCGCAGCAGGACGAGGGCGCCCACGCGTGCGTGCGCCACCTCGGCGTCGGCGAGCGACTGCAGGGGTTCGTCGACCGGTTCGGTGTAGAGCCGCTCTCCCTGGTCGGTGCCGTCGTCCGCGCTGACGGTGAGGACTCCGCCGACGGTCGAGACGAAGACCTCCCCCTGGACCGAGACGCGGGGGTGGCGGCCGAGGACATGGTCCTCGCGTGTCGTGACGTCCCACGCGAAGTCGTGGGAGGGCGGCAGGACGTGGTCCCGGTCGCCGCGTGCGTCCAGGTAGGCCGCCCGCCCGTCCGCGGTCAGCGCCCAGCGCAGTACGCGGATGTCGTCGGCCTTCTCTCCCGTCTGGAACACGGCGAGCAGCTTGCCGTCCGTGCGGCGGAGCCGCAGGAGGCGGGCCTGGCGGTAGTAGCGGTACAGGGCCGCGAACTCGCGGACGAAGGCGGGATCGTCGAGCAGGCCGGGCACCGCGTCCTCGGGCAGCCTGTTCAAGTCCCGGTCGTGCAGCGCGAACACGTCGCGGACCGCGGTCTCCTGCGTGGCGTCGGGGTGCGGGACGCAGCCGAGGAGGAGGTGGTCCCCGACCGCCACGAGGTCGCGGGGCACGCACGGGCGGTCCGTGCGCAGCCGCCCGGTGCCGGTGAGTTCCAGTCGTACGGAGCCGAACTCCTGTGTGCGGCGGGCGTTGAGCGCCTCGGCGCGGCGGGCGAGTTCGGCGGCCTGTGCGGCGAGCCGGTCGCGCAGCACCTCGTACGTGCCGGTGTCGACGGCGTCGTGCGTCGCGGTCCGGAGCGTCTCCGGCTGGAGGCCGGTTGCCATCGTGCGTGCTTCCCTTCGGGAGGTGCGGGCCGGAGCCGCCGTCCCCTGTGCGGCGGCTCCGGCGGCGGTCGTCAGACCCGCGTGGTGCCGTTGAGCGCCGCGATCGGGGTGTCGGCGAGGCCGAGTTCACCCGCCTGGTCGAGAAGGCGCTGAGCGGGGGCGACGAGCGCTCCGTCCGACTTCATGAGTTTCATCAGCAGCGCGGAGAGCGTGAGGTTCTGCACGTCGGCCCTGGCGACCGAGCCGAGGACGCGGGTGAGGTCGTCGGTGAAGCTCGACGTGCCGTCCAGCCACGGCTTGGCGAGTGCCTGGGCGGTTCCCGAGTTCTCGACGAAGCCGTCGAGCGACTTGCCGAGCGCGATCGAGGACATCAGCCGGTCGAAGAAGACCGACTCGCCGCCGACGATGTCGATGTCGGCGTTCTCAAGGCCGGTGGCGAGCACCGTGGCCTGGGCCTCGGCGACCTGGCGCTGGACGTCGAGCCCGGCGAGCCGGATCTCCTTCTCGGCCTCCAGGCGCAGCCGGTACTCCTCGTGGCCGCGCGAGGCGTCGTCGAGGGCGGCCATCGCGGCGGCCTTCTCGGTGAGGCCGGCCGCTTCGGCCTTGAGCTTCTCTCCGATGGCCATGGCCTCCGCGAGCGCCTTGGCCTGGGTGCCCTGGGCCTCGGCGAGCAGCCGGGCCTCGGTGGCCACGGCCTCGGCGCGGCCGGCCTTCTCGATGACCTCGGCCTCCTTGTCGCGGACCTGGACGGCCGCGAGCCCTTCGGCGGCGGCCTCGGCCTGGACGCCCTCGGCCCGGCGCAGCTTGGCCTTCGCCTCCAGGTCGGCGGACCTCAACTGGGCCTCGGCCAGGGTGATCTGCTCGGCGGCGCGGTGGGTGGCGGCCTGTTCGGCGGCTTCCGCGGCCTTGATGTCCTTGACCAGTTTCTCCTGCGCCTCGGCCTCGGCGGCGATGATCACGGCCTGACGGTCGCGTTCCGCGGCCTCGACGGCCCGCAGTTTCTTGATGGACTCCTCCTGCTCGGCGACCGTCCGGTCCACGGCGACCCGCTCGCGGATGACCTCGGCGATGTCCCGCCTCTCGGCCTCGACCTCCTTCTCGGCGGCGATCCGGGTCAGCTGCGTCTCCCGTTCACGCCCGATGACTTCGAGGAGCCGGTCCTTCTCGATGCGCTCGTTCTCGATGGCGATCACGCGCTCGCGGTTCTTCGCGGCGACCGCGACCTCGCGCGCCTGGTTCTCCCGCTGGATGCCCAACTGCTCCTCGGTGCGCAGGAAGGCGCCCTGCGCGCGCAGCCGCTCCTCCTCCACCACCCGCGCGGTCTCGGCCTCCTCGCGCGCCCGTACGGTGTCGATCTCCCGCCTCTGTTTGATCTCGGCGTCGGCCTGCCTGCGCTCCAGTTCCAGGATCGCCTCGCGTGCGTCGACGTCCTGGCGGGTGATCTCCTTCTGTTCGTTGCGCTGGGCCTCGTTGGTGCGGACGTGCTCGACGGCCGTCAGTTCGGTGATCTTGCGGATGCCCTGGGCGTCGAGGACGTTCGCCGGGTCGAGCTGGGTGAGCGGCGTCTGCTCCAGGTAGTCGATCGCCGCGTCCTCCAGGTGGTAGCCGTTGAGGTCGACGCCGATGAGCTCGATGATCTGGTAGCGCAGTTCCTCGCGCTTGGTGTAGAGGTCGGTGAAGTCCATCTGCTTGCCGACGGTCTTCAGGGCCTCGGAGAACTTCGCGTGGAACAGTTCCTGGAGGGTGTCCCGGTCGCTGGCCCGGGCGGTGCCGACGGCCTGGGCGACCTTGATGACGTCCTCGACGGTCTTGTTGACCCGGACGAAGAACGAGATCCGGATGTCCGCGCGGATGTTGTCCCGGCAGATGAGTCCCTCACGGCCGGTGCGGGTGATCTCGATGGTCTTCACCGAGATGTCCATGACCTCGGCCTTGTGCAGCACGGGCAGCACGATCTGCCCGGTGAAGGTCACGTCGACCTTGCGTGTCTGGGAGACGATCAGCGCCTTGCCCTGCTCGACCTTGCGGAAGAGCCGGGAGAAGGCGAGCAGCAGGAGGAAGGCGGCGAACAGCAGGGCGGCGGCGAGCACGCCGATGGCAGCCATGTCATAGATCCTTGGGACGTAAGGGAGTTGAGACGTCAGGTGGCTGGCGGGGCGGTCGCTTCGGGATACGGATCCGGGGGCGCGGTCCCGCGTCCCGTGTGACCCGGCGGCGCGTCGGCCGTCGGCGTGCGCGGCGGGACCCGGGGGCACCGGGTCGTCGGGGTGCCGGGGAAGAGGCGGTGCAGCGGGCGCACGATCAGACAGGTCAGCCGCCAGGCGACGAGCAACGCGCCCCCGGGCGCCGCCAGATGGAGCGCGACGGCCGTGGGCCCCGAGGTGTCCAGCAGGGCGAACAGGGCGGTCACACCGACGTCGACGAGCCAGGCGAGCGCCGTGAGCAGCGACAGCGCGACGGACACGGGCACCCCGCCCATGCCCAAGGCCTGGAGGTCGACGTCCGCGTCGAAGGTGTCCACGGCCACGGCGCCGACGGCGGCCAGCAGCCAGAAGCACACGGACACGGCGAGTGCGGCGGTGAAGAGGATTCCCGGCAGGCCGGTCGCGGCCTCCACGGACGCACCCATCTCCCCCACCCTCTTCCCCCGCGCGATGCCCTCGGCGGCGCACCGCTCCCCTCCGGGTTCCGGGCCGGGCACCACCTGCCGGTGTCCGGCACCAGAACCTTCGCAGTGCTCCCCGCACGTCATGGTGCACGGCCGGGGCACGGACACGCATTGCCGATTCCCGGCAGTGTTCACTAGGGTCTGCATGCCGGTGAACCGCTAAGAACCCGTCACCGGCACGTCAGGATTCGGGGGACGACGTGACCGAGCGGGAGAATCTCGCCGACTATCTGCACGGGTATGCCGAGATCCTGGCCGGGGTGTCGGCCAGCGGCCGGCGTCTCACCCGTGAGGAGATCGAGACCCGGCGGGCCCTGGGGGAAGCGGCGGCGGACGCCGGTCACGGGCTGCGGGCCCTCGTCCGCGCGCACCTGGGCGCCGCGCGTTCCGCGTGGCCGCACGGCGCGGGCTCCGCCGAGATCGCGCTCGCGACCGTGGAGCAGGTGATAGACGCCTTCGCGGAAGGCTACGAACGTGCCCAGCGCCACGCCGTGCGCCACGAGGAGTCCGCACGCCGTGAGTTCATCGAGGACCTGCTGTACGGCCGCAGCGATCTGGGGCGTCTCGCCGAGCGCGCCGAACGCTTCGGCCTGCGGCTGTCGCGCGCGCACGCGGTCGCCGTGGCCCAGGGCCCGGCCTCCTACGCCGAGGGCGGTCCGGAACCACGGCAGGTGGAGCGTGCCCTCATCGGCCGCTTCGGCGACCGCAACATCCTGATCACGACCAAGGACGGCCGGCTGCTGTGCATCGCGCCCGGCCATCAGGACGAGGTCCTCGCCTACTTCGCCAAGCAGGCCTACGCGGCGACCGAGGGCGTCCGGATCGCGATAGGCCGGCCCCAGCCGGGCCCCGGCGGCGTCGTCCACTCGTACGAGGAGGCGCTGAACGCCCTCGAACTGGGCGAGCGTCTCGGTCTCGACGAAGCGGTGCTGCGCGCCGCCGACCTGCTCGTCTATCCGGTGCTGACGCGTGACCGCCAGGCGATGGCCGACCTCGTCCTCGACGCTCTCGGGCCGCTCACCACGGCCCGCGGGGGCGCCCAGGTTCTCCTGGACACCCTGACCGCGTACTTCGAGTGCGGCTGCGTCGCGGCCGAGGCCGCCCGTCGCCTGAGTCTGAGCGTGCGCGCCCTGACGTACCGCCTGGAGCGGATCCACAAGCTCACCGGCAGCAACCCGGCCGATCCCGCCCACCGGTACACGCTCCAGACCGCGGTGATCGGGGCACGGCTGCTGGACTGGCCCGCCCAGGACCTCTGACCCGCGCCCGGGGCCGCCGGCCGCACGACGGCGGCGGCCGGCGGAATCGGCCGGCGGCCCGGGGGGCTTCGGTACGGGTGAACTCCCCTACTACGGGAGCGTGTTGACCATGTACCACCAGTAGGCGTTGACGGCTCCGAGCACCGTGCCGGCGGCGGTGTACGCCAGGTAGCGGCCCGTGGCCTTGTTCCGCAGCCCGAAGGTGCCGGACGGGCCGGCGACCTTGAACCAGTGGGAGGCGTCACCGGTGGCGTCCGAGACGAGGACTCCCCCGCCCACGTTCTGGAGCCGCTCCCTGTTCCCGTGGATGTCCAGGTTCACCAGCGAGATGGAGCCGTCGCCGTTGGTGGTCGTCTGCCAGACGGCGTTGTCGCGTGCGTCTCCGTACCAGAGCCGGCTGGACCTGCACTCGACCGATCCGAAGTAGTCGGCGTCACCGAGCCACAGGTCAGGGGTGTCCTGCGGGGCCAGCACATAGGTGTTCGACGGCGCGGTGGCGGCCGCGGGCGCGCGGCCGGACGGCGCGGTGTCGGCGGGCAGGGCCACGGCGGAACCGGCCGTGAGCACGGCCAGGGCGGCGGCGCATGCCAGCGCAACGGTGTAGCGGGACATCAGCGTCCTTTCGCTCTCGCACAACAGGAGCAACTGTGGCGCGGGGGAATGCGGTGGGTGGAAACGGCCGTCGGGAGAGGCGCGCGTCGTCAGTTCTTCAGCACGGTGAAGGTGACCGCGGCGTTGTCACCTCCGCCGCCGTCCTGGCGGCAGCTGTATCCGTCGGGCGGCGAGCAGACGTACTGGTCCCAGGAGACGGTGACGGTGCCGACGTTGAGCATGTTGTAGACGGCCGTTCCCTGCGTCCCCGTCGCGAAGCCGTTCGACTCGGACTGCCAGATCGCGTTGGACATCGGGTAGACGTGGTCCGGCGGGAGCAGGTTCTCGCTCCACGTTCCGTGCACCAGGCTCGACGAGGTGCGCAGCATTTCGTTGGGCGTACGGTTCTGGAGCGTGACGTGCGTGCTGCGTGCCGCGGAGGCCGACCGCGGGCCGCGGGAGGCGACGGCACCGGCCTTGCCGCTGATGGTGAACCACACCTCCGTGTTGTTGCCGCTGCCTCCGGTGGTCGCGCAGGTGTAGCCGGCGGGCGCCGTGCAGCTGTAACTGTTGCTGCCCGCGTACGGGTTGTCCCAGTGGATGGAGACCTCACCGGCGTTGCCGACGGAGTAGCGGACCTCGCCTTCCGTCCCGGTCATCAGCCCCGAGGAATGGGAGCCCCAGACGACCGCGGCCCCGCCGTCGATGGCCTCGGGGGGCGTGTCGTCGTCCCAGACCCCGTGGGACAGCGACGAGTAGTTGCGGTACAGGGTCGTGGTGGTGCCGTTGCTGATGTGCACCCGGGTGCTGCGGGCCGACTGCGCCGACACCGGGGACGCCTGTGCCGTGCCGTGCCCGGCCACGGTGGCGTGCCCGGTCGCGGCGGCGGAGCTGCCGGCCGAGGCGAACACGGCCACGGCGGCCAGGCCGGTCGCGGCCAGGGTGCCGCTCGCGGTCACCGCCCTGCGTACCGCGCTCCGGCCCCTGCGAAGACGTGCGCTGTGTGACATTGCGCCTCCTGATGCTCGGTTCTGGCTTCCGGGAAAGAAGCCTGCCGAGGAGGCCTAACGAGGGTGTAACGCCCAGCAGGGGCACCAGAGTTGTCCGCCCGTTAGCCCCGTTAGGTCGCCGGCGGGCCGGCCTCGGTCCTCGCCCGGCCCGGGACACGAACAATTGAATTCGGTACCAACGATTCGGCGTCCACACCGCATTCCCAACACCCTTTCGGACCAGTGGTGTTGCCGTACACACGCGGACTCGGTGGCAGGGATCACAGGCTCTTTGGGCAACCCGAAAAGTTCTGGACGGAATTGAAGGGACGATTGTCCAATTCCCAGTCTGCGGACCCGCTTTCGCGGCTGGGCATGCTTGTCTGGCCTTCGGTGAATGTCCGCCCGGACGACATGGCCAAGGGGACAATGCTGATGGAATTCCGGCTTCTCGGGCCGGTTTCGGCTTTCACGGGTGACAGCGAGGTGCCGCTCGGCCCTCCCAAGCGCCGGGCCGTGCTCGCGCTGCTCCTGCTCGCGGACGGCACACCCGTCAGCGCCGAACGGATCATCGACGCGCTGTGGGACTCCCGGCCACCCACCCATGCCCGCACCATCGTCTACGGCCATGTGTCCGCGCTGCGCGGACTGATGCGGACGGCGCCCGCGGCCGAACTCGTCACCGGGAGCGGGGGCTACGCCCTGCGCGCCGCTGCGGACTCGGTGGACGTACGGCGCTTTCACGACCTGGCGCGCCGCGCCACGGCCGTCCCCGCCGCGGAGCGGGCCGCGCTCCTCGCCGAGGCCCTCGGTCTGTGGCGGGGACGGGCACTTTGCGGGATCGGTGACAGCCCTTCGCTGTCGGCGGCCGCCGACCGGCTGGCGGAGGAGCGCCTGGTCGCGCTGGAACGGTACGCCGACGCCCTGCACGCGTGCGGCGACGGGGCGGACGCGCTCACCCTGCTGCGGCCCGCGGCCGAGGAGCACCCGCTGCGCGAGTCCCTGATCGCCGCCACGGTCCGCGCCCTGCACGCCGCCGACCGCCAGGGCGACGCCCTCGCCCTCCACCACCGCACCCGGCAACTCCTCTCCCGGGAGCTGGGCGTCGATCCCGGCCCCGCGCTGTCGACGGCGTACCTCGACGTCCTGCACTCCCGGCCACCCGGCCCCGCCCTCAACGGCACACTCCAGCCGGTCGCGCCCGGACAGCGGCCGGGAGCGAACCCGGTCACGCCCGGACCGCCCCGAGGAGCGAACCCCGCCGCACCCCCGCGTCCCGGCCCGCCGGTCCCCTGCCTCCTGCCGCGCACCCCGGCCGGGTTCACCGGCCGCACCGCCGACCTCGCCCGGCTGACCGCCCTCGCACCGGCCGGCACCGCCACCCTGAGCGTGGTGACCGGGCCGGCCGGTGTCGGCAAGACCTCGCTGGCCCTGCACTGGGCGCACGCGCACGCCGACGACTTCCCCGACGGGATCCTCTACGCCGACCTGCACACCCTCGAACCGGACGGCACCGGCACTGCGCATGCCGGCGTCCTGCACGACTTCCTGTCGGCCCTCGCCGTCGAGGAGGAACGCCTGCCACGGCACGTGCGCGGTGCCGAGACCCTCTACCGCTCCCTGCTGGCCGACCGGCGCGCGCTGATCGTGCTCGACAACGCCCGTGACTCGGCGCAGGTCCGTCCGCTGCTGCCCGGAACACCCCGGTGCACGGTGCTGGTCACCAGCCGCCACCGGCTCGAAGGGCTGGTGGCCACCGACTGCGCCCGGCTGCTGCCGCTTCGGCGCCTGGCGCCCGCGGACGGCGTACGCGTGCTCAGCGGTGCCATCGGCGCGTCGCGCGTGGCCGCCGAACCCGCCGCCGCCGAGGAGCTGTCCGCCCTGTGCGACGGCCTGCCGCTGGCACTGCGGCTGGCCGCCGCCCGGATCGTGGCGCGGCCCCGGCTGACCCTCCGCGCGATGGCCGACGACCTGGCCGACGAACACCAGCGCCTGTCCCTGCTCGCCACCGAGGACCTCGGCGTCGCGGCCACCCTGCGCCTGAGCGTCCAACGGCTGCCCGCGGCCGGGGCCCTGCTGTTTCGCCAACTGGCCCTGCACGTCGGCTCCGAACTCGACGCCGGTGCCGCGGCGGCGCTCGGCGGATTGCAGCCCGCCGCCGCGCGCGCCGCACTGGAGGAGCTGGCCGCGGCCCACCTGGTCGAGGAACGGTCCGGTGGCCGCTACCTCATGCACGATCTCGTACGGCTGTACGCGCGCTCCCTGTCGGAGCAGGCGGACCCGACGGGCCTCGAACGCCTGCTGCTGCACTATCTGGCCGCCGCGCAGGCCGCCGCGTCCGCGGTCGAACCGGGCAGCCAGCCGTGCTGCTCCCTGCCCGCGCAGGCGTCCCCGCCCGGTCCGCCGCCGGTGTTCGCCGACCGCGCCGAGGCGATGGCCTGGTACGTCACCGAGCGTGCGAACCTCACCGCCGCGGTGTCCGCGGCGGCCCGGGCCGGGCGTCCGGAACTTGCCTGGCGCCTCGCCGTCCAGTTGTGGCCGCTGATCGTGCGGCAGGTCCACGACGGCTGGGAGCCGACGCTCGAACACGGCCTCGCGGCCGCCGTCGCGCTGGGCGACACCGACGCCGAGTCGCGGCTGCGTTCCCTGCTGGGCTGGGTCCTCACCGAGAACGGACGGCACCAGGCAGCACTGTCGCACCTCAGCCGCGCTCCCGCTCTGGCCCTCCGGGCCGGGGACCGGCGCGGGCAGGTGATCGCCCTGATCAACTGGGCGGCCGCGCTTGAGCACACGGGGGAGCTGGCCGAGGCCGGCATCCGGCGCGAGGAGGCGGCCGAGATGGCCCGCTCCCTGGCCCACCCCCACACCGAGACGCTGGCCCTGTACCACCTGGCGGCCCACCTTCTGACCGTCGGCCGCCCCCGCGCCGCCCTCGACCGGTGCCGGCACGCCCTGACCCTCGCCCCACGCGAGCAGTCCGCCGAGCGCCGGGCCCTGCTCCTCACCACCTGCGGAAACGCCCTGCGGGCCCTCGGCCGGGACATCGAGGCCGAGCACTGCCTCCAACAGGCCGCGGCCCTCTGCGGGGAACCGGACGCGGCCCGCGACCACGCGCCCGGGGGCGGTCACCGCCGCCGGGTCGCGCCCGGTGGACCGAGACCCGAAGAGAAGCGGGGTCCGGCCGCAGGGCGGCTAGAAGAGGTTGGCGGAGGGACCTCGTGCGAGGTTGTCGAGGATCGCCCCCAGCCACGGCCTGCGCACGGCCGGCAGCCGGACCAAGGTGTGCCGGAACGTCTCCCGGTCCGCCCGGAAGGGACGGTTCGGGAGCAGCGGGAGCGGGTCGTCGCGGAGGACGTCCCGGGGTAGACGACCCGACGCGGGAAACGGCAGATGCGGCCGGGGAGACACCAGCGACAACCACACCCCCAACGGCAGGGGCACCAGACAGGCCGACGCGGTCGGGTCGGCGGGAGCCCAGGTCTGCCCCGTCCGGGGATGGATCGGTACGAGGAGGATGTCGGCGCCCGCTTCCGGGGCCGGTCGTCCCGGTCCGGCGAGGACGGCGTGTCGCTCCGGGGTGCCCACGGGCAGCAGGGCGTCGAGCGCCCGCCGGAACAGATCCGCGGTCAACCCGTCCGGGACCGTCACAGGCCGCCCTCGGGAGGCGACCAGCAGGTGCGCGAGGGCATGGCCGCCCGCCGCCTCCCACCGCGGACTCCACGACCAGTAGTGGCTCGCCCCCAGCCGCCCTCCCCAGGTGGCGATCGGCTCGAACGGGGGCGTCCGCTCCCCCGTCTCCGCCAGCTCGGCCCAGGAGGGCGACGGAACGGGAGGGCCCTCGACGGGGACTCGGCGCACGGAGTCCGGGGTGAGCCGCACCGCCTGCCAGAGCGAACAGTCGTCGATCCTGGTCGCCACGGGCAGGTCGCACGCCAGGCAGGCCATGTTGGGCCCGTCGGCTCCGTCGAGGCCACAACAGGCACCGCCGCGCTTCTCGGGGATCAGCCGGGTTCCACGGACATCACCGGGCGCGACGACACTCGCCCCGGGCGTGCCGTCGGAGAGGGCATAGACCGGTCCGTAGACGCCGCGCGCCTCCGCCTCACCCGGACCGAGCTGCTCCCACCTCCGCCACGGCCCTCCCCAGGGCTCCGGATCCACGGCGAACGTCCCCGACCGCATCAGCACAGGCAGCTGGGCCCCGTTCCCGTACTGCTGACGGGCATGAACTGGCAGCGCGACCTGGAACAGCGGCACGGTCAGTTCGGCGCCGCATCCCCCACACACGAAAACGAACAAACACCCTCCACCCGGAAAACAGCCGCATCCTCGCAGCTCGGCGGCAGTCGGCCAACGTGTTTTCCGGGGCGTGGCGGATCGACGACGTGGGAGCGAGTCGCGAGAATGCCGAAAAAAGACCCCGCCCCGCGGAACGCGGGGCGGGGTCTTCGTGGAGCGCCGGGCAGGCCTTGCACCTGCATTTCCCCGCAGGAAGCGGGGCGTCTTTCCTTGGACCACCAACGCAGCACCGGACCGGAGGTGTTCGCTCCGACCAGCTCAAGATCAATCGTAGCGTATGGCCGGAGGTCGGCAAAGGCGCTGACGACGTGCTCGTCCGGTGCGGCCCGGTGCGCTGGTTCGGGGTCGTCGGAGGGGGCGGTCAGGCGGCTGTCGCCTTCGCGTCGGTGCGGTCCTGGGTGCGCGGGCCGGCGACACGGCGACGCCTGGACGGCATGCGCAGTGTCGGGTTGGCGACGCCCCAGGCCGCGCCCTTGCAGACGAGTTCCTTGTAGAGGGCGGCCGTGCGGCCCGTCAGGGTGCGGTCGACGGCCCGGTCGTCGGCGGTGACGAACTGGATCAGGCCCTCGGCGCGGCCGAGGGAGACGCACTGCTGGTAGTAGCGGATCGAGACCCGCGGGACCTTGGAGCCGGTGAGGCGGGCGGCGATGGCGTCGGCGGCCTGCCAGGCCATGGGGACGCCCGAGGCGCAGGACATGCGCAGCGGCTTGCCGCCGGGTCCGGTGGCCAGCGCGGCGTCGCCGATGGCGTACACGTCGGGGTGGGACCGCGAGCGCATCGTGGCGTCGACCATGATCTGGCCGTGCCCGGTGGTCTCCAGGCTGGTGGCGCGGGCGATGGGGTGGACGGCGAACCCTGTGGTCCAGACCGTGACCGCGGCGGGAAGGCTGCGGCCGTCGGCGGTCGCCACCGCGTCCTCGGTCACGGCGGTGACCGCCGCGTTCTCGTGGACCTCGATGCCGAGCCGGTCGGTCACCTTGCGCAGATGGGCCCGGCCCCCGGCCGAGAGCCAGTCGCCGAGGGCGCCGCGGGCGACCAGGGACACGTCGAGGTCCGGGTACGCCTCGGCGATCTCGGTCGCGGCCTCCACGCCCGTCAGACCGCCGCCGACGACGACCACGGGCCGTCCGGCGTCCAGGGCGGCGAGGCGCTCGCGCAGACGGCGGGCGCCCGGGCGGCCGGCGATCTCGTGGGCGTGTTCGGCGACGCCGGGGACGTCTCCGGCGTTCCAGCCGCTGCCGAGCGCGTAGACGAGGGTGTCGTAGGCGAGTTCCGCCGGGCCGTCCGCGCCGGTGACGGAGACCGCCTTGCGGTCGGCGTCCACGGCGGTGACCTTGGCGAGCCTCAGCTCCACGCCCGTACCGGCGAGCATCTCGGCGAGCGGGCGCGGCCTGAGATCCTGGCCGGTGGCGAGCTGGTGCATCCGGACGCGCTCGACGAAGTCGGCCTCGGGGTTGACCAGGGTGATGGAGACGTCCTCGCGGTGCAGCCGCCTGGCCAGGCGGCCCGCGGCGGTGGCTCCGGTGTAGCCGGCGCCGAGGACGACGATGCGGTGCTGCATGTCCGTGCTCCTGTCGGGAGGGGTGCGCCGTTGTCCGGCGTGGTGTCGCCCCTTGAACCGGGCAGCCCGGTGTTTCCTGACAGGATTCGAGAGTGACCTGCGTCACATCGGACGGAAGCGGTCAGAGCGTGCAGAACGGGTCCTCCCCGTGACCGGCGGCGGCCCACTGCTCGGTCGCACGGACGAGTTTGTCGGGGTTGACCTGACTGCGGACCGCCACGATGCCGTCGGCGGTGACCTCCAGGCAGCTGATCCCGACGACCCGGCCGTCCACGACCGCGACGATCGCGGGCCCGCCGTTGGCGATCGCGGCGTGCATCTCGGCCGCGCCGCCGACGTACTTCCGTTTGGCCTCGCTGGGCTTGAACAGGCCGCGCAGGAAGGTCGCAACCGCGCGGGCACCCTCGAAGGCCTTCGCGCGGGCCGGGATCTTGCCGCCGCCGTCCCCGACCGCCACGGCGTCCTGGGTGAGCAGACGGATCAGTGGTTCGGTACGGCCGCTGGTGGCCGCCGTCAGGAACTCCTCCACGATCCGCCGGGCGGCGGCCTCGTCGACCTCGGTGCGGGCCCTGCCCTCGGCGAGGTGCTTCTTGGCCCGGTGGTGGATCTGCTGGCCCGCCGCCTCGGTGATGTCCAGGATCTCGGCGATCTCCCGGTGCGAGTAGCCGAAGGCCTCCCGCAGGACGTACACCGCCCGCTCCTTGGGCGCGAGGCGCTCCAGCAGGACCAGGACGGCGTACGAGACCGATTCGCGCTGCTCGACGGTGTCGGCGGGGCCGAGCATCGTGTCCCCGTCGAGCAGCGGCTCGGGGAGCCACTGGCCGACGTACGTCTCGCGCCGGGCGCGGGCCGAAGTGAGCAGGTTGAGACAGAAGTTGGTGAGGACCTTGGTCAGCCAGGCCTCGGGCACCTCGATCCGCCCGGTGTCGGCCGCCTGCCAGCGCAGGAACGTCTCCTGTACGGCGTCCTCCGCGTCGCCCGACGAGCCGAGCAGCCGGTAGGCGATGGCCTCCAGCCGCGGCCTGGCAGTCTCGAACCGGTCCACGTCGCTCGCGATCAGGGCCATGCCCCGATCCTAGGCGTTCACGCCGCCGCGCCGCCGGGGAGGTCGGCCCTTCGGCGCGCCCGAGTCCCTGACATGCCTGATGCGCGCCCGCTCAGCCGCCCGCGCAGAACGCGGTGACGGCACGGATGACATGTCCGTCCTCGGCGTCCGTGAGCTCGGGGTAGGCGGGCAGACACAGCCGCTGTCGGGCCGCGGCCGAGCGCGCGGAGACAAGGCTGCGATGCTCGATCTCCCGGAACGCGGGCTGCTCGGGAAGGAGGTAGGGGTAGACCTGTTCGGCCTCGATGCCCTCGGACGCGAGGTGGGCGGTGAGCGCGGGGATGTCCTCGCAGCCGATCGCGTACTTGTAGAACGCGTGGACGTGTCCGTCCTGCACCACGGGTGTCTCCAGGGGCAGGCTCGCGAACGCCTCCGTGTAGCGGCGGGCGATCGTGTTGCGGCGGTCGGTCCAGGAGGGCAGCAGGGCCAGTTGCGCGGTGAGAAGGCCCGCGTTGACCTCGCCGAGGCGGGCGCGATGGCCGCGCACGTGGTGGAGATGCCGGTCCCCGCGGTCGCGGCCCATGTCGGTGAGCCGGCGAAGTGCGCGGGCGCGTTCGGCGGTGGTGGTCAGGACGGCTCCGGCGTCGTCGATGCCGCCGATGTTCTTGCCCACCCAGAAGGAGAAACAGCCGTAGTCGCCCCAGGTTCCGGCCGCCCTGCCGTCGAGGCGGGCACCGGGAGCCTGCGCGCAGTCCTCGACGACCGTGAGCCGGTGGCGTGCGGCGATCTCGTTGATCGCGGGCATGTCCGCCATGTGACCGTGCAGATGCACCGGGATCACCGCCCTGGTGCGAGGGGTGATCGCCGTTTCCATGGCCTTGGGACACAGCGTGAGGGTGGGCTCGGTGACATCCACGATCACCGGGACCGCCCCGACGGCGCCGACGGCGAACGCGGTCGCCGCGAAGGTGGCGGCCGGGACGACCACCTCGTCCCCGGCGCGGACCCCGGCCGCCCGCAGGGCCAGCGTGAGCGCCTGCGTGCAGGAGGTCGTGGCCACCGCGTGGCCGCCCCAGGCCCGGCCGAGCGCCTCCTCCAACCGCCGGGTCTGTGCGCCATGGTGGAACGTCCCGGCGTCGATCACCTCGTCCGTGATCCGGTGGATCGTCCGCCGCAGCGCGGCCACCCGCCGGGCGTGGCCCTCGGCCGGAACGGTGAAGGCCGGGGTACGGCCGTCAGACTCGGTGCTGATTCCCATGGGCGAGTCCTGTCTGTGTGCGATGAGGCGACTGCCTTCCAAGATCAATTCGGCCATGCGTACACCCGGCGCACGGACGGTCTTCATCCCGTCGGCGGAGCGCACGCCCCGGCAGGGCGGAGCACGCCGGGCGCACTGCCCCGCGCACGGCCCGGAGGTCTGCCAGGCGCACGGCCCCGAGTTCAGCCCAGCGCACAGCCCGGAGTCCGGCCCCGAATTCGGCCCAGCGCACAGCCCGGAGTCCGAAGTCCGGCCTCACTCGACGACTCAACGATTCGGCGACTCGGCGACTCGGCGACTCGACAAAAGGGCGGGGCCGCTCCGGAGCGGCCCCGCCTGCGGGGTGTGACGGACGTCAGCGGTCCTGGGCGAGGGCGTGCAGTTCGCCCAGCAGGCTCCCTTCCGTGGCGACCAGCGCGTCGAAGGTGCCCTCCTCGCGGATGCGTCCCTGTTCGAGGACGATGACGCGGTCGGCCATCCGCACGTTGTCCAGACGGTGCGTGACGACCACGGTGATCCGGTCCGGGGCCATCGCGCGGAGCTCGCGGAAGATCAGGTGCTCGCCGCGGGCGTCCATCTCGCTGGTCGGCTCGTCCAGGACGAGCACGGCCGGCTGCCGGTACATCGCCCGTGCGCACGCCAGCCGCTGCCACTGCCCGCCGGACAGTTCGTGCCCGCCCCACACCGAGCGGGCCAGCAGGGTGTCGAGCCGGTCCGGGAGCCCCTGGAGCGCCGCGGTCATACCGACACGTTCCGCGGCCTCCCAGACGCGTTCGTCGCCGTGTTCGGACGGCTGGCCGAGGGTGATGTTCTCCCGGGCGCGCAGCGGCCAGTGCCCGTTCTTCTGGGGGACGAGCCCGACGTGCCGCCAGGCCGATTCGGCGTCGGTGGAGGCGAGGTCGGTGTCGTCCCAGCGGACGGTTCCGCCGGTGGGTACGGTCAGCCCGGTGAGCAGTCGGATCAGGGTCGACTTGCCCGCGCCGTTCTCGCCGACGAGTGCGACGACCTCCCCGCGGTTGAGGGTGAGCGTCGTCGGGTGCAGCGCGGGCGTGTCCTTGCCCGGGTAGGTGAACTCGGCCTCGGAGAGATGGATGTGCTGCGGCGCCCTGGCCCGGACGGTGCCCCGGGCCGTGGTCATCGAGCGGACCTCGTCGACGAAGGTGTAGTAGTCGCTGAGGTAGAGGCCGTGGTGGAACATCACCGCGCCGTACCGCACGATGGAGTTGAGGGCGCGCCCGGCGGTCTGCGAGGCGACGATCGCGGTGCCGGCGATCGCCGTGGACATCGCCCCGGACAGGACGAGAGCGGCCAGCGCCGCCCACATGCCGAGGGTGAACAGACCGGCCAGGGTGGCCGCGAGGAGGGTCACCAGCAAGTACGGCCTGGCTCCTTCGAGTTCGCGTCCCTCGACCCGGTCGCACATCGCCCGGTACCAGGAATGCAGGTAGGGGCGCATGGTGTTGGCTCGCAGTTCGTCGGCGAGCTCGGAGGTGGTGAGCCACCAGCGCATCATGCCGCGCACGGTGCGGGCGGACAGGGTGCGGTCGTGGACGCGGTAGTCGATGCGCGCCGCGATCACTCCGCCCAGCCCTCTGGGCACGACCGACAGGAGCAGGACTCCGAGCAGCAGGGGATGCAGCGAGGTGAGGACGGTCGCGGCGGAGACCAGTTGGACGAAGCCGTTGGTGAGTGTCTTGGCGTCGTCGGCGAGGTCGACCGCGCGCAGGGCGCCGATCTCCGCGGCCTGGCTGCGGTCGGTGAACCCTTCGGTGTCGTACGCGGACAGCTCGGCCTTCATGTGGAGGTCGACCAGGGTGAGATCGGCGGCGGAGGCGATCTTCGGGTTCAGACGGCGGGTGGCCCAGTCCGCGAGGATCCACATCCCGGCGCCCGCGGCCATCGCGGCGACCGCGACGGCGAGCGCGGGCCACGCCTGGCGCAGCCCGCTACGGGCGTCGAAGGCGGTGAGGTGGGGAAGGGCCCGGGAGACCGCGGTGAGCAAGACGGCGGTGCCGAGGCCGGACAGCAGCTGGCACACGATGATCGTGAGCGTCATGCGCCGGTCGACGGACCAGGCAAGGCGGGCCGACTGGGCGAGCGCCATCGGGATCCGGCGGGCCATGTCCCACAGGGTGGCGTCGTCCATGGCCCGGCGGTGCTTGCGCCCGTTGTAGTCGAGTTCGGGCGGGGCCGTGGGCCGCGGACTCGCCGCGCGTGCGGCGGGCACGGCGGCCGGGTCGCCGCCCGCGTCCGGGGTCTGCGGTACGTCGGACACCGGCCGTCCGCCGGTGATGCGGAGGCGTTTCACGCGAACACCCCCGTCATCAGCCGGTGAAGGGTGCGCTGCCCGCGCGCGGCGGCGTCCGGATCGTCGTGCGCCGCGCCCGGGGTGAGGGCACGTACCGCGTCCAGGCCTGCGAGGCAGGTGAGCGCGTGCTGCTCCTGCGGGGTCAGCTCGCGTCCGTATCCGCCGAGGAAGGCGCCGCGCAGGCGTGGCCGGTCGGCCCACACCCCGCAGGCCAAGGTCACGAAGTCCTGGACGACGGGCGCGAATCGGGACCGTGCGAAGCCGACCCAGGCGGCGCGCCCCGACCAGAGCAGGTTCCTCGGTCCGGCGGCGCCGTGGATGAACCCGAGGGGCAGCGGTCCGGCGTGACGCAGCCGGCCGGCCAGATGGCGTACGAGGGTGTGCTGCGCCGGTGTCAGCCGGTCCCCGGCCTCTTCGAGGTGCCGGTCGGCCCTGTGCGCGGCGGATTGCAGGGCGCCCTCGGCCTCGGCGCGCCAGTGGCCGGTGAGGTCACCGGCGGTGTGGAGCCGGGCCAGGAGCAGACCGCCCTGCCGGTGGGCCTCGTACTCCTCGGCGGCCGTGAGCGGGAGTTCCTTCGCCGGGCGGCCGGGCACGGCGGTCGTCAGGAGCGCCAGGTGCTCGGCGCTGGACGCGTGCAACTGGGGCGCGCGGCCGGCTCCGAGCGCGGGCGCCGCGTGCCGCAGGGCGAACGTCTCGCGTTCGTACATCCGCGCGGTGGCGGAGACCTTCAGATAGAAGCGGCGGCCGTCGCCGCGCACGAGTTCCCACACCCGGGGGTTCTGTCGCGAGTGCGAGGCGTCCCGGGCCGGGGCGGCGCCGGCGAGCTCGCGTTCGGCCCAGCCGCGCAGGGGCGTGGGAAGTGTTGTCGCCTCGCTCATGCCCCCCACCTCGGTGACGGTCGTGACGCGGATGCGAACGGGGCGCGGCGCGCGTCCGCCGGACGCCTGGACACCACGGGTCCGGCGGTCAGGCCGGGAGGATTTTCGAACGCGGGGTGGGCGGCGAGAAGGGGGCGTACGGGATTCACGGTTCTCTCCTCGGTAGGGATCGGGTGGAGCACCCCGGACAACGCGGCTGATCACAGGGCCGATACGGGGTGCACCGGGCGACGGTTCGGGCGCAGGTTCGATATCCGGCGCTACGGGCAAGCGCGGCAGGCGCCGCCGCTCGTTCGATTCACTCGGCCAGGCGACAGAGGCGAAGGCGTGACCCGAGCGGGGGATTGTGTGAGGGCGTCGAGAGCACCGGTCTCCTGAGTGGTTCGTGACGGGACTGCGGGAGGGAACCTTCGGTCACGCCACTGACAGTTCGGCGGGTGCGGTGCCACGATCCGGACAATCCGAGCGGCCGGCCCGAGGCCGGGAGCGGGCCTCGGAGGGGCCGCCCGGCCTGGGACGAAGCCGGGAGAAAGGATTCTCGAACCGGCGGCCGGATCCCCGGAGTTCGGGGGTCGCCAAGATGGCTTGAACTGCCTGGACCGCGGTGCGGGCGGGGCCCGATTCCAGCGTGGCGGCCCGCGGCGGGGGCGGTCGGCGGCTAACGTCAGCACCTTCGGCGTCGGTCACCCGGGACCGCGCGGCAGAGGCCAGGAGGAACTCGTGCCGCGGGCCGGCGGGATGCGGATCGACGGTGTCGAGGATCGGCCCCGGTCGCTGAGCACCGCGCTGCCGCAAGGCAATTGACGTGGCGTCAGCGATCAGTGGACGGAGCGGTTCACTGGGGATGCCGCCGGTGAACTCCGGCGTCGGCTAGCGATCGGGCGTGGCCGCGACGGCCGGTGAGCCGTCCAGGCCGCTCCGCACCAGGGTGATCAATTCCTCGTCGGTGAGGCCGAGTTCGCGGGCCTGGGTGACGAGGTCGTGCACGGATTCGGTGAGCCGGGCGTGGCGGGCGACGCCGGGGGCCGCGGTGACCAGCGCGCCCCGGCCCCTGCGCAGCTCGATCAGGCCCTCGTCACGGAGTCGTTGGTAGCCGCGGAGCACCGTGTGCACGTTGACGTTCAGGGACGCGGCGACCTCGCGGGCGGGCGGCAGCCGCTCCCCCGGGGCCACGGATCCTTCGGCGATCGCTCCGCGTACACAGGCGGCGATCTGCTCGCCCAGGGGTACGGGCGAGTCGGGTTGTACACGGATCAGCATTCCTGTGAGCGCTCCTCCGCGCGACGGTTCACCAGGCCGTTGAGCAGCGCGGCCGCGGTCGTCGCGTCGTCGACGGTGACCACGTATTCGCGTCCCTTCGCCGTGCGGACCGACAGGGCCTCGCCCGAGCGCAGCACCACGCCCCGCCGGTGCGGGAGGATCCGGTATCCCCAGCCGCCGAAGTCTCCCATGGCGTCGATCCGTGCGCTGCCGGCGTCGGCGATGGCGTCGAGGGGCACGGCCAGCCGGGGCCTGGGCAGCATCGTCGAGGCGACCGTGAGTCCGCGCCGGTCGACGGTGACGCGTACGGCGGCGATCGGCGCGCAGGCCAGACCGAGGACGAACAGCGGCAGGCCCACCTGCCAGGGGCCGGACACCGCGGTGAGCAGGCCGCCGAGGGTGACGGCGGCGGCCGGGACCAGCAGTGCGCGGGTCACGACGGTACGGCTCCAGGCCGCCACCTCGCCCTCGACGAGCGGCAGCGAGGCGGTCGGCGGCGCGGTCGAGGGGCGCGGCGCGGCCTTGGCCAGCCGGCGGATCAGCGCGCCGGTGGCCGCGCAGACGAGGAGCAACAGGACGGCGGGGAGCCAGACGGGCAGTCGCGCACCGGCCGGGTCGTGGACGCCCGCGTCGGCGTCGGCGACGACGGTGGCGATCAGCGGGCAGCCGAGGAGGACCGCCGTTCCGGCGCCGAGTGCGGCGGTCAGCCGTGCGCCCGTCTTCTTCGTGGCGACCGCGGCGAGGACGGTGAACAGCACGCCGACGCCGATCGTGAGACCGATGCCGGACCACAGGGCGGCGTCGCGGCTCATGAAGCCGTCGGCCGTGCCGTCCAGGGCGAAGTGGGTCGCCATCCGGCCGGGGAGCCGGTCGCGGTTCGCCCGGAAGAGGCCTGCGTAGACAGCCGCGGCCACGGCGAACGGACCTGCCGCCAGAGCGCACCTGCGGATGGTGGTCAACTGAACTCCCCCTCGTCATTGTTTGCATTCAAGTAGAACAATGCCACAGGGTCGGAGCGCTACGGAAGGCGGAGTCCCGTCGACGGCCGCTCGGGCGGCCGGACACCGGAACGGGACCGCGCGCGGGCGGGTCCGCCGGGGGTGTCAGGAGTTCGTCCAGCCGCGGGTGCTCAGGACCAGCCGGTAGCCGTCGGGGTCCTCGACAGTGGCTCCCCAGGTGTCCCAGTAGGGGTTACGGGCCCGCACGCGCCGGCCGCCGTGGGCCTCCAGGCGCGTCAGCAGCTCGTGCGGCACCTGTTCGTCGAGGTAGACGACGAGCAGGTCCTCCTCGGTGGGTCGTGGCGCAACGGCGGCGTCGTGGACGAGTTCGAGGTGCCAGGAGGCGTCCGGCCAGCCCACCATGAGCAGATCGTGCCGGTCGGGTCCGCCGTCGGCGTGGGCCCGGAACAGCACGGTCAGTCCGAGCCCGCCGGCCCAGAAGCGTTCGGCCGCCGCGAGGTCACGCGAAGGCCGGGCGATACGGACATGACTCTGACCGTCGGCGGGCATGGAGGGCTCCTCGGTATCGGGTGTCGATCACTTTCTGGTCGAGGAGCCTATGCAGGGGTGCCGGTCGCGGCATCGGCCCGAAGTCGCGGGGCCGCTCGGCCGCGAGCCCTACGCCTCCGGTCCGGTCGACGCGAACGCCTGGATCACGGGGGCAGGACAAAAAAGACCCTGCCCCGCGGAACGCGGGACAGGGTCTTCATGGAGCGCCGGGCAGGCCTTGCACCTGCATTTCCCCGCAGGAAGCGGGGCGTCTTTCCTTGGACCACCAACGCAGCACCGGACCGGAGGTGTTCGCTCCGACCAGCTCAAGATCAATCGTAGCGCATGCCCGGAGGGGTCGGTACCGAGATCCGGTCCGCGGTTTCCAGCCCGCGGACCGGGTCCCGGAGGTGCCTCAGGCCTGTCGTGCGGCGAGGCGTCTGGCCGCCGAACGGCGCTTGGGCAGGAGCGGGTCGACCACGACGCCGGACCCCATGCCCGGGGTGTAGTTCCACTCCCTCACCTTGTCCGCGACGCGGGTCAGGCTCTCGTCGCCGGGCGCCACGTCGACGTAGAAGAGGGATTCGTCCGGCTTGGCATCGTCGCCGCCCCAGCGGACGGTTCCTTCGAGGTCGGCGAGGATGTCGCGGACCACGAGTTCCTGCTGGGGGAAGAAGCCGCCGCGGGCGCCGCTCGGGTAGTGCTCCGGGCGGATCTGCACCGCGGTGCCGGACGCCTGGTTGGACTCGGCCAGGCCCTTGCGGAGCGTGCCGGGAGAGCGCCAGCCCACGACATCGCCCTTGCGCAGCTCGTCGATCTCGTAGTGGAAGCGGCGGACGACGTGGACAAGCAGGGTCTCCACCTCGCCCATGCGTACGGCGACGCCCGTCAGCGGGGTGCCGGGAACGGGCCGGGTGAAGACGTTGCCGCCTTCGTCCGCGGCGCGCTCCATCTCCCAGCCGTTGCGCGACGGCTTACCGGTCAGGACGCGCTTGTCCCGGGCCTTCGCGCGGCGGACGGCCTCGCGGACCTTGGCCGGGTCGGGTCCGCGGCCGGCGGCGTAGGCCGGGGAGGCGAGGAACTCGGAGGCGGGCAGGGACGTGGCCAGCGCCGCGGTGGCGATCACCGCCGTACGGGTGAGGAACGTACGGCGTGACGGCTGGGGGGTGTTCAACTGATGTCCTCTTTCTTGAGATCGGTCCTGGCTCGCCGCTCGGATTCGAGGGCCGCGAAGACTCCGAGAACGACAGCGATCAGCGCCAGCCCCAGCACGGCGGGGTTGACGTACTCCGGGACGGCGGCCGCGTACGAACCGCCGCCGGTGACATGGCAGTTCAGCTGCAGCGGCACGAGGGAGACGTCGACGCCGGAGATGTGCGCCGCCTGCGCCGCGGGCACCGCGTCCCGGCACGCCTGGGTCGTCATCGTCTCGTCGCGGACCAGGTGGACCGCGCCCCAGACGTACATCAGGGCCGTCGCCGCCGCGGCGAGGGCGGCGCAGGCACGCAGCCAGAGGCCAAGGTCCGCCTGCCGGACACCGCGCCGGGCCAGCGAACTGGCGCCGTACACCGCGGATGTCACCGCGACGAGCAGGCCGATGAGAAGGACGGGCAGGATCACGGCCAGGCTGGGCTGATCGTTGTTCATGAAGTCTCGCTCACCGCTTGGAGGTCACTGGTTCCGGATGATGCCGTTGTACTTCTCGAAGACCTGGTAAAGCCCCATGCGCTTGGTCGCGTGCGCGACCGCCTCGTCTCCCCAGCCCTGGTAGCGCCGCAGCACTTCGAAGATCTCGGTCTCGGTGTAGTCGAGGCGCATGGAGCGCAGGACCGTCTCCCCGGCCGGGGGGTTCTTGCCGCCCTCCTTGCCCTCCGCGTCCCAGAGGTGGATGAGCGACACGGTCTGGAGGGCGAAGGCGTTGTCCTTGTTGACCTTCTGCCACATGGTCCAGATGTCGTCGTCCTTGGCGGGGTCGAGGACCGTTCCGGAGACGTAACCCTTGTTGATGCAGTGGTTCCAGGCGCGGATGCCGACCTCGCCGCTGATCTGCGCGATGCCCGTGGAGGAGTCGCGGATCGGTGTCATCCCGCCGCCGATACCGGTGTGGTAGTAGGCGACGGCCGCGTCCACGCCCTGGTCGATGATGTCGTAGTGGCGCATCTCCCAGTACGCGGAGGTCTGGATCAGCGCCTTGCGCATGTTGTAGCGGTTCGACTGGGCCGTGACCACGGAGTCGTTGGCGAGGATGGTCTCGAAGCACTGCGTGTGGGTGAAGATCTTGTTGCCGCCGTCGTCGGGGAAGCCGATCGACTGCATGTACTTGCCGATGTCGTCGTGCAGCGCGTTGAGGAAGCTGCCGACGAACGGGACGTCCGGGACCATCCCGCGCGGCTTGTCGAAGGAGTTCTCGCCGATGTCCAGGCCCGAGGCGACGTTGTTGTCGATCTCGATCTTCCCGTCGCCGGATCCGACGGTACGGGTCACGATCTGGTCGTAGGCCCAGTCGGGCGGCAGAGGGTAGCCGAAGTTGCCGGAGAAGCCGGACGACATGTCCGAGACGAACGAGGCGGAGGTGTGACCGGCCTCGGACACGCGCGTACACACGTTGCGCGGTCCGTACACACCGATCCTGAAGCGGTTGCCGTCGTCGGTGAGGGCGTCCTGGATGCCCTTGAAGTGGGGCAGGACGTTGCTGGTGATGTCGGCGTCGAGGGCGTCGAAGTCGACGGCGAAGAAGATCCGCGCGCCCGCCTTGAAGCCGTGGTCGAGGGCGGCGTTGACCGCGGCCTGTCCGGCGGCGCGGCCCGCGGGGTAGCTGAAGCTGGAGGCGTCCCGGGCGTAGGTCTGGTAGATCGGGTAGCAGCGCAGGCCGTTGTCCGCGATGGTCTGGAGCTCGCCGGGCTGGATCGCCTTCTCGGGCAGGGACGTCGTGCTCGGATTCGTCAGATAGCGGCCTACGTACTTGACGCCCTCCGCCTTCAGCGCGGCCGCGCGGGCGGCCGTGATCCTGGTGACCCCGTCGCAGGCCTCGCCCTTGCGGGACTGGTCGCCGTAGGAGACGAGGAGCGAGGCCCAGGTGGAGAAGTCGCCCGCTCCGGACACGGGGAGCTTCGCGAACGACTGGAAGGCCCTGACCGCGGTCTGCGTGTCCGAGGTGAAGTCGCCGAAGGCCACGGCCCGCTGATTGAGGATCATCGCGCCGGAGAAGAGCAGCGCCCAGGTGCCGGTGGTACCGGTGGTCACGGTGTGGCTCTTCAGACCGTTCTGGGTGCCGGGACCGAAGACGCCGTTCGCCGTGCCGTCGGCCATGCCGAGCTCGTACTGGATGGCGTAGAGCATCGACTTGGAGACGTCACGGGAGTTGTGGCCGTCGCAGGGGACGATGAAGTAGTCCGCGCGGTTCACATAGCGGCCGTTCATCCACCGCTGCACGCTGCGTATGGCGTCGGTTCCCGAGTTGACGGTCACATAAGCGTCCATGTTCAGCAGGGCCTTGAACACCTTGGGCGTCAGATCGCTCCCGGGGAAGGCCCCGTTGACTCCCATGTCGACCTTCATGGCGGAAATCCCGGACTGTACACGGGAGTTGTACGTGCCGTCGATGTCGCCGCCGTCGTAGCCCTTGCAGTACATGGCGGACTGGATGATCCGGCAGAAGTCCGCCGAGGGCACCGTCGAGGCGTTCAGTTTCGGATACTTGGAGGCGAGCGCGGACAGCGTGGTGGGCCCGAAGGTGTTGGACAGGGTGGCGATTCCCAGTTCGCACTGGAGGGCCCGGGTGAGGGCGTACATGACGGGCCAGCCCGTCTTCCCGTTCTCTTCGACGGTGACGCCGATTCTGCTGCCGTAGACGCTGTTGACGAATTTCTGGGCGCGCAGCACCATCTCGTCGGCCATGGGGTGGTCATGCTCCTTCAAGGATCAAGGGTCACGGATTGGCTGATCACGGGGTGGGAGGATCGCGGGGTGGTGGATCCGGGGCAGGCGGAATCGGAAGCCGGGTCGGGGCAGGTGGAATGGACTCCGCCCGGACCGCTCGCTCGTCGGTTCCTTCGTACGCTCGCCCGCCTGACGTCCGTCCCGTCGCCGGGAAAGGCGGGATCTCACCGGTTCACGTCATCCGCGGAAACGGCGGGCCCGGGTTTCGGCTCGGGGCACGGCTCGGCTCCTGCCTCGGGTTCCGGCTCCGGCCTCAACCCTTGGCCCCGGTTTCCGGCACGCACGGACGGTCGGTTCCGGCGTTCGGGACATCAGGAATTCCGGAGAGCAGCTCAAGGCGCCCACCGGCATGCCCATGGGCACACGGTCGGATTGAGTCCGGGCACGCCGGACAAGAACCTCTTCGGTCGTGTGGGCGTCGGACGTCTCGATCGCCCTGGGACGCCGGTACGGAACCTGTCGCCGGCGGTGGAGTCAGCCGGCCCGGCGGGCGGGTGACCGGACCGGACCCGAGGCGCCGTCGCCGGAAAGGCGAAGGAAAGGCGCAGCCTTGACGGTCGAAATATCTCCGCGCAATCGGAAAGACACCACTGATCCCCATCCCCCGTTCATGCCGACGTCACGACAGACGGCGGCGCGATCACGACCCTGCGTCAGATGACACCGTTCTGTCAACGCGTGGCAAAAAAGGACCCATAGGGCTACGGAATCGACACACGGTCGACGGGTGAATGGAACCCGGAGAAGGTCTGGACGGAATTGGCTGGGCGGGCCGGTGAGTCGGCTCGCACTGGTCCGCCCTATGCGGCGACCGCATTTCGAGATTGACCGGAAACCGCCACTTGGGGACGGCCGCGCTGGAGGGCACCGACGACAGCTCAGGCGAGCGGGTGCCGGCGAAGGCGGGCGTCCAGCAGGCGTGTCAGTTCACCCACCCGCCCACCGCCCTGCGGAGCCCCCGGGAAGCGTTCGAGCACCTCCACGACGGCCGGTGTCGCGCGACGCGCGGCTTGCCTGATGTGTTCGGCGCCGGTGTCCGGGGCGTAGCCGGCGACTCCGGCGGGACCCGGGACTCCCGCGGCGCCGACGGCGAGTTCGGCCGCTCTGGCCGCGTGGGCGGCCGCTCCGAGGATGTGCTTGACCTGGGTCGCCCGCGCCAGCGGATGCAGATAGGCGGCGCCCGCCGCGGCCATGGCCGCCCGGGCCGCCTCGCGCGCGGCCGCGGTCTCCGCGTCACCGGCGGCCTTGAGCGCCGCCCACGCCGTGTCGCGCAGAGCCTTTCCCCGCTCGCCGCCCCCAGCGAAGTCCCACGCGGCGGCGATGGCGTCCCGGGGCCGCGGGTCGTCCGGCCGGCCCGTCTCGAACAGCTCCAGGACCGTCTGCGCGCACGCCGCGGCGAACCCGGTGACCTCACGGAGGTCCTGCCCGGTCAGAACGATCTCGCTCGCGTCCCCCTGCATGCCCCCATTCTCCCCGCCCGGCGTGCGGGCCTTCGGGGCGTGTCAGGGGCGAAGGAACTCCGCGGCGGTTCCGCCCCAGGCCCGCAGGTCCTCCATGCTGTGGGCGACCTTCATCGTCGCGCCGGGGATGAGGGAGGCCAGCGTCTCGGCCGTCGACAGCGGGTGGCCGGGGTCCTGAGCCCAGGCGAGGATCAGGACCGGCAACCGCAGCCGTGCCAGCGACTCCTCGGCGGGCAGGTCCGAGGCGCCGACTCCGCGCAGGACCGGGGCGAGCAGGTGGTCCTCGACGTCGACCGGGAACGGGAATCCGGGTGCGCCCTGATACGGGGCGGGGACGGGGGCGGCGGCCAGCGCGGTGTCGACGGCCGTTCTTCCGTGCGCCTCCACCAGGTCGGCGAGCTGGTTGTAGGCGGCGGCCTGCTGGGGGCGGGTCTCCCAGGCCGTGGGGGGCGCCGTGAGCACGAGTCTGTCGAAGCGGTGAGGGGCCGTCACGGCGGCGTGGAGCAGCGTGGCGGTGCCCAGGGAGAGTCCGATCCCGGCGACCGGCGCGTCGGGAGAGATCACGTCGAGGAGGGCGAGGAGGTCCTGGGCGAGGTTGGGGAGACGGAAGTCCTCTGCGGCGGGCCGTCCGGTGGAGCGTCCGTGGCCGCGCGCGTCGTAGCGGACCAGGCGCCGGCCCGCGGCGGCCACGGGGTCCCAGTCGAAGGCGCCGGACGACTCGGAGGTCCCGCTGCTGCCGCACAGGGGGTGGGCCCAGACGGCGGCCGGTCCGTCGCCGCCTGTGTCGGTCCAGGCGAGGCGGGCGCCGGGGACGACGGTCTCGTTCCAGAGGCGCGCGTCGGGGGTGTCGGTCTTGAGCGAGAGGCGGGCGTCGGCGGTGGCGGTCTCGTGCGAGTGGCGGCCGTCGGCGGTGGCGGTTTCCTGCGCCGGGCGGGCGGCGGCGGTTTCCTGCGACGAGTGGGCGTCGGCCGTGGCGGTCTCGTGCGACGGGCGGGCGTGGGTGCGGGTTTCGTCGGACATGGGTCGATCATGTGGCCGGCGGGCGGTCGCGTGGCAGGCCGGGTCTCTCCCTGGGAGAGGTTCTCCTTGGAACCCGCTTGAGGCTTCCTCGGGACAGGTTCTCCCGGGCACAGCTTCTCCCCCGGACATGTTGTCCCCGGCGGGAATCGTGGCAGGCTGGGGCCGTGGATGGTGATCAGTTGGCGCAGTTCCTGCGCACACGGCGTGCGGCGGTCCGACCGGGCGACCCGACGGCGGGCCTGCGCAGGGTGTCGGGGCTGCGCCGCGAGGAGGTCGCCGAACGCGCCGGCATCTCGCCGGACTACTACACACGCCTGGAGCAGAACCGTACGAGCAGGCCCTCGGCGCAGGTCGTCGCCGCTCTCGCGACGGCACTCGACATGACCGAGGCCCAGCGTGCCCACCTGCACCGTCTCACCGGCCATCAGGCGCAGCCGTCACCGCCCCAGAACCTGGAACCCGAGCCCGCGTTGCTGCGCGTGCTGGACCAACTGCCCTCCACCGCGGCGCACATCATGACGGATCTCGGCGAGACCCTTGCGCAGAACGCCCTTTCCGTCGCCCTCTTCGGCGACGCTTCGCTGCACACCGGCGCGAGCCGCAGTACGTACTACCGCTGGTTCACCGATCCCACCGCCCGGAAGGTGTTCGCCGAGGAGACCCGCGACCGGGAGACCCGCGCCCGCGTCGCCGATCTGCGGGCCACATGGGTGCGCCGGTCCGATGCCGCGGCCCGGGAACTGGTCGATCGGCTGCGGCGCGAGAGCGAGGAGTTCGAGGGCCTGTGGGCCGCGCACGAGGTGGCGGCACGCTTCACGGAACGCAAGCGGATCATCGGGCCGACGGGTGTGCTGGAGCTGTACGCGCAGTTCCTCAGCGCCGGATCGCCTCATCAGGTTCTCGTGGTGTTCACTCCGGTTCCCGGCACGGACGCGGCCGGACGTCTGTCCCGTATCGGCGAGTTGTCGCAGGCCGCGGCGGGTACGTAGGGTGCTCGGGGCAGTTGGACGGCCGAACGGTCGAGGACGGTCCGGTGCGGACGAGACCGCGGGAAGGCGGAGACCACCGAACCGTTGAAGCGCGGGATCGTTGAAACACAAGACTGTTGAAGCGCACGACCCTTGAGGCGCGACCTTCGAGGCATGCCCCGTTGACGCGCACGACCCCTGAGGCACGACCGTTGAATGTACCGAGTGTGAAGACCGCGGTCCGCCCTGCCGAGGGGCCCCGCCCCGAAGCGCCCGCCGAGCGGCCCGGCGCCGACGAGCCACTGCCGGTGGCCCGTTTCCGCCGTCCGGCCGACCTGCTGCGCTTCGCCCTGGGCGTCTCCGGCATCGGCCTTCTCCTCATCGTGGCCTGGGTCGCGCAGGCCACCACGTCAGGCGTCGAGCACGACGTCTCCCGCAGCACCACCGCCCACGCGTCCCGCCTGCTCAACGGGTTCGTCGGCCTTCCCACCACCCTGGCCGTGCTCCTGGTCCCGCTCCTGTTCACCGTCGAACGGCTGCTCAGGCGTGACGGCGCACGGGTGGCGGACGGCGTGCTGGCGGCCGCGTTCGCCCAGGTCGTCTCGCTCTCGACCGGCCTGTGGGTGACGGCGTACGCACCGCTGTCCGTCCATGACGCGCTCACCCGGGCCGCACCCGTCGGCAGCATCCCCGACCCGGTGCACGGTTGTGCCGCGCCGGTCGTGGCGTTCATGACGGCGGCCGGCATGGCGCGGCGCCCGCACTGGCGGGCCGCGCTGTGGGCGGCGCTGGGCGTGAACGCCTTCGCGATGCTGGCCGGCGGACACACCACGCTGTCGTCGGTCGTGCTGGCCGTACTGATCGGCTGGAGCGTGGGCCGGGGCACTCTGTACGCCGTCGGCGCGCCGTCGGTACGACCCACCGCACTCTCGCTCCCGGCCGCACTGCGGCGGGCCGGCTTCCCCGCGGTCGCCGCGTGGCAACTCGACGGCGAACGAGGGTCCTTGCCCGCCGGACGTGGCCGCAGCTACCGCGTGACCTGCAAGGACGGCTCGCTCCTCGATGTCACCGTCGTCGACCGGGAGCAGCAGGCGCACGCCGTCATGCACCATGCCTGGCGCCAGCTGCTGATGCGACCGCTCGGTGAGGGCGGCGGTCTGCGGTCCCTGCGCCAGAGGCTGGAGCAGGAGACGCTGATGTCGTACGCGGCCGACGCCGCCGGGGCGCGCACGCCACGGCTGCTGGGCGCCTTCGAACTCGGCCCGGACGCGGTGATGCTCGTCCAGGAGCACGTCGAGGCGCGTGCACTGGACCTGCTCGCCGACGAGGAGATCGACGACGCCGTCCTGGACGAGGTCTGGGAGCAGGTGCGCATGCTGCACACACGGCGCGTCGCACACCGGCGCCTGACCGGGGACGCACTGCTGGTGGACGGCGCCGGCTCGGTGCTGGTCACCGGGCTGGGCCGCGGCGAGATCGCCGCCGGGGACATCCTGCTGCGGATGGACACCGCTCAGCTGCTGACGACACTGGCCCTGCGGGTGGGCCCCGAGCGCTCGGTGGCCTCCGCGACCCGGGTGCTGGGGCCGGACGCCGTCGCGGGGAGCCTGCCGATGCTCCAGCCGATCGCGCTCAGCCGCTGCACCCGGGCAACGCTGCGCCGGCTGGCCAAGCAACGCGCGGAACAGGAACGCCAGGCGCTGTCAGGCAAGACGGCTCCCGCGGACGGCGGGCCGGTGGAGTTCGTCCCCGAGGACGATCCCCTCGCCCGGATCCGCCGGCAGGTCCTGCTCGTGCGCCCACAGGCTCCCGTCGCCCCGGCCCGGCTGGAGCGGATCAGGCCGCGCACCCTGCTCACCCTGGTCGGCGGTGTCGCCGTCGGCTGCTATCTCCTGTCCCAGCTCGTCACCCTCGACTTCGGCGCTCTGATCGAGCAGGCGAACTGGACCTGGGCCGTTCTCGCGCTCGTGTTCTCCGCCCTGACCTATGCGGGGGCGGCGCTGAGCCTGCTCGGTTTCGTTCCCGAGCGGATCCCGTTCGGGCGGACCGTACTGGCCCAGCTCGCCTCGTCCTTCGCGCTGGCCCCGGCGGCCGTCGGCGGGATCGCCCTCAACACCCGCTTCCTCCAACGCAACAAGGTCAGGCCGGGGTTCGCGGTGGCGAGCGTGGGTGCCTCCCAACTGGCCAGCGCCGTGGGTCATGTGGTGCTGCTGCTCGTCTTCGGCTGCATCACGGGCACGCAGGACACCACCCTGCTCTCCCCCTCGAAGGCGACCACGGTCATCGGCGGACTGGGTGCCGCCACCGTGGTCGCCGCCGCGATCGCCGCCGTCCCACGGCTGCGGAGGTCGATCGCCGTGCGGGTACGGGCCCTGTTCTCTGGGGTGGTTCCGCGCCTGCTCGATCTGCTTCAGCAGCCGGCCAAACTGGTCACCGGCTTCGGCGGCATCCTGCTGCTCAACCTCTCCTACATCGCCTGCCTCGACGCCTCGGTACGGGCGTTCGGCCACTCCATCGGCTTCGCGCCCCTGGCCTTCGCCTATCTCGTGGGCAGCGCCGCCGGTTCGGCCGTCCCCACGCCCGGCGGGATCGGGGGCGTCGAAACGGCGCTCGCCAGCGCCCTCACCCTGGCGGGGCTGCCGGCGGCGACCGCGTTCTCCGCGGTGCTGCTCCACCGTCTGCTCACGTTCTGGCTCCCGCTGCTCCCCGGCTGGGCCGCCTTCAGCTACCTGATCCGCAAAGAGCTGCTGTAGGTCGCGGCTCGCGGGCTGTGGCCCCGCGACCGGATGTGACACAACATCAGGATCCTGTAACCGCGCCCTGCTTGGTGCGCCACGTGCTCTTCTTGGACTTGTTCCCGCACGTCTCCATCGAGCACCAGCGCCGATTGCCGGGACGGGACGTGTCCAGGAACCAGGCGGCACACTCGGGTCCGGAGCAGGCACGCACCTGGGCCAGGGCGGGAGACGTGGCCAGCGTGATGGCGTCGCGCGCGACGTCCGCCAGCACCGCGCCGACCTGGTCGTCGGCCCCGTAGACCGCGGAGCCCGTCCCGTCGAGCCGGGGAGCCGGAGTCGCCCCAGCGGCAACGGTGTTCAGCAACTCGCGCTCGGCCGCGGGGCATGAGGCCGCACCGCCGTTCCCGCGGGCGGACGTCAGCAGCGTATGGACCGCTTCCCGCAGTTCCCGTGCCCGGACGAGCACGGACGCGGCCGGAACGGCGACGGCCACGTCGGCGGGATAGGGGCCCAGCTGGGCCACCCAGTCGGCGAGATCGCGGACGGTGGCCAGTTCCTCGGTGGCGCCCGCCGTGCCGCGCAGTCGCAGGGTGCGCATGAAGTCGAGGCACAGCCGGCCCGCGCCGCTGCGAAATCGAGGAGTCGCGGGTTCGGAGGTCAGCGCCATGAGAACCACCCTACAAGGGAACCGGTTTAACTGGTACGTTGACGGAACCGGTTAAACAGGTTCCCAGGCAGGCGCGTGTGCGACCCCACCCGTCCCCACTGTGCCCCCCTCCTCCCTTCCGCCCCCTTCACGGCCGAGGTGCGCGATGCCCGACAGTCCTTCCCCTCCCCCGTCCTCGGCGCCGAGCCGGCCGCTGGTCCTGCTCTTGTCCATCGCCTGCGGCATCGCGGTGGCCAACGTCTATTTCCCGCAGGCGCTCAGCCCGCTGATCGCCGACGACCTGCACGTGTCCTCGTCGTCCGCGGCCCTCGTGGTCACCTGCACCCAACTCGGCTACGCCGCAGGCATCTTCCTGGTGGTACCGCTCGGTGACCGGCTGCGCCAACGCGGCCTGGTCACCACCCTGCTGCTCATCACCGGCTCGGGACTCGCCCTGGCCGCGACGGCCCCCTCCCTGCCCGTCCTGGCCATCGCCTGCGCGCTCGTCGGCCTGACCACCGTGGTCCCGCAGATCCTGATCCCCATGGCCGCGGGGCTGACCGACCCGCGGCGACGCGGCGCCGTCACCGGCACCCTGCTCTCCGGCCTGATCGGCGGAATCCTGCTCGCCCGTACGTTCTCGGGCACCCTCGGGCAATGGCTCGGCTGGCGCGCTCCGTTCCTGGTCGCGGCAGCCCTGGCGCTGGCTCTCGCCCTGGTGATGGCGGCGGCACTGCCCCGTACCGCACCGAGCACCCAGGAGTCCTACGGGAAGCTGCTCGCGTCCTGCGTCCAACTGCTGCGCAGCGAGCCGTTGTTGCGGAGGTCCTGCCAGTACCAGGCGCTCGTCTTCGCCGCGTTCAGCGCCGCCTGGACCGCGCTCGCGCTGTTCGTCACCGGCCCGCGCTACCACCTGGGGACGCAAGCGGTCGGCGTGATCGCCCTCGTGGGCGCGGCCAGTATGTTCGCCACCCCGGTCGCGGGCAGGCGCTCCGACCGGGACGGACCCGACGCCGTCAGCCTCGTCTGCATGATCGCGGCCATCGCGGCCGGGGTGCTGCTGCTGACCGGAAGCCTGGGCGGAGTCGTCGGACTCGTCGGCCTGGGGGCGGGCATGCTGCTGCTCGACGTGGCCGTGCAGTCGGGGCAGGTCGCCAACCAGGCCCGCATCTTCGCCTTGCGCCCCGAGGCCCGCGCCCGCCTCAACACCGCTTACATGACCTGCGCGTTCCTGGGCGGCAGCGCCGGCTCGTGGCTCGGCGTCCGCGCCTACAGCGCCTTCGGCTGGAACGGGGTGTGCGCACTGATCACGATCCTCGCCGGCCTCGCGCTGCTCCGTCACGCCCTCCGAGACCGATCGACGGCACCGGTTGCACCGGTTACACCGGTTGCACCGAGCAACGTGAGCACGGCTACGGAGACTCCGGCATCGCGTACGGGGCGAAGCTGATCCACGGGGCCGCGTCACGTACGGGTCGCGCCCTCCGACCTCACGCTCCAGGGATGCACCGAGCCGCGGACAGGCCGCGGGAACCTCACGGTTCCCGCGGCCTGCGCACTGCTCCGGCTGGAGAACCGGTGTGACTACGGTTGAACGGCGACCGGTGCGAGGGTGACGGTCGAGGTGAAGATGTCACGGTCGTTCTGGCGGGCCGTGACACGGACGCGGGAGCGGCCGAGGGAGTCGGCCTCGAGCATGTCGGCCGTGATCCAGCACGGGGCGTCGAGTTCCGCGTACCGGGTGAAGACGGACTCCATGCCCACGGCGACGGTCGGCGCGGGGTGGGTCAGAGCATGGGCCGCCTGGCGCGCGGCTTCGAGCAGCAGCATGCCTGGGGCGTGATCCACCGCGTGGTCGAAGAGGATCGGGTGGGTGGTGTCCGTCCGCAGCTGCCAGAGGTCGGGGGTGGATGTGGGAGACAGCACGACGTCCTCGAAGCCGTCCCGGCCGACGGGCCGCGGGGACATCGGGGGCGACAGCGGCAGGACACGGACGGCGCCGAGGTCGGCGTACCGGCCGCGCAGACGCTCGTAGACGGCACGGTCCTGGATGGTGAAGCGGGAGTGCGCGGCGGCGAACGGCACGCCGTCGCGCAGGACCTCGACGCTCAGGGCGATCGCGGCGGCGCGTTCACGGCGATAGGTCACCTTCGGGCAGGTGATGCGCAGTTCGACGAGGACGGGCGCGGGGTCCGACCCGGCGCGCAGGGCCGCGGGGGCTTCGGGGACCTCGGTGGGTTCGGGGCCGGCGGGTATCTCCGGGGCCGGGGCCACGAGGTGCCAGTCGAGGTCCTGCCACAGGAGCTGGTGGCCGAGCGGTACGGCGTAGGCTCCGTGGGAGAGCAGCGGCAGGGTCTGACGGATCGTCTCGCTCAGCAGCATGGGGTCGAGCAGGCCGTGGCGCGTGCGGTAGAAGGCGTGGTCGCCGGGCCATTGGGCGGTGACGGTGAAGGCGTCCGGTCCGGTGCGCTCCCAGGCCCGGAGCAGCACCTCCTCCGGGCGCGTCTTGTGCGTGTAGCTCTGCGGTACGGGTGCGGGTGAGCCTGTGGTGTACCCCCCGGCAGTGGTGGTGTGCGCCCCGGCGGCGGCGGTGTGCCCCCCGACGGCGGTGGCGGCGAGTCCCTGGGCAGCGGCGATGGCGTGCCCCTGGACGGCGGTGGCGGCGTCTTCCCCGACAACGGTGGTGACGTCTTCCCGGACAGCGTTGGTGACGTGTTCCCGGACAGCGTTCGACGGCATGACTGAAACTCCCCCTGGGTTCAGCACGGATGGAAGGCCGGTCCCGTTTGGTCTCTCGGGCCCGACTCGAATAACATAGAGGTCGTTCTTTTTGTTTGTCGAGGGGATCAGGAGGCCAATCGATGGCGCGTCAGCAGGAGCGTGCGGTGAGGACCCGGGAAACTCTGGTGCGCGCCGCCGCCGAAGTCTTCGACGAGGTCGGTTACGACGGTGCGAGCATCAACAAGATCCTCGAACGGGCCGGAGCCACGACCGGGGCCATGTACTTCCACTTCAAGTCCAAGGAGGAACTGGCCCGCGCGGTCATCCTGGAACAGGCGGCCGATCTGCGGCTTCCGGAAGGAAGGGGCGGTCTCCAGCAGCTCCTGGACATGACCGGCTACCTGGCGGTCGAGATGCAGCGCAACATCCTCTTCCGCGCGGGCGTACGGCTCGCGGTGGAGCAGGGAGCCACCGGACTCCAGGACTACGCGATCTACGAGTGGTGGGCCGACCAGTTCCGACAGGAGCTGGAGCGGGCCCGCGAGATGGGGCAGATCCTGCCAGGCGTCCAGGAGGCGGAGTTCGCCCGGGTCCTGGTGGGCGCCTACACCGGAACGCAGATCATGTCCCAGATCTCCACCGGCCGGGCCGACCTGCCCGAACGCATCGCCTCCATGTGGCGATGTCTGCTGCCGGCGCTGGCGCCGGCCGAGGTCATCGCGGAACTGGACCTGTCCCTGTACAGCGGGACCGCCTCCGACGCCAAGTCCGGAGCCGGTGCCGACGGCGACGGCGACGGCGACGGCGACGGCGGGACGGAGCCGCCCGCGTGAGACCCCTGGAAGTGCTGCTCACCGGCGCCACCGGATTCGTCGGTTCCGAGGTCCTGCGCACCGTGCAGCGCGAGCACGCGGACGGGCACGGGCGGCGCATGAACGTCCGCGCCCTCTCACGGACCGCGCCGCCCGGCGGAGCGGACACCCCCGGCGTGTCCTGGGTGCCGGGGGACCTGTCCGACCCCGCGTCGCTGCGCGGCACGGCACGCGGAGCGGACGTACTTGTCCACCTCGCCTCCCGCGTCTCCGGCGGTCAGGAGGCGTGCGAGGCGGTCAACGTGCACGGCACCCGGGCACTCCTGGAGGAGGCCCGGCGTGCCGGCGTCCCCCGGATCGTGCACCTGTCCACCGCGGCGGTCTACGGACCCGGTCCGCACCGCGGGATCGCGGTCGACGGGGTGCGTCCCGCCCCTGTCTCCCCGGCCAGCGTCACCCGGCTCGCCGGGGAACGTCTCGCCCTGGAGGCGGGGGCGGTCGTGCTGCGGCCCGGGCTCGTCCTCGGCGCCGGTGACCGCTGGGTGGTGCCGGCCCTCGCCGAGCTGCGCTCCAGGGTCCCGGCCCACTGGGACGGCGGCAGCGGCATGCTGTCGGTGGTCGACGTCGCCGACCTGGCCCGCCTGATCGTCACGCTCGCCGGGACCGCCACCCCGTCGGGCCCCGCGGTGCACCACGCGAGCCATCCGGTGCCCGTGAGCAACCGCGAACTCATGGCCGCACTGACCGAGCGCGGCCTGCTGGACCCGGTGACCGCCGACTGGTCCTGGGAGAACTGTCTGCGGCGGCTGCGCGAGGTGCCGGGAACCATGAGCGAGCGTCAGTTCTCGCTGCTGGCACGCGACCACTGGTACCGCAGCGAGGAGATCTGGCGGATCACCGGCTGCCCCGCCGGCCCCGGCCCGCTGGCGCGTCTCGCGGAGTCCGCGTCCTGGTACCGCGTTCACCTGGCGGCCGGATGAGCGATGCGTGGGCGCCGTACGGGGGATGCGCGCAAGGTGCCAAAGTCGTCCGGCAGGTGCGCGAGCGGGGCGGCGGCGGCCCGGGGCGCCGATAGGCTCCGGGGCACATAAGCACCGAAGCAAGCACCATCGTCAGCAAACGCCGTCGTCGGCGAACACCATCGTCAGCAAACGTCATCGCCGGCGAACACCGTCATCAGCATGCGCCGTCATCGTGTCGCCCGGTCCGGGCAGTCCCGTCGGGGCGCGGGTGTCGCGGGACTCGGGATCCGAGGCCCCGGCGACCACCGCCGGCAGGGGGACGGGGAGCACCCACGCCCCCGCCCCACCGGCGGACCGCAGCCACTCACCCCTTGCCACCTGCCCGTTCCCGACTGCCACTGCCAACTCCCCACAGCCCAGAGCCAGTAGACGGCGAGGGCGGTCGGCAGATGGCCGGCGGAGGTGGCTCGGGTGCCGCCGGGGCCGTCCCCTCCGCCGTGCGGCGCGTGGCACCGAACCCACCGGACCGCTCCGGCCCGACCGGCGCAACGCCTTCTAGCAGCCCGGAGGAATCGTGCAGCCCGGTCGATACCAGCGAACCCTTCTGCCGCCGGCCACCCCCGTGATACGGGACCGGCGCTGTCGCGGCACGGAGGCCCCGGCATGGTGAGACAGCTGCGGGCCGAGCAGACCCGCCACGCGCTGATCGCCGCCGCCGCCGAGGAGTTCGACCGGCACGGCTACGCGGGAACCTCCCTGTCACGGATCTGCCGGACGGCCGGCACCACCATGGGCGCGCTCACCTTCCACTTCCCGACCAAGGGTGACCTGGCGGACGCCGTGCGCGCCGCCGGGGACGCGGCGACCCTCACCGCTCTGCGCCCGCTCTCCGCCGTACCGCGCCCCGGGATCCAGGCGGTCATCGACCTGACGCTGGAACTCGCCCTGCTGCTGGAGCGGGACGTCACCGTACGGGCGGCCGGACGGCTGGCGCAGGAGCAGACGGCCGGTCCGGCGCGGCGGCCCGCGGAGTGGGTCTGTGTCCTGAGGGCCCTGCTGGAGCGGGCCCGCGTCGGGACGGACGGGATCAGGGTGCCGTGCGACGGGGAAGTGCGCGACATGGAACTGCTGGTGGCCTACCTGATGGCGGGCGCCGAGGCATCGGTGCGCTCCGGGGCCGAAGGCGGCAGCGTGTCGCGGGAGTTGCGCGCGCTGTGGGCGTTCCTGGCCTGCGGCCGGCTCCACGCCGCCCTCGCGGAGAACTCCGCTACCACCGGCGACGCTTCTCCCTCCGGGAGCGCGGACGCGGCGCGCTGAGGTCCTCGACCCTCGCACTGGCGCACGCAACTACCTTTCCGGTACGCCCCGTTCGCCTCGGCGGCGATCCTCCCCGGCCCCGACCTCATCCCCTCCCCACGCATCCCCTCACCTGCGCGAAGACGTTCACAACCCACAGGCACCTCACGGAAACGGATTCCACCATGGACGGTACGACGGTGCGCGCGGCGCTCCTTCAGATCGATGTGAACCCCGGCGAATCGGCCGGCGCCCGCCGCGAGCGGGTGGCGGACCTGGTCCGGGCCGAGCACGCGGCGGAGCTGGTGGTGCTGCCCGAGCTGTGGCCCGTCGGAGCCTTCGCCTCCGAGCAGTTCGAGACCCACGCGGAACCACTCGCGGGCCCGACGGCCGCGGCGATGGGGGCGGCCGCCCGTGACGCCGGGGTGTGGCTGCACGCCGGCTCTTTCGTCGAGCGGTGCGCGGACGGGGCGTTGCGCAACACCTCGCTGCTCTTCGGACCCGACGGCAGCCTCCAGGGCACGTACCAGAAGATCCACCGCTTCGGATTCGACCGCGGCGAGGCCGCCCTGATGGCGGCCGGGCAGGAGGTCGTCACCGTCCCGCTGCCCGGCACCGGGCTGACCGCGGGCCTGGCCACCTGCTACGACCTGCGCTTCCCCGAGCAGTTCCGGCTGCTCGTCGACGCGGGCGCCGATCTCCTGGTCGTCCCGGCCGGGTGGCCCGCGCGGCGGCGCTCCCACTGGTCGCTGCTGGCGCGCGCCCGTGCGGTGGAGTCCCAGGCGTACGTCCTGGCCTGCAACACCGCGGGTACGCACTCCGGGGTGGAACAGGCCGGGCACAGCGTGGTCGTCGACCCGTGGGGCGAGGTCGTCGCCGAGGCGGGCGCCGGGGAGCAGGTGCTGCGGGTGGAACTGGACCCGACGCTGGCCGCCCGGACCCGCGAGGAGTTCCCGGTGCTGCGGGACCGGGTGCTGGGCGTGCCTGTGCCGCAGCCCGCGTAGGGGCTCACGGAGTCGCGAGGTCCCGCTTGAGGACGTTGGATCCGGGGCCGCGCGCCGACGGGCTCAGCCCTCCCCGGCGCCCGGCCCCCGATATCCCGACCCGCTCGCGATGGCGAGGTGACGGTGACGGTGACGGTGACGGTGACGGTGGCGGTGGCGGTGGCGGTGGCGGTGGCGCACGGTACGCCCGTAGCGGGGCGGTCTCGGCGCCGAACTTGCCGAAGTAGACGGGGAGTCCGGCCCTCAGGACCGTCGGCACTTGTCGCCGCGAGGCTGCCGTGTAACGCTCTTTCCCGAGCCCGTATGTCTTCTTCCGGACGCTCCGCTTACCGCCCGAACCGCCGCGCTGCACAAGCCCGTTCGCGCCGTACGGCGGCTCATCGCCTCTTCCCCGAAGCGCCGCCCCCGTGCGGCGCTTTGTTGTTCACCGACACCGAAAACGCAAGGAGTTGGCCGTGGCCGACGAAACGTACCTGTGCACCTCGACGCGCTGCCGCAAGGCGGACGGCGACGCCGCCCGCCCGCGCGGGCGGCGCGCGGAGCCGGGCAGCCGCCTGTGCGGCCTGTGCCGGCGGGCCGTCGTGCGTGACGTGGCCTCCCTGCCGGGGCTGCACGGCCACAGCGAGGCCGAGATGAGCCGTCCGTCCGGCGGCGCTCCCGCGCAGCGCATCACCGGCACCCGCGAAACGGCCCTGCCGGTACGGGCCTCGGCACTGGAGGCACGTCGGGACGTCGTCGCCGCACTGTCCTCCTGGTCGCGGCTCGTGGTGGACCAGGTCGCGGACGCCGTGCCGCCGCACCGGACGGTGGCCGCCATGGCCGCCTTCCTCGGCCGGCACGCCGGCTGGCTCGCGACCCGCCCGGAAGCGGGCCGGTTCGCCGACGAGATGGCTCGGGCGGCGGCGGCACTGCGCCAGGAGGACACGGCTCCGCGGACGGACCTCTCGTCCCTGGGACCGTGCGTCGAACCGGGCTGTGAGGCCGAGGTGTTCCTGCCCCGGCGGGGCGGCGAGGGCCTGCTGCTCCGCGGGCCCGTCTGCACCGCGGGACACGTCCTGACCCCGCGCCAGTGGCTCGCGCTGCGGGAGACGGCGTGAGCGCCCGCGCCCGGCGCGTGCCCACCGAACTGGCGGCACTCGTCCTGGGCGTCCAGGAGGTCACCGTCCGCCAGTGGGCCCGGCGCGGCAAGATCACCCGGTACGGGACCGCGCGGCGCGCCCTGTACGACCTCGACGAACTGACGGAACTCGCCCGGTCGTCGACGCCCCGTCCCGCGCCTGGGCCCGCACCAGGTCCCGCGCCTGGGCCCGCACCAGGTCCCGCGAGCGGGGACGGTGGCGGGAGCGAGGGTGGGACTCCGACCGCCCACACCTCCGTCCACGACAACTGACGGGAAGGCGAAGGCCGTTCGTCCCCGGTCACCGCCTTCCCCGCCACAACCCCGCCCCTCACGTTCCTCCCCGCGCCCCCACACCCCCCCACACGTTCCTCCCTACGCCCCCACACCCCACCGCTCCTCCCCCGGATGCCCCGATCACGGGCACCCCTATGCCCTCATGCGACCGATTTATCCACATTTATCCGCAAGGAGAGACGACACCCGATGGACACCACCGACTGGCAGCAGCACTGGAACGACCGCCGCGGACCCTTCGTGCAGGAGTGCCTCCAGGCCCGCGACGACCTGCTCGCGGACCTCAAGGATCCCAAGTCCGCGCAGGAACGCGTGCTGCGCGACATCATCGGCGTCTGCGCCGACTCCCAGCACTGGAAGGCGCAGGGCTACGGCGTGACCGCCGAGGACCCGTCCCGGTTCCGCTCGGTCCTGCCGATCAGGCGGTACGCCGACTTCCTCCCGGAGATAGAACGCGAAACCCGTACCAAGGGAGGCGTGCTCTCGTGCAGCCCGGTACTGCGCTGGCTCAAGACGAGCGGCACGACCGGGGTCCCGAAGCGCGTCCCGTACACCCTGCACTGGCTGCTCACCTACCGCATTCCGGCCATGAAGGCGATGTGGGGGACCTACCTGCTGCACCACCCCGAGCTGCTCGCCCACCCCTGGGCCACCCTGGACACCCAGACCGTGCGCGAGGACGTGTACGACTTCGTGCACGGCGTGGAGCACCAGGCGATCAGCAACCGGCACCCGCAGATCAACAGCCGTGACTGGAACCCGCCGTGGTACCAGTCGCCCTGGTTCAACACCCAGGCTCCCGCCTCCCACGCGGGCCGGATGTACCACCGCATCCGTCACCTCGTCGGCAAGGACCTGCACTACATCTCGGCCATCAACCCGAGCACGCTCATCTCGCTGCGTGACCTGGTCGCCGAACACGGCGAGGAGCTCGTACGCGATCTGCGCGCGGGCACGCTCGACGGCCGGCCCTGGTCGGAGCCGGACGAGGAGGCGGCCCGCCATCTCGAATCGGTGCTGGCCAAGGGCGAGTTCAGCCTGACGGACGTGTGGCCGTCGCTGACCCTGTACAGCTGCTGGCTGTCCTCCAGCGCGGAGCTGTACCGCGCCAAGCTGGACGCGGTGCTGCCCGGCGTCAGCAAGCTGCCGTTCATGGGCTGCGGCACCGAGGGCGTCACCTCCGTACCGGTGGACGACTCGCTGGACAGCCAGCCGCTCGCGGTCGGCCAGGCGTTCTTCGAGTTCGTCCCCGCCGATGTGCCGCTGGGCGAGCTGGTCGACGCGGGCGCCCCGGTGCGGACGCTGCTGTTCGACGAGGTCGAGGCGGGCCGCGACTACCACCTGATCATGACCCAGGGCAACGGCCTGTACCGGCTGTGGACCGGTGACATCTACCGCGTCGACCGGATCGTGGACGGCACCCCGTGGCTCCACTTCGTCCACCGGGACGGCGTCTTCCACTCCTTCACCGGAGAGAAGATCACCGAGGCCGAGGTCACCCAGGCCATCAAGCAGGGCATGGCCGGACTCGGCCTCGACACCGGCCTGTACATGTGCGGGCCGCAGTGGGCGGAGCCTCCGTACTACGTCGTCGCCGCCGAGGTCGCCGCCCCGGGTGCGGAACTCGACCGGGCCCTCTCCGAGGCCGTGGACCGGGAACTGTGCGAGGTCAACATCGAGTACGCCTCGAAGCGGGACAGCGGCCGGCTCGGAGCGCTGAGGGTGCGGACCGTGCCGCTCGACGCGATCACGGCGTACGCGGAATCGCGTCGACAGGTCGGCAACGCCACCCAGTACAAGTACAAGCCGTTCCACCAGGACGTCGACTTCATGACCGGCATCGACGGCGTCAATGCCGTCGACTCGGTCAACCCGCTCAACGACATCAAGGGCATCAATGGCGCCGCGCCGGTAGCGATCGACACCACCGGGACGGCCGGCACCACCGACACGACCGACACGTCGGTCCGCACCGCCGCCCCGCTCACCGTCGCCGCGGTCGTCACCGCAGGCCACTTCGGACGCTGAAGGAGAACAACGACATGATCGAGACCAAGAGGCCCCCGCAGAACACCCGTCGCGAGATAATCGACCTGCCCTCCGGCGGAGTCGACCTCGCCCTGCACCTGTGGCGGCCCCAGCACCCCCAGCGGATCAAGGGCGCCGTCTTCTACTTCCACGGCCTCCAGAGCCACGCGGGCTGGATGTGGGAGGTCGGCCCCCGCTTCGCCGACAACGACATCGCCTTCTTCGTCCTGGACCGGCGCGGCAGCGGGATCAGCCCCGGCGAGCGCGGCGACCTGGCCGAGGCCGAGATCCTGCTCGGCGACTACATCGCCGCGCTGGCCCAGGTACGGGAGATGATCGGCGAGGACGTACCCCTGTCGCTGTTCGGACACTGCCTCGGCGGCTCCTTCCTTGCCGCCCTGATGCACCACCCGGACTTCACCACCCGCTACGACGCCGCCGTGTTCTGCTCCGCCTGGCTGGGACGGATGCACGCCACGCTCGACGATGAGGAACGGCGGGCGCTGGCCGCCGGGAACAGCACCGAACCGTGGGACGCGGGCCTGAGGTCGCAGGACTTCACCGACGACCCCAAGTACCAGCAGTTCATCGACCACGACGACCTCGCCGTACGCCTGATCACCCGCCGCTCACGAGCGACCCTCCTGGAGCTGGAGCGGCGCTATCTGGAACCGGGCGCACGGGTCCTGCCCGCGGTCCCCGCCACCTTCGTGTCCGGCATGACCGACCCGATCGTCGACCTCGACAGCGCACACCAGGTGTTCGCCGCACTGGCACCCGACCGCGGGACCATCATGAAGCTGCCCACCGACAGGCACTACCTCTTCTTCACCGGGGCCGGCGCGGACCTGGTCGACTGGACCTCGACCCACACCCTGCTCCAGGGACTCGACCGCAATGCCTGAAAACCTCGGTGAAGAGATACGCGGGAGCGCGGCGGTGCTCTACCGGGTGCGCCTTCCCATGCACACCCGCTTCGACCATCCCGCGGCGCGCCGCGCCGCCTCCGACAGCCTGGTCCTGCGGCTCACCAGTGAGGGCACGAGCGGTGTCGGCGAATGCGCGCCCCGTTCGTACGTGACCGGCGAGACCTCCGACTCCGTCCTGGCGGCGCTGCGCCGGACCCCGTTGGAGCGGGTCTTCACGCTGCTGCGCGACGAGCCGCCGGCCGAACTCCTGGAGCGGATACGCCGCGAGGGATTCGGCGAGGTCTTCCGGATCACGGGCGGCAACAACCTGCTGTGCCTCCTGGAGACGGCGGTCCTGGACCTGCTGGGCCGACGGCTGGGGCTCGGTGCGACGGAACTCATCGCCGGTTCCGGACCGACGCCGGGCCGCGCACCCGCCACACCCTGCACACCTGACACATCTGGCACATCTGACCCAGCCCACACATCCGGCGTACCCGCCGTGGCCGCCCTGCCCGTCTCGCAGGTGCTCGACCTGAGCATCACGGCCGAGGAGTTCCTGGCCACCCGCGGCCCGTTCCACTTCGTCAAGATCAAGGCGTCCGACGACATCGAGCGCGACGCCCGCAGTGTCCGGGCGGTACGCGCACACGTGGGCGACGGTGTGCCGGTCATGGTCGACGCGAACATGAGCTGGACCGAGACCACAGCACTCCCCCACGCCTGGCGGCTGCGGGACGCCGGCGCGGACTACGTGGAGGAGCCGCTGCCCAAGGGCTCCTGGGCCGCCCTGCGCACCCTGCGCCGCCGGGCCGGGCTGAAGATCATGCTGGACGAGTCCCTGTGCACGCCCGAGGACGCCCGAACCGCGGTCACCACACAGGCCTGCGACGCCTTCAACATCCGGGTCGCCAAGAACGGCGGCCCGCTGCGCGCGGCCCGCATCGTCCAGTACGCACGTCGGCACGGCATCGCGTTCCAGATAGGTGTCCAGGTCGCCGAGGTCGGTCCACTGATCAACGCGAGCCGGGCGCTGGCCTTCTGCCACCGTGACGCGCTGACCGTCGAGGCGGGCCAGAGCGACCGGTTCTTCCCCGAGATGATCGTCTCGCCGCGTCCGGTCGTCGACCGCCGCTCCAACACCCTCTCGCCCGCGCCGGGCCCCGGCTTCGGCATGAGCCTCAACAGCGCGGCGGAGCCGTGGGCCGAGCTCGTCCTCCCCGAGGAGAACGGCTCCTGGCAGCCCGCGACCGCCCCGCGACACGCAGCCCACGCAGCACGCTGAGCGCCTCCACACCCCGACAGCCATGTCCCGACGGTCGCGATGTCCAGACAGTCCTGTCCGGGCAATCACGTCTGGACAACCAAGTCCGGGCAGTCACGTCCGGACAGTCAACCCTTGCCAGTCATGTCTTGACGGTCATGTCTTGATCCACATCCAAGGAGATTCCCGCCATGAACGTGTTCTTCGAATGCACCTACCAGGGCGAGCGCCACTTCGGCCTCGGCCTGCCCGCGGACGGTGAGACGATCCGTCTCCACCCGGTTCACCCCGGCGAGGACCTGGGCGCCACAGTCGTCGCCGCGGTCTCGGCCGCGGGCGGTGACGGCCACGCGCTGCGGGCGGCACTCATCGCGGGCCGCCCGGAGGTGCTGGTCCCCGCCGCCGAGCGCGAGGACCTCGTACCGCGGCCCCCGCTGCTGCCCGTGTCCGCCGGGGACGCGATGGTCAGCGGTTTCATGCAGACCCACAACGTCAAGGTCGACGCCGTCACGCAGTCGCAGCCCAACTGGTTCGTCAAGGGCCTCGGGGAGGTACTGAAGGTCTCGGGCGAACCGCTGTCCGTACCGCCGGGCGCCGTCGCGCTGTGCGAGGAGGCCGAGGTGGTCCTGGTGTACGTCACCGACGAGCACGGCAGTCCCCGTTACGCCGGCTACACCTTCGGTAACGATCTCACCGACATCGGCCGGTTCCGCCGCCACGCCGGGCATCTCTCGTACGCGAAGCTCTGCGACGCCGGAGTGACGCCCTGGCTGTTCCTGGACGAGCCGCCCCGGTCGGTGACCGGCCGGGTGACGATCGAGCGGGACGGCGCGCGGGTCTGGGAGGGCGAGTTCACCACCGGGACCAAGGCCCTGCACTTCGGGCTGGAGGACATGATGTCCGGGCTGTTCTCGCACGGGGCGCTGCTGCACCCGGGGCGGGTGCACTACGTGTATCTCGGCGCCGACCGCAGCAGTTTCCATGGCGGGTTCACGATGGCCGACCGCGACCGCGTCACGCTCGACTTCGACAGCCACGGCGTCAGCCTGACGAACACGGTCTCCTGGCCCGGCGCACCGGACACGCACACCACGCACGCGACACTGACGGCGCCGGCGGCGCGGACGGCACCTCCGGTCACGGCAGGAGCGACGGGGTGACGTCCCTCCCTTCCCGAAGGAGGGAGTCGGGATTCCCAGGGCTCGCGCGGCGGGGCCTCCCGTGTCGCCGCCGGTCGCCCCGCCCGGGAGCAGGTCCCCGGTCGGCGCGTGCCCGTGTCGTCACCGCGGGCCGCCCCCTCCGCCCCGCGAACCGGTGCGCCGGTTCGCGGGGGCCGTCGCCGGTTCACGCGCGCGGACACCGGTCCGGCCCGACGGCGAACCGGCTCCGTTCGTCCTGCTCCGCAGGAACGTCGTTCCTCCCCTACGAACGGGAGGCACCCCTTGCCCGGCCCGAAGGCCCGGGTTTCCACGAAGGAGAGCCCCGATGACACCGACCGGGCCGTTGCGCAGACTGAGCGGGACCGAGGCGGCCTGCGCCTGGAGGCACGCGCTGACGGGCGGGCAGACCCAGACCACCACCCGCCTGACGGTGGCCGCCGAGCTCTCCCCGACCCACGTGGAGCAGGCCGTGGCCCGGTGGGTACGGGAGTTTCGCGCGCTGTCCCTGCGGATCGCGGAGGAGGGCGGAAGCCTGTGGTTCCACGAGGTGCCCGGACTCGCCGTCGACCAGCTCCGCCAGGAGACGTACACCTCGACCGCCTCCAGCCGGAGCCGGAGCCAAAGCCACGGCTCCGGCTCTGGTTCCGGACCCGACCATGACTACGACCGGGTGCGCGGCCACGGCCACAGCGGTGCCGCGGAAGCGGAGGCCGTGCCCCGCACCGGGGACGTCCTACGGGCCGGCGGTCCGCTGTGGCGCCTTGAGGTCGGCCACGATCCGGCCGCCGCCGCGACCCATCTGCTGCTGACCTGTCACCCGGCGCTGGCCGACGGCCCGTCGACCGCCAGGCTGCTGCGGGCACTGCTGGACGCCCTGCTCGGACCGGGCCCGTCCGGCCGCGAAAGCGCCGGCCATCGTCAGGCCTCGGCACCCGACGCGGACGAGTTGACCTACCGGCCCCCGCCGCCCCCACACCCGCGCCCCGGGGCGACGCCGATTCCCGTCCAGCCCCAACCTCCGGCCCCGGACACGGCCTTCGCCTCTGCCGCGATGACGGTGCACGGCGGTGCGGAGGGCGCGGCGCCGGTGTCGCTGACCGCACGGCAGACCGCGCGCCTGACGGCATGGTGCCGACGTCACCTCATCACCACCGACGAGTTCTTCGCGGCGGCGCTGGCCGACTCCTGCGCGCGGGCGGCGGGCCAGGAGGAGGTCGCGCTCCTGACGGCGGTCTCCCTGCGGCAGCGGTACGCGGAGCGTGCCCGGCTCTCCGAGGTCGGCTGCTTCGTCCGTCTCGTCCCGGCGACCGTACGGGCCGGGGACAGCGGCGCCCTGGCGGACCGTGCGCGCGGCTACGGGCAGGCGCTCCGGGCGGCGGACGCCGACTGGCGCCCCGTCCGTCAGGATCACGCCCGTATCCGGCGCGCGGTGGAGTTCGAGACGGAGGCCGGAGCCGGCTTCGCCTTCCGGGTCACGCAGGACGGCTGCGTGGACACCGCGCTCGGCCACCACGCGGCCCTGGTCACCCGGTACACCACGACCCCGTACGCCAACACCTCGTACACAGGCGTCACTTCGCGCGGGGTGACGTCCTGCGCGAGCACGACGTACGGAGCGACGGACAAGACCGAGCACCAAGCCGCGTACGGACTTTCCTGGACGGCGGTGCGGAGCGCGGCTCCCCGGCAGCTCGGTTTCCTGCACCTGTCCCGCTTCCGGGGTGCCCTGACCGTGTCGCTGGGGATGCCCGACTCCACCGGGATCGAGGGTGGTTCACCGGAGCGGGCCGCTGTCGGGTCCGGGGCTCTCACCGCGCCGCGGATCGCGGCGGAACTGGCCGCGTGCGCCCTGGCCCCTGCCACCTGACCGGATCCCGTCGTCTGACCGTCACTCACCGATTCCACGTCACCGCAGGTCAGGCCCCGGTTTTCCGCCGAACCCGGGGACGGACTTCGCTAAGTATCCGACAGTCCCCACCCCGGAGTCGAAAACAAAGCGATCGTTCTCTATTCTTTCCGTAGCGGCACCGTTCAGGGGCCGGGACCAGCAGCAGGACCAGCGGGAGGGACACGAGCGATGGCGACTAAGCCGGGCACGCGGGCAAGGGCATCGGTCTCCGCGTTCACACAGGAGCTCTTCGGGCGGCTGCCCCGGGCCGACCAGCGCCGCTGGGCGCACGCCTACATGGAGGGGCTCCTGAGCACGCCGGGCAAGAAGAGCGTGCGGCGACTGGCGGCGTCCGTGTCGGACTCGTGCACGGCCCCGCAGTCCCTGCACCAGTTCATCAACGCCAGCCCCTGGGCGTGGGAGCCGGTGCGCGCCGAGCTGACCCGATGGGTCCAGCGGCACACCGCTCCCCGCGCGTGGACCATCGGTCTGGCGGTGGTGCCCAAGCGGGGCGACCGTTCCTGCGGCGTGCACCGCCGCTTCGTGCCCCAGGCGGGCCGCACCCTCAACTGCCAAGTGGGCGTGGGCGCCTTCCTGTCCACGGACACCGAGGACGTCCCCGTCGACTGGCGTCTGCTGCTGCCCGACCCGTGGTCCAACGACCCGGCGCTGCGCCGGCGGGCCCGCATCCCCGAGAGCACCGCGCCCCGGTCCGCCGAGGCACAGACCCTCGACCTGGTCGAGAGCCTGCCGACGGGCGGACAGCTCGCCGAGGTGCCGGTGGTCGCGGACCTGGAGGGCTACGCGGACACCGGGGAGATCGTGCGCGCACTGAGCGCGCAGGGACGCCACTTCGTCGTCGCGGTGCCCGCCGCCCTGCCGGTCCTGGCGGTCCCGGTGCGCCATGCGCGCAGCACCGCCCTGACGGTCCCGGCGGCCCGGATGAACCTCACGGCCTCGACGGGCCCGACGGCTCCGGCCACCCCCGCAGCCTCGGCCGCTCCGGCCGACCTGACGGTCCGGCAGGTCCTCACCCGCCGCGAGGCCGCGCCGCCGCACCCCGTGACCGTACGGACACGGCAGGGCGAGGACCGCACGGCGCACGTCCTGACCGGGCTGGTCCGGCTGCCGGAGCCGAGGACGGGCCTGTCCCGACCGTCGCCCGCCACCGAACACCGGCCCGCCCTGCGCGTGTTCGCCGAAATCGACCCGAACACCCGCCGCCCGGGACGCACATGGATCACGAGTCTGGCCAACCGGCCGCCCGGCGAACTGCTCGAACTGGCGGCTCTGCACGCCGGAACCGCCGACACCGTAAGGCAGTTGGAGGACGACTTCGGTCTGCTCGCCTTCGAGGGCCGCTCCTACCCCGGATGGCACCACCACATGACCCTGGTCTCCGCCGCCTTCGCCTACAGCAGTCTCACCACCACAGGAAAGGGCGGCACCCGATGACGCTTCCCAAGGCGTTCTGGCTGCTCTGGTGCGGGCAGACCGTGAGCCGGCTGGGCATCCTCGCCCCGGCCTTCCTCATCCTCTTCCTCCAGCAGGACCACCTGGCCGACCCTCGCACTACACCCGTCATGGTCGGCCTGTTCGGGGCCGGCATCCTGGCCTCCGGGCTGGCGGGCGGCGCGGTGGCCGACCTGATCGGGCCACGGCGCACGATCATCGCCGCCCAGCCGCTCGCGGCCGCGACGGCCCTGCTGTTCCTCGTGACCACCAACGTGTACGTACTCGGCCTGCTCTGTCTGGCCACCGGATTCCTGTCCGCCGTGGACCGGCCGGCCGGCGCCGGACTGATCGCCACGATCGTCCCGGCCGAGCAGTTCTCGAAGGCCTACAGTCTCTTCCTCGTCGGCTTCAACGTCGGGATGTCGCTGAGTCCGGTCATCTCCGGATTCCTGCTCGCGTTCTACCCTCCCGCCCTGTTCCTCGTCTGGGCCGCGGGCAGCATGCTCTACGCACTGCTCGTCTGGGCCCTGCCCGCCGACGAGGCACGTCCCGAACAGCAGGACGGGAACACGGCGTCGGCGTTGCGGCGCGCGGCCCGCGGCATCACCGAGCCCTACCGCTCACCGGTCCTGGTCGCGTACCTCGCCCTCGTCTTCCTGCTGGCCTGCGTCTACCTCCAGGTCAACTCGGCCCTGCCGCTGGACATGCGCCGCTCGGGACTGAGCCCGGGGGACATCGGCATCGTGCTGGCCATCAACGCCGTGCTCTCCATCGCCCTGCTCCCCCTGGTCCCCCGGGCGGTCAAGAAGATGGGCGACGAGACACCGCTGGTCCTGGCGGCCACGCTGATGGCCGTCGGCTTCGGACTCAACGCGCTGGCGCACGACATCGTCCTGTTCACCGCGGCGACCGTCGTCTGGACGCTCGGCGAGGTCCTGTGGGCACCCATGTCGGCGACCTTCATCGCCGTCCGGGCCCCCGAAGGACGCGTCAGCACCTACCAGGGCTCCTACTTCTTCGCCTGGAACGCCGCCTTCGTCATCGGCGGCCCCATCGGGATCACCGTGGCGAACGCCTACGGATACCCCTCGCTGTGGATCTGTCTGCTCCTCCTCGGTCTGGTCGCCGCCGCGGGCTTCAAGTCCCTGCCCCGCCTCACCGGCTTCACCTCCACCTCCACCTCCTCCACCGCGGCCGCCGCACAGACGCCGGCCCCCGCCGAGGCACACGAGAGCCCCGCGGCGCCAGCGGAACACGTGACCGCGACGGCGCCGGGAACGACCTCCCGACCCCAGCCCCATCACACCCACCCCACCCAACCCAGGGAATCGACATGACCGTACAGACCTCGCGCACCGCCCTCCTGATCGGCGCGGCCGGCGGAATCCTCCAGGAAGTGGCGCGTGGCCTGGCCCGCGAAGGGCACACCCTCGTCCTCTTCGACAAGAACGAGGAGGCCGTGAACACCCTGGCCGCCGAACTCGCCCAGCTGACCAAGGTCGACGTGGTCGTCGGGGACATCACCGACATCCCCGCCGCGGAGACACAGCTCGCCGACATCGTCGACCGGCACGCCCCCTCCATCCTGGTCAACGGGGTGGGCGGCGACACCCGGGTCATCGGATACGCGGACCTGACCGAGGAGCACTTCGGCCAGTCCCATCTGGAAAACGTTGTCAGCACGTTCGTCGCGATCAAGGCGTGTGCCCCGCGGATGGCTGAGGACGGCTACGGCCGCATCGTCAACTTCGCCTCGGCCGGCGGCCGCACCTACAGCCACTTCAACAACGCCGCCTACGTCGGTGCCAAGGCCGCCGTGATCGGCATGACCAAGCAGATGGCCTACGAGCTCGCCCCCAGCGGGGTCGTGGTCAACGTGGTCGCCCACGGGCCCATCGCGACCGAACGTGTGGCGGGCGCCTGGGAGCGCCGCGACCCGGAGCAGAAGCAGGCGGTGCTCTCCAAGCTGCCGATGCGGCGCATGGGCACGGTCTCCGAGGCGGTCGGCAGCGTCCTGCACCTGTGCTCCGAGAGCGCCGGTTACTCCACCGGCGCGGTGATCGACGTCAACGGCGGCCTCTACATGTGACCCCCGGACAGCCCCGGCCGCCCGGCCGCCGAGCCGCCGGACCTCACCTCGAGCAGACCGGCCGGATCCCGGAACGACCGGCCGCCCCCGGAACGACCGGCCGGATCCGAGAAGACGGACCGGCTCCGAGAAAACCGGCCTGGCTCCGAGAAGACCGGCCGGGCCAGAACGAGCGAAGAGGAGACAACCGTGGCGAAGTTCGTCGTCGAATTCGAGTACAGCGTGGACCGCGCGGGACGCCAGGGCCTGCACCCGGCGCACGCCGAGAACCTCCACCGGCTCGCCCGCAGCGGCGTCCTGCTGCTGGGCGGCCCGCTGGCCGACGAGAACGCCGGCCTGCTGCTCTACGAGGTCGAGGACCGGGCCGAACTCCAGAAGGTGCTGGACGACGAGCCCTACGTACAGGGCGGGATCGTCGCCGCCACCCGCATCCGCCAGTGGTCGCCCGGCAAGGGCAGCTGGATCACGGAAGGAAAGAACTGACCATGAGCACTACGACCCTGTCCGCGCCGGACGGCCCGGCGGACGGCGACCGGCTGACGCTGCGCCAGGACGCGCTGCACCCCGCGATAGCCGATCCCTCGATGGACTCGATGCGGATCCTCAGCGAGACCGCCATGAAGTTCCCCGAGGCCCTCTCCTTCTCCTCGGGCGCGCCCTACGACGGCAACCACGATCTGGCGGACCTCTCCTTCCACATCGACCGCTACGTCAAGCACCTCCAGGAGCGAGGCGTCCCCCAGCAGCGCATCACACGGCTGCTGTTCCAGTACGGGCCCGTCAACGGCTTCATCCAGGACGACGTGGCACGGATGCTGCGCAACGACGAGGACATCGACGTCCCCGCCGAGGCCATCATGATCACGCACGGCTTCCAGGAGGCGGCCCTGGTCGCCCTGCGCGGCCTGTTCTCCGGCCCCGACGACGTCCTGCTCAGCGTCTCCCCCGCCTATGTCGGCATCCGCGGCGCGGCCCGGATGCTCGACATCCCCCTCGAAGCGGTCGACGAGGGCCCCCAGGGCCTGGACCCCGAGGCGGTGGCCGCCGCGGCACGCGCCGTGCGGGCGACCGGCAGGCGTCCGGCCGCGCTCTACCTCGTCCCCGACTTCTCCAACCCCTCGGGCACGGTGCTCCCGCTCCAGGCCCGCCGGCGCCTGCTGGAGGTGGCCGCCGAGGAGGACCTGATCATCCTCGAGGACAACCCGTACGGATTGTTCGCACCCGAGGGCGAGGCGATGCCGACCCTCAAGTCGCTCGACACCGCGGGCCGGGTCGTCTACCTCGGTTCGTTCGCCAAGTCGGCCTTCCCCGGCGCCCGCCTCGGCTACCTCGTCGCCGACCAGCCGGTCACCGGAGCGGACGGTGCCACGCGCACCCTGGCCCAGGAACTGTCCCGCGCCAAGGCCATGTTCAGTGTCGGATCGTCCTCCCTGTCCCAGGCCGTGGTCGGCGGCATCCTCGCCGAGAACGGCCACACCCTGCGCCCCGCGACCCGCGAGCTCGCGGCCGTCTACCTGGAGCGGCTCCAGGTGACCCTCGACAGCCTCGCCGAGCACTTCCCGCCCGAGGACCACGCCGAGCACCAGGTCAGCTGGAACACCCCACGCGGCGGCTTCTTCCTCACCGTCGAGGTGGGCTTCGAAGCGGGCCTGGGCGAGATGGAACGCTGCGCCCGCGACTACGGCGTCAGCTGGGCGCCGATGAGCATGTTCCACATCGACGGCGGCGGCGAACGCCAGATCCGGCTGGGCTTCAGCAACCTTGCGCCGGAGGCGATCCGCGAAGGCATCGCGCGGCTGGCCCGCTTCATCAACCACACGCCCCGCGCGTAACCCCGCCCCTCACGCCCACTCCCACCCCCACCTCAACCGCGAGGCCCGGGCACCTCCCCCCCCACTTCCCGAGGGCCCCGGACGAGCGGCAACGCGTCGCCTCACAAGAAGGACGAGCATGAGCCAGAGCAGCAGTCAGCGGCCCACCGTCGTGGTGGTCGACGGCTACTCCGCCGGAAACTTCTACCCCAAGGCCTTCACCGAGACCGGTGCACGGGTCGTCCATGTGCAGAGCACCCCCGAGCTCATCCCCACGATGCTCGCGCCCGGCCTGTCCGCGTACGAGGAGAACATCGTCGAGGACGACGAGCAGGCGCTGGTGGAGCGGCTCCGCCGGCTCGGCCCGGTCTGTGTGGTCGCCGGCCAGGAGGGCGCCGTACCGCTGGCGGACCGCCTCAGCGAGGCACTCGGCGTGCCGTCCAACGGCACCCGGCTCTCGGCGGCCCGCCGGGACAAGTACGAGATGATCGAAGCCCTGCGGCGGGCCGGTGTGCGGTGCGCCGACCAGTTCAAGAGCTCCGACGTACGGGAGCTGACCGACTGGGCCGAGGAGCGGGGCGTGTACCCGGTCGTCGTCAAGCCGCTCAGCTCGGCGGCCTCGGACGGCGTGTACATCTGCAACAACGCCGAGGAGGTGACCGCCGCCGCCACCGCCGGACTGGCCTCCCAGGACATCTTCGGCACGGACAACACCGAGATCCTCGTCCAGTCCTACCTCAAGGGCACCGAGTACATCGTCGACACCGTCAGCAGCGACGGCGAGCACTACACCTGCGGGGTGTGGCAGTACGAGAAGACGCTGCTGCCCTCGGGCAAGAACATCTACAACCGCGACATCCTCCTCGCCCCCGACGCCGGCCCGGTGCCGGCCCTGGTGGCCTACGTGCACCAGGTGCTGGCCGCCCTCGACGTCCGCTGGGGCCCCGCGCACGCCGAGGTCATCATGACCGACGAGGGCCCGGCCCTCGTCGAGATCGGCACCCGCCTCAACGGCAACATCCACGCCGGCTTCCACGACGTGTGCCTGGGCCACAACCAGGCGCACCTCACCGCCCAGGCCTATCTGCGACCGCGGCGGTTCCGCCAGGAGTACGGCGGCCGTGTCTACACCCGCCGCCAGCCCGGTGTCGTCTACAACACCCCGACCGAGCAGAGCGGTGTCGTCGACACCATCAACACCCGTGCGGTGGACGAGATCCGCGCGCTGGACAGCGTGTTCCTCGCCGGTCCCAAGCTCGCCCCCGGCTCCCGCATCCGCCCCACCACGGACCTGCTCAGCAGCACCATGCGCGTCTACCTCACGACCCACGACCAGAGGCAGCTCGACGCCGACTACGACACGGTCCGCAGCCTCAAGGACAGCGTCTATCAACTCGCTTCGCAGGCGTAGCGGGGGGCCGCAGGCCGCTCCCCATCCACATCCACATCCTGACCCAGATCCATCTTCATATTCTCGGAGGAATGCTGTGCACAGCCGTATCGGTCTCTTCCTGTCCCCCGTCCACGAGACCGGCCAGGACCCGCACCTCGCGATCCGCCGCAACCTCGACCTGGTCGAGCACGCGGACCGACTGAACTTCGACGAGGCGTGGTTCGGCGAACACCACACCCTGGGCTGGGGGCTGGTCGGCGCTCCCGAGACGATGATCGCCGCGGCCTCGCAGCGCACCGCGCAGATCAAGCTGGCGCACGGTGTCGTGCCGCTGTCCGGACACCACCCCTTCCACGTCGCCAGCCGGGCCGTCCACCTCGACCACCTCAGCCGCGGCCGCTACATCCTCGGCGTCGGCCCCGGCGTCCCCTTCGACGCGAAGATGTTCGGCCTCGCGCCCGACGTCCAGCGCCGCCGCCTGGACGAGGCCCTGCCGACCGTCCTGGAACTCGTCAACGGCGACTCCCGGATCACCCAGAAGACCGACTGGTACGAACTGCAGGACGCCAAGCTCCAGTTGCCCCGCTTCAACCCCGCCGGCATCGAGGTGGCGATGGCCACCAGCGGCACCTCGTCGTCAAGCCCGCGCCTGGTCGGCAAGTACGGCCTGAGCATGACGTCGTTCGCGCTGCCGTTCGCGCTGATGACGCCGGGCGCCCCGGACCACATAGGCCTGGCGCAGCAGTGGAAGTACGCCGAGGAGTCCGCGGACGAGCACGGCCAGACCCTGCGCCGCGAGGACTGGCGCATCGCGCTTCCGGTCCACGTGGCGGAGACGCGCGCCCAGGCGTTCGCCGATGTCCGTGAGGGCTACGACCGCTGGCTCTTCGAGTACTTCGGCAAGGCGGCCGGCCGCGAGGTCATCAGCCCCGACACCCCGCGCGAGAGGGCGCTGGAGGCCCGCGTCGAGGCCGGCGGCGCACTCGTCGGCTCGGTCGAGGACGTCGTCCAGGGCATCCGGCGCATGCAGGAGGCCACCGGCGGCTTCGGCAAGCTCCTGGTCTACGTGGCGGACTGGACGTCGTACGAGAAGACCAACCTCAGCCTGGAGCTGCTGGCCCGTTACGTGTCCCCGCAGATCACGGGCTCGGCGTCCCGTCCGCAGGAGGCGGTCGACTGGGCCATCGCCTCGCGCGCGGGCGGCCGCTGACCCTCGTGCGGCACGGCCGGGGGCCCAGCCACCGGCGCGAGCCGCGGAGGAACGCCGGCAGCGGCGCGGCGACCCCGGTACGACACCGCACGGCGCGGGGTCGGCACACGACCGTCCCGGCGCCGGGCCCCGGGCGGCCTCGTCCTCGGCCCCGCCTGGGTGCTGGTTGGG
>NZ_JBHXDQ010000018.1:0-48377 GCF_042725875.1 Streptomyces sp. NPDC127038 | reverse complement strand
CCTGAGTCTCAGGCCTTTGTCCGTGGGATGACCGGACGTCGGCCTGTATCGCGCCGCACCGTGGGGACGGGGGCGGCGCACACCCCCGGGGGGGGGGGGGTGGCGCGGTGGGGGGGGGGGGGCCCCCCCCCCGCCCCCCCGCCGGCCCCCGGCCCGCCTCGACCTCGCCCCCGCCTTCGTCCTCGTAGGTCTTCTTCGTAGGTCTTCTTCGTAGGGCTTCTTCGCAGGTCTTCTTCGCAGGTCTTGCTCGTAAGTCTTCCTTGTCGGTCCTCTTCATCGTCTTCTTCGTCCGTCGGCGCCTAGCCGGTATTTCAGCGGGAGAGCACATGCTGGAGCAGCGTTCGTTTCGCAACATCCTGGGCCGGTTCACCACCGGGGTCGTCCTGGTCACCGCACAGACACCGGCGGGACCGGTGGGCATGGCCGTCAATTCCTTCACCTCCGTCTCCCTCGACCCGCCGCTGATCGCCCTGTGCGCGGCGTCCACGTCGACCACCTGGCCCGCGATCCGGGAGCAGGGAAGCTTCGCGGTGACCATCCTGGGCGGACAGCACGCACAGCTGTGCCGCACCTTCGCCACCAAGGGCGTCGACCGTTTCAGCGACAGCGCGTGGGACTTCACCAGCGCCGGGCACCCGATACCCGCGGACGGTCTGGGCTGGCTGGACTGCCGTATCACCACGGTCCACCAGGCCGGCGACCACGAACTGGTCATCGCCGACGCCCTAGAGGGCGCCATCACCGACGGCCAGGGCCCGCTGGTCTTCCACGCCGGACGCTTCGCCGAACTGATCGCCTGACCCCGGCCCGCCGCCGGCCACAAGAAGGGCAGACCCGCGTGTCTTTCGCCGACCCCCAGCCCGCGGTCCCGGCACCGGACCACACTCCCCGCCGCGGCGGGCCCTCCCACCGGCACACCCCGCCCCATGACCCCGACGCCCCCAGCCCCACCGCCGCTCCCGCGTCCGCCTCCGCCACCTCGGACGTGGTGGTCACCCACTGGCAGCGGACCGGCACCGACACCTACGCCGTCAGCGCCCAATGGCCCACGGCGAACACCTTCCACACGCCCATCGCCGACACCTGGCACGACCCCCTGCTGGCCGCCGAGTCCTTGAGAACGGCGTCGTTACTGGTCGGCCAGAACTACTACGGGATCCCCCGCGGCCACCGCTGGGTCGTCGACGAGCTGGACATCGAGGTCGTCCCGGCCGCTCTCCTGACCAGCCCCGGGCCGGCCGACATCCGACTCGAACTGGCCCGCACCCCCGACCCGGAACCGGACACGGACACGGACCTGGGGACGAGTGCGGGCGGGGGCGCGGACGCGGTCACAGCCTCTGGCGTCGAGGGCGGGGCCGGGACGGCCATGACCATGGAAGCCGAGCTCCTGCGCGACAACGACACCTTCGTCGGCGCCGGCCGCATCAGCCTCCACTACCTGCCACCCACCGCGCACGCCCAACCGCGCACGACCCGCCCCGGCTCGCCGAGACGCCCGCCCACCGGCCTGCCGCCCCTGCCCGAAGCCCTGCCACCACCCGTCGTGGGGCGTCTAAACTCCCGCGACGTGGTCCTCGCCTCCCCCACCACCCGCACCGGACCCGCCACGCACACCTGGCAACTGCGGATCGACCCCGCTCACCCCGCGCTCCGCGGCCACCTCGTCGACCACGTCCCCCCGATGCTGCTCCTGGAGGCCGCCCGCCAGGCCGCGCAAGCGGTCAACACGCCCTACCGCGTCCTCCCCATCGACATACGCGCCACCTACCACCACCCCGTGAAACTCCACACTCCGTGCACCATCACCGCGACCTCACTCCCCCGGCACGACGCCACGGACCACACGACGTTCCACATCACCGCCACACAGGACAACAACCCACATTTCACTACTGTCATCACCACAGCCCCCACGGACTGACAAGTCCCGGTCCCTTTGCTCACGACGACTTCAGGACCGCCACCACAGCCCGGCCCCCCAACCCCTCACTGTTACCGTCACGCCATGTCCAAGACCGAGATAGACGCACTGACCACCCAGTTCTTCGGCGCCTTCGACAACCGGGGTGGTACCCCCGCCGACGTGGACCGGATCCGTCAACTCCTGCTCCCCGGCGGCGTGATCGTCAAGACCGGCCCGGACTTCACCGTCTACACCGTGGACGAGTTCATCGAACCCCGCCGGCAACTCCTGGCCGACGGCCGCCTCGTCGAGTTCTCCGAGTGGGAAACCTCCGAGGAGACACTGACCACCGGAGACATCGCTTCTCGGACCAGCGAATACCGCAAGTCCGGAATCCTGGACGGCGAGCCGTTCGAGGGAGGCGGAACCAAGACCATCCAGTTCGTCCGCACCCCGCACGGCTGGCGCATCACGGCCGTCTCATGGCACGACCACCCCTGAGCGCAAACGGCCCGGCCGCGCCGCCAGTACCGTACGGCGATCAGCCCCGATCACCCGCCCGCCGAGATGCGCCGTCCGCCGCCGCCAGGGTCGGCCGGGCCGGGATCGGGTTGAATAGGGCCCCGTGAACGAGATCGAGCGAACGGCGAGCCGGACAGCGGTACTGGTGTGCCAGGGGCGGGCCGCGGCGGACGGGAGAGCCGCTGCCGGCCGGTTCTCGGATCCGGTGGCGGTGCGCCTGCTGCGCGCCGAGGAACGCGTACCCGTGGACCAGGTACGGACGGAATCGCCGCCGGAGGGCTGGCAGGCGCGGTCGCGGTACGAGAGCGTACGGGCCTGCGCCGAAGTGATGGTGCCGCGCACGGTCGCGATCGACGAGGCCCTGCGCGCCCGCGTGACCAGCCAGCTCGTGATTCTCGGAGCCGGTCTGGACACGCGCGCGTGGCGTCTGCCCGAGCTCGCGCGGACGGACGTGTGGGAGATCGACCATCCGGCCTCCCAGCGGGACAAGCGAGCCCGCCTCACCGAGGCCGCACAACAGGTCAGCGGGCCGGAGGAGGACGGCCGTCCCGTGGCCGAACTGCCCGCCGTCGCGCGTTCCGTGCGGTTCACGCCCGTCGACTTCTCCGTCGACGACCTCGGCGCGGCGCTCGACGGCGCCGGGCACGACCCCCGCGTACCGACGACATGGCTGTGGGAAGGCGTCGTCCCCTACCTCACGCGCGACGAGGTGCGCGCGACGGTGGCCGCGCTCGCCGCACGGACGGTCCCGGGCAGTGTCCTCGTCGTCAACTACCAGACGCCGTCCGCGAGGGCGTCCGCGGGCCGGTTGCTGACCCGGGTGATCGGCGGCGCCGTCACCTCGGGAGAACCGTGGCGCTCACTGTGGAAGCCTCGGCGGATGGCTGCTCTCCTCGCGGAGTACGGCCTGCGGGTCGTGTCCGACAACGACCTCCAGAGCCTCACACACGCCCACGGCGGCCCGGCCCGCGGACGGACGTCCCTGCGGTCGGGTCGCGTGGCCGTCGCCGAGAGCCCGGGCCGCGAGGACTGACCGGACGGGGACCGGTGTGCCTTGTCGCGCGCCGACGGCACCGGGGCGCAGGTCGGAACGATTTCACTAAGGCAGATTGATAAAGTAGCCTTAGTATATGAGCGATGACCTGCCCGCCGATCATGTCGCCTCGGCCCTGCTGGCCAGTATCAGCGTGCTGGTGCGGCGGGTGCGCCAAGTGCCCGTCGAAGGCGGACTCACGATGCCCGAACGGACGGCACTGTCGCACCTGGACCGCTCGGGCCCCACCACCTCCTCGGCGCTGGCCCGGGACGTACAGATCACCGCGCAGGCGATGGGGGCGACGCTCGCCGCGCTGCGGGCCCGTGGCCTGGTCGAGCGGCGTCCGGATCCCGGCGACGGCAGGCGGGCGGTACTGACCGTGACCGAGGCCGGTCTCCAGGCGCTGAGGGACAAGCGCAACGAGCGGGCCGAACTCATCGCCCGGACCCTGACCAACGGCTCGTTCACGCCGGCGGAACTGGAGCAACTGGCCGCGGTCGCACCGCTGCTGGAGAGACTGGCCCAGAGCATCTGACGCGCACGGTCCGACGAGGCGGAAGACCGACTCCCCAGGTGGCGCGCTCCGGACCGACGGCGGGCACGGAGCGACCCGGCTTCGCGCCGGACGGGTGGGCGAGGGACACCAGCGGTGAAGCCCCGACCGCGAACTCGGCCGCGACCCTGCCCGACACGTTTCCCGGCGCACCGGGCGCACAGGGCGGCCCCATCTCCGCCGCCAACTCCGAGACCACCACGGACCCGAGCCGGCGATCTGCCGGCCTCCACGGGAGAAATGAGCAGCACGAGCACCATGACACTGACAACGATCGACCCCTCGTCCGCGCTGGTCGTGATCGACCTGCAAAAGGGCATCGTCTCCGCCCAAGCCGGCAAGCCGGTCACGACCGCCGTGGAGCAGGCGACCCGACTGGCCGCCGCGTTCCGGCGGCATGGCCTGCCCGTGGTCCTGGTCAACGTCACCGGACGCGCGCCGGGACGCACCGAGACCGTACGGTCCGGAAACGGCTCCGTGCCGCCGTCGGACTGGGCCGATCTCGTCGACGAGCTCGACGTCCGGCCCACCGACCATCTGATCAGCAAGCGACGGCGCAGCGCGTTCCACGACACCGGGCTCGACACCCTCCTGCGGGACCTGGGCGTCACCCAGACCGTGCTGGCCGGGATCTCGACCAGTTCGGGCGTCGAGTCGACCGCACGCTCGGCCTCCGACCACGGCTATCACGTCGTCCTGGCCACGGATGCCATGTACGACCCCGATGCCGACTCCCACCGTCACAGCGTCGAACGCGTCTTCCCCAAGCTCGGCGAGACCGCCACCACCGACGAGGTCATCAAGATGATCGAGGCGACGCGATGACACTGCTCGGCCGACTTCTCAACAACCGCAGGGCGGGCGAGACCCACACGGCGTGGCGGCTGCCGAACCTCGAAGGCCCTGACACGCTGACCCTCACCAGCGAGGACTTCGGCGACGGTCAGGCCATGTCGCTGCGGCACTGCGCGAAGACCATCGGTGGCGACGACGTCTCCCCCCACCTGGCCTGGACCGCGCCACCGACCGGAACCGCTCAACTCCTGCTGGTCGTCGAGGACATTGACGTCCCTCTCGCCAAGCCCGCCGTGCACTGCCTCGCCCTGATCGACCCGGCAGCCGGCCACCTGGACCCGGGTGCCCTGGCGACGCGACGGCCCGCTTCGGGAGTGCGACTGCTACGGTCCACGATCGGGCGCGGATACCACGGCCCCGGCCCCATCAAGGGCCACGGCCCGCACCGCTACATCTTCGAACTGTTCGCCCTCGCGGCCCCGTTGGACAACACCCCCACCACAACACCCCCGGACCGAAAACGACCTCGCGCCCTCCTCCCCACCATCACCGCCCCTGTCCTGGCCCGCGGCCGACTGACAGGAACGTACGAACGCTGACCCCGGCGCGGAACGAGTCCGACGTACTGCCGGCTGTGGAGGCGTGCGTCGGTGACGTGCTTGTCCCGCCGGATGACGTAGCGGCGGATCACGCTGCCTTGCTCTTTGTGGCTGGCGTGGTCGGTGCCGTCGAGGGTGAGTAGTGCAGGTCGGTCAGATGCCGAGCGATTCACCGGACGCGCCCTGGTCCGAGTCCGTAGCCGTCCAGGCCGCAGTGATGCACCCCTCCTCCCACTGCCACCATTCCTCGGCTTCGCCGTGCTCCAGCAGCCGGCGGATCCGCGGAAGGTCCGCCGTCGGCGGGACGTCCAGCGCGACCATCCGGAACTGCTCGATGCCCTCACCCGTCGTACCGAACCGATGAAAGCTGTCCAGCACGGTCTGTCTGGCCGCCGCGGAACCTCCGTCCCTCAGCACGATCAACCGGACGGTGCAGTTGCCCGAGGCACGAACGGTCTCCTCGGCCCACCTCAGGCCCTCGTCGTCGGTCTCGACCTTGACGATGTCGCCGCTCGCGACCCCGCGGACGAACCACGGGGTGTTGTCCAAGCGCACGGTCCCATCGCCCAGGTCCACGGCCCACAGGCTCTCGACCGGCACCGGAGGCCAGCCGTCCTCGTCCACCTCCATTCGGAAGTGAACCTTCACGTGGGCATCGCCGATGTCGCTCATCGCGCCATCATCCATGACGCCTGACCTGCACGGAAGCGTCGAGATCACGGCCGGATCATGGTCAACTCCGAGGCGGGGCGCCGAAGCGTGCCAAGCAGTGCCAGACCTTCTTGAGCGCCTGCGCGTCGTAGCAGCCTGTGCGGGCGGCCCTGCCGATCGCCCAGGGATCCAGACAGCCGTCGACCGCGATCTCGGCACCCAGGTCGACGTACTCCTGACCCCGGTACTCAGGGTGTCGCCGCAGATGCTCCACGGTCAGCCGGAAACCTGGGTGCCACTCGACCGGGCACGGAAGCCGGCGGGCCGCCTCCTCCACCTCCGTGCCGCGGTAACTGGGATCCAGAACCAAGGCCTCGACGTCCCGGTCGAATCTGACGGATCCGTGCACGTGAGCCTCGATGTGCCCGTCCAGGGCGTCCAGCCCGTCGGCCTCGGCTATGCCGATGAGTGCGAAGCGGGACGCCACAGCAAAGGCCGTGGGCTCCGTCGAGCTGTCCGGATAGCAGAAGGTCGCGCGTTCGAGGGTGTCGGTGGTGAGCCGGAAATGCGAGGAGCCGAACCTAGGCGCCCCGCCGACCTGCGAGTCGCGGTGGTTCAGCGCCCCGTAGACCGGGCGCTCCCTGGCCGCCGCGTGATCGTACGCGCCGCCGAAGATGCGACTCTCCCAGCGCCACCGGTCTCCGCCCGGATGGGCGGTCAGGCCACCATTGCTGGTGCCGGTCACGAACTGTGAGTAGTAGAAGCCGTCTTCCCTCATCCGATCAAGAAGGAGCCGATCACCCATGCGGTCAGGGTGAAAGTTCATGGTCACCTTCAGCTCGGGAGCGAGAGGGGTTCCGAACGACCGCGCTGCCACGTGCCGCAGGGCCGTGCGGTGAGGTGACCGGGGAGTGTCAGCGACCATCCACGCAGTCTGTACGAACCTGAACGCTCGCCACACGCGAGTTTCGACTTGGGCCTCCCCTCGGCTCGGCGGCGACATCATGCCCGTACAGGGGGCGCTCCCACCCTCGCGCGGAGGTGCGTGGCTGCTACCTTCCGGGTCATGACCGACCGTGTGTACGTGGGCAATGCGGGCAGCGACGCGGCACTGGACCGGGGGTGGCTACTGGGGCACTTCAAGGACGCATCCGACCCTCGGCACAGCGAGGCCGTGGAGATCAAATGGGGCGTCCACCCGAAGGGCGACGAGCGAGCCCTCTGGGTGACGGGCGAAGAGCGCACCGCCCTGCTGGTGCTCATCAGCGGACGCTTCCGGGTCGAACTCCCCGGCCGCAGCGTCCTGTTGGCTGAGCAAGGTGACTACGTCGTGTGGGGCCGGGGCGTCGATCACTCCTGGTTCGCGGAGGAGGAGTCGGTGGTCCTGACGGTCCGCTGGCCCTCCGTTCCCGGCTACAAGGCATCGCCGTGATCCGCGCGTTTGCGGCCGGGCCGATCACCTGGGGATGTCGACCGGCACGGCATGTATGTCGTTCGCCGACCGCCGCTGCCGTTTGTCTCCCGGTAGCCCAAGCCCAAGGTCGTTCGGCCCACCTAGTGCCGTATCAGGCAACGTTCGCCTCTTCGGGCGTCGACTGGCAGTCGGCCAGACGCCCGCATTGACTCGTAGGAGCGGCACTGCGTCGGCCAGTCCTCACGTAGGGTGCGCGGGTGTTCAATCGGCTTGAGGTCAGCATGTTGCCACCTGGACCCCGTTGGGCTGCCCAGTTGTCTTTCCGGATCGACGGCGAGGAAGTGGTGGCTGCGGCGATCGGAGAAGGAGGCCGCGGCCCGTTTGTCGAGGAGATGTTGCCGGCCGAGGGCCGGGGGCCACTCTGGGCGACCAGCGAGGGACGTCGTGTAGTACTGGGTGAGCCCGAGTGCACGGGCGGATGCTGTGGCTACCTGTCTGTGTTCGTGCAGCGTCACGGTGGGATCGTGGAGTGGTCCGACTGGCAGGGACCCGTTGATGCGGCGCACCCTCCCGGTTTTCACTTCGACGCCGATCAGTACGACGCCGAACTAACCCGCGCGCTCACAATGTTTGCATCGTAACCGTCCGCCGCGCGGGTGGTTCCCTGCGCGGTGGGCCGGGCCAGGATGATCACGTGGCTGGACATGTGCAGGCCCGTAGGATCGATGACGACGAGGGCAGGCGGCCGCTCCGGATCGTCCGCAGGGGCACCGGGTCGGTGGTGACCTGTCGGCGGGCTCAGATGGCACTGTTGCCCGCGCAGGGCACGCCGGTGGCGAGGATCGCCGAGGTGTCATTCACCAGCCACGACCGGGTCCGGGACATGAGCCGCCGCTGCAGCATCCGACGAAACCGCCATGCCGACGACCGGCGCCTACGCGCCGTCGTCGACAGGGCGAACGTTGCCCGATGCGGCACTAGCGGCCGTCGTCCGGGGTGGGCACCAGGGCCGTGACCAGTCGGCGGATCAGGGCGGGGCCGTCCTGCGGTTGTGGGCCCGGGTGCATGAGGAGGTGGTGGACCGTGCCGGTCAGGGCGAGCGCTAGCATGGGGCAGTCGGCGTCCGGGGCCACGCGGCCCAGTCGCTGTTCGGCCTGTAGGTAGCGGGTCATCGCGTCTTCGACGGCTCCCGGCCCGGGCGCGCCGTCGGCCCACGACCGGGCCACTCGCCGAGCGACCTCGTTGCGGGAGACGGCGGCCGCGGCGATGGCGGGGCCGTTCGCTCCGAGCATCGCGAGCGCCGCGACGGTGAGGTTCTCGTGCACAGTGCCGGTGCCCGCCCGGTCGGGCAGCGGGTCCACCTCCGCGGCGATCCGGGCGAACCGGTCCAGCACGAGCTGTGCCACGAAATCGTCCAGGTCGGTGAAGTGGTTGTAGAGCAGCCCCTTCGCGCAGCCCGCCTCCTCGGTCACGGACCGGTTGTTCAGTCCGGCCGTGCCCTCCCGCGCCAGCACGCGCTCCGCCGCGGCGAAGAGCCGCTCCCTGACGTCGGGGATCGCTACTCCGCGTGGTGACATCGGTTCCTCCCGTTCGCCGTCCGGCGGTCGACTTATCGACACTTCGCCAGATCGCCCTGTCGACACTTGCCAGTATGGGCAAACGCTCATACCTTGGTATGGGCAGACGCCCATACTAGCTCCCCGGCAGGAGTCATCTCATGCGCGAGCTCGTCAACACCGCACAGTCCCAGGCCTGGAACGGCGACGAGGGCCGACACTGGAGCGATCACCACGACCGCTGGAACGCCATCAACGAAGGGTTCAACGGTCCCCTGCTCGCCGCGGCCGGGATCGGCCCCGCGGACCGCGTACTCGACGTCGGCTGCGGGGCAGGCCAGACCACGCGACTGGCCGCCCGCGCCGCGGCCCGGGGATCGGCTCTGGGTCTGGATCTGTCCAATCCCATGCTCGACCGGGCGCGCCTGCTGGCCGCGGAGGAGGGCCTGAGCAACATCGGCTTCGAGCAGGGCGACGCCCAGGTGCATCCCTTGGCGGAGGCCGCCTTCGACGTGGCCATGAGCCGCTTCGGGATCATGTTCTTCGCGGATCCGACGGCCGCGTTCGGCAACATCGCCCGCGCGCTGCGTCCCGGCGGACGGCTCGCGTTCGTGTGCATGGCCGATCCGGCCCGCTGCGAGTGGGTGCAGGCGTACGGGGCGGTGAGCGCGGCCCTGCCTTCCGTGCCGCAGGCGTCCGGTGACTCGGCGGGCCCGGGCATGTTCTCGCTGGCCGACCCGGCGACCGTACGGCTGGTTCTCGGCAAGGCCGGCTTCGACGACGTACGCACCGAAGCGGTGGACGCACTCGGCAACTTCGGGCCCAACGCCGACGCCGCGGCCGAGCACCTGCTGGGGTCCGGGCCGGGGCGGCATCTGGTGGAGCTTCTCGACTCCGCGGGCGACGGGGAGGCGGCGCAGCGCGTACGGTCCGCTCTCCGCGCCGCCCTCGCCCCGTACGAGCGGGCGGCCGGCGTACATATGCGGACGGCAGCGTGGCTGGTCACGGCCGTCCGTCAGTGACATCGGCGCCGGCGCGGGACATCGGCACCGGCCGGGGATCAGCTCCAGATCACCCGAGTGCGGAAACCCCGTTGTCCATCGGTGGAACCACAACGGACGCCTCCGCCTTGGCGCGCTCCAGCCTGCGAACGAGCTGCCAGACCACGGTGACCGACAGCACGACGGCACAGATGTGCAGGGACTCGCCGATCATCAGCTGTCGCAGGGCATGACGCGCCTGGTCCACGTCGGCCGCCTTCTTCAGATCGTCGACGGCATGGCCGTACGCGTTGGCCGCGGCCAGGACAGCCAGCCACCACGCCGTGAGCAGCGGATGTCCACGGCGGCGGCGACCCTCCGGCCGGGAGGCGGCCCAAAGGTCGTTGACGAACATCTTGGGAACGAAGAGCTGCGCCACGGGCAGGACCCAGCCGAAGACCAGCCACGCCCTGCGCCGACGTTGGCCCTCCGGCCAGAGCGTCTCCGCGACGTCACGCATATCGGCGAGCCAGACGCTGAACTGAAGCAGGGACAGCAACAGCAATCCCGTCTGCCAGCCCAGCAGGTTCCTGAAGTAGACGTCGGCCTCGACGAACGGGTTGTTGACGAAGGGCCTCGGTGGCGACGCTCCCGCCAGCAACCGGTACTTGTACCAGGACGTCAGCACGAGAGCCAGACTCACGAGGCCGAACGCGATCAGGGCCCCACTCGCAAGCCGGGCCTGCCAGCGCGGCAAGCGCACCGCTCCTACCACCACGCACCCCCTCCGGAAGCCACCTGTTCGGACTTCCCGCAGGTCAGCAGCGGATCATACCTTTCGTTCGAACCGACGCCACAGCCGCACCCGAGCGAGCAAAACACACTTCGCCGACCGCGTCACACGGTCACTGGACTGAAGGCAACAGGACGCCACCCGACTCGCTCGAGCACTCTGTTCCCGCCAAGCCGGCGGGCTCTACCTGCTGCGGAGTATCGCCTCGTAAGCAACTGTCACTCCGCACCACCGACGAAACTCACCGTTTCCGTCAAATCCGCCCGCCCGGTGCGCAGTCGTGGTGCGTCCTTCTTCTCGAATCCCACCGCGACACCGCAGAGCAGCACGAGATCGTCGTCCGCCCCGACCACCTGGCCGACGGTCTTGCGGAACATCGTCCACATCACCTGGGGGCAACTGTGCAGCCCTTCCGCCCTCAGCAACAGCATGACCGTCTGCAGATACATGCCCGCGTCCGCCCATTGCCCGGGCCCCATCGTCCGGTCGAGGTAGCAGAACAGCACGACCGGTGCCCCGAACGCCTCCGCGTTCAAGGTGGCGATCTTCTTGGGCCTGCCGGGGTCGTCGCGCTCGATTCCCAGCGATGTGTAGCGCTGGGCAGCCGCGGCCGCGAAGCGGTCCAGATACGGTGAGGTCAACTCGGCCGGGTACATCGGATATTCACGCTCGTCACCTGGATCTCCCGCCCGCGCCCTGGCCGTCGCTCGCCGCTTCAGTTCGGCCAAGGGCTCGCCGGTCACGACGTACAGGTGCCAGGGCTGGAGGTTCCCGCTCGACGGTGCCCGCGTCGCCGCGGTCAGTACGCGTTCGAGCACCTCCCTGGACACCGGTTCATCGCTGAACGCCCGTACCGCGCGGCGGCTGTCCACCGCTTCGTACACATCCACGTCGTACCGTCCTTCTCCGCGACATCGCCACCGGATACGACAAGACCACCACCTCGTACGAGGTGGTGGTCAACTGGCGTCGTTTCCGGGTCAGAAGCCCGCAGGAGTCGGCAGGTAGTCGAAGCAGTAGCCGTGTCCGGCGTAGATGTCCGTCGCGTCGTAGTTCAGCAGGCCGCGTCCGGTCAGGGGGCCCACGACGCCGTCGGCCGGGCCGCTGTTGTCGGTGTTGGCCTGGAAGTCGTACACCGCGTCCCTGGTCTGCCGGCCCCAGACGCTGTCCTCCGCGATGGCGGCACTGCCGGCGCGTCGGCGGTAGTCGTTGACGAGGTGCTGCACGCACCACACGGCGTGGGCGTTCTTGCTGTGGCCGTCACCGACGTACGACGCCCCGACGACCGCCGAGGCAGGACCGGCCGAAAGGCTCATGACGGCAACGGCGGCAGCGGCACCGCACACCACTCGGCCGAGGAAGTTCTTCGCATCGCGGGACATCTGAGTCACTCTCACTTACGGAACAGTTGGGTGAAGCCAGGATCGAGAGGCTCCCGCCCTGAAGGCGGATTCCTGCTCGGAAATGCGGCCCTCGCCCGGGGACTTGATCCCCCGTCTCCCCGGGCGGGGGAGATCATCAGTGAGCGTGCGCGTCGTACAGGGTGGTGCAGTGGTTGCTGGCCTCCAGGGTCATCCAGTGCCACTTGATCTTGTCGCGGGTCTGCGGTCCGTAGACACCGTCGGCGTCGATGCCGAGCGACCTCTGCACGCTGGCGAGGGCGGCCGCCGTCCTGGGACCGAACTTGCCGTCGATCGTGCCGAGGTCCTGGCCGTAGCAGTAGTTCAGGGTCTCCTGGAGGTAGTACACCTGCCGGCCGCTGGCGCCGGAGCGCAGGGAGCAGAAGTTGCTGCCGTCGGCGCCGACCGGGTACTTCGCGTAGAAGTCGCCGCTGTAGTAGATGGTGTAGTCGGTGCAGCTCGGCATGGCGGCCTGCGCGGCCGGGCCGAGCGTGAACAGTCCGGCGGTGATGGCGGCGGCCGCGCCGACGGTGGCGAGCGTGCGCTTGAACTTCATGATGGGTGGTCCCCCGTGATGCGGTCCGCGTGCGGGTCGAGGCAAGCGGACGGTGAACGGATCCGGAGGGACGGCGAGTTGCCGTCCGACGCCGAAAAACGTAACAGCGCTCCGGCGCCTCTCTCGCGCATCCGCACGGCGTCCCACGCCCGGCGGACGTCCCGGGAAGCGCCGGTACGAGGGGCTCTTCGGGCCTGCGTACGCCTGCTCCGCAAGGGATTCCGCCGTCCCACGGACAGTTCCACGGACCATGAGCCAGGGCCCCGTCCCACGGTGTCCCGCATGCGTCCCAAGGTGTCCCATGACGTCCCAACTCGTTCCACGACCATCCCGAGGTACGTCCGGAGCGCCGCCAAGTGACTCCCGGTCGCCGCCCGAGCGCCGCCAAGTGACTCCCGAGCGACTCCCGGGGCACTCCCGAGCAACCCCCAACTACCCCCGAGCACCTCGCAAGCGCCCCCGAGGTACGTCCACGCGCACCCCACCAGGTGTCACGCCGGACGCCTCTCGCCAGGCACCGCCACGACTCGGCCGCCGACTGTCGGAGGCCGCCGCTAGGATTCCGGGAATTGGGGCGGGACGACGAACGGAACCACGGCATGGGCTACAAGAACGAGGCTCAGATCATGCAGGCGCTGGAGATCGACTCCTGGAGGCACCTCTCCAAGGACAAGATGATCAGGTTCGCCGCGATGATGCCCGACATGGACACCGAAGTCGCCCTGAAGATCGTCGAGCAGTTCCCCGCGTTCAAGGACTTCGCCATGGACGCCGTGAACGCGATGGAGAAGCGGCACGAGTCCACGCTCTCGGCCAACAAGCAGAGCCAGGAGCACGTCCATCGCGCCTTCCAGGAGATCCGGCAGATCCTCAAGAACGAGCTCGACAAGGACTACTTGACCTGGGAGGAGAAGAAGTTCCTCATCGAGCAGATCCAGGAGACCGGACGGCTGGAGTTCCAGAAGGACACCGAGAACAAGCGCTTCCTGGACGGGATGTTCAAGAAAGTCATGATCGGCGCCGGTGCCGCGCTCGCCCTGGGTGTGGTCTTCGTCGGCGGAAAGATCATGGCCGAAAGCAAGGACAGTCCCGAAGAGTCCGAGGAGGACTGACCTCGGAGTCCTCCGCGGGGCAACCGGGCGGCTCCCACGACGGCTTCGTCCCGTTCGTCCGGCGCCCCGCGTGCTGCGCCGGCCGGTCCCGGGGCGCTGCGCCCACGCGCTCGCGCCCTCCCGCTCTCCCGCAGGGGAACCAGCGTCCGACGTCCGGAGAAGATCGGCCGGATTCGTAGCTGACAGCAGGATTCTCGATCGCGTTACGTGTCATGTCTCCGTCGATTCACGTGCGACCGTCACCGTCCAGGCGGAGATTCACCCCCACGATGGAGGACCCGTGACCGGCCCGACGAACCGCCGTAGATTTTCCCTCCGCCCCCTCGCGGTCCCGCGCACCGCGCTGCTCGGCGCCCTGAGTCTCGCCCTGGCGATCGGCGCAGCCGGAGCCGGAGGCGCCACCGCCTCCGCCTCGGCCGACGACACGAACTCGCTCCAGCTGTCCGGCACCACCACGTCCGGAATTCACAACACGTACGACCCCGGTGCGTTCACCTATCTCGCGCAGGGGCTCGACACCGGTACCTCGATGATCGAGCTGGACGTCTGGGACGACGTCTTCACCCAGGAGTGGAAGGTCAGCCACAGCAGCCTGACCAGCAACAGCAACAACTGTGTCAACGCCTCCTCGGCCGCCGATCTGTACACCGGCGGGGCGAACAAGGATCTGGAGAGCTGCCTGGACGACGTCCGCGTGTGGCTCGGCGCGCATCCGGGTCACGGGCCGCTGATCATCAAGCTGGAGATGAAGGCCGGTTTCCAGGCCAATCTCGGGATGAGCCCGGCCAAGCTGGACCAGTCGATCAGCGCGCACCTGGGCAGCCTGGTCTACAAGCCGAACGACCTGCTGAACAAGCCCGGCGGCGGCCAGTACGCCACCCTCGACGACGCGGCCAGGGCGGGGAACTGGCCGACCCGGGCGCAGCTGGCGGGCAAGGTGCTGCTGGAGGTCATCCCCGGCACGGTCGAGGAGGGTAACCCGACCGACAGCCTGTGGACGGACAAGGAGTACGCGACCTACCTGCGCAACCTGCACAGCGCGGGTACGACCGCGCAGGCGAACATCTTCCCCTCGGTCCACAACGCCGCGTCGGGAGACCCGCGCACCCGTTACTCGGACACGACGCTGCGGCCGTGGTTCGTCGCCTTCGACGGTGACGCGTCCGCGTACGTCAACAACGGCATCGACACGAGCTGGTACGACACCAATCACTACCTGCTGTTCATGACGGACTCGCAGAACGTGTCGCCGGCCCTCGACGACGTCAGCCCTTCGGCGTCGGATGCGTCGGCTCGGGTCGCGCTGCTGGCCAAGGCGCACGCCACGGTCGCGTCGAACGACTGGCGCGGCCTGCCGGACGTCCAGTCTCTGGTCCTGCCCCGCGGCTGATCAAGGGCTGTTCCACCGCAGAGAAACAGGAGCGGGGCCCGGCATCCGCCGGGCCCCGCTCACCGCTGCGATCTGGCGTCAGCCGCGGACGATGTTCTCCGCCTGGGGGCCCTTCTGGCCCTGGGTGACGTCGAAGGAGACGGTCTCGCCCTCAACCAGCTCACGGTAGCCGTTGCCGGAGATGTTCGAGTAGTGGGCGAAGACGTCGGGGCCGCCACCGTCCTGCTCGATGAAACCGAAGCCCTTCTCGGAGTTGAACCACTTCACGGTGCCGCTGGCCATGCTGATGTCCTTCGATATCGCCGAGGGTCCCCCCGGCTGCTACATGAAACGGGGCCGTCCTCAGACGGACAACACCCGAGGTCTTTTTTACCCCACGAGGCGGACTCATGACTATGGCTCCGGGGTGACTTCGATCATGATTTGAGGCCATGAGCGGAGGTCTGTCCGTGTGGCGGGGTCCCTGTCCGCCACGAGGGGATCCCACCGGAGTCCTCGCCCTCCGAGCGGTTCCCGGCCCGTCGCGCGCCGGTCACGCCGCGCCGCGTTCACCTCTGGAACGCAAGCAGCAAACCGTGCCGCTTCTATTGTCAGGTTCTGAACAAGCCCCTACGTTCCGAAGGAAGCGTGGGACCGCTCCCACGCGTCGTCTCCCCCATCGAGCAATGGAGCTCCGATGACGACACTTCCCGTACGACACAGGTGGCTCATAGGCGTCGTGCTCGCCGCCTGCGTGCTGCTGCTCGCGGCGCCACAGCCCGCGCACGCCAGTTCCTGGGGCGCCCCCCAGACCGTCAACTCCTGGAACGTCATCAGCGGCAGATGGACGGCCAACCACGAGTTGGAGACCTACACGCCGGACTGTGTCTGGTACGACGGTGACACCCTGATGATCAAGACCTACAACGCGGGCGGCCAGGTGTACTACTCCGGCCGCGTCGAGTCGAAGGCCCTGTACGGCTACGGCACCTACAGCTTCACCGCGAACATGCCCAGCGGGCAGGGGCTGCTCCCCGCGGTGTGGGCCGCCTATCTGAACCCCTGGCTCCCCGAGATCGACGCCGCCGAGATCGTCGGATCCAACCCCGGCACCGTCTACCAGACCTTCCACGACCCCGCGAACGCGCAGACCCAGTGGTCGGCGAACAACTCGGGTGGCTGGACCAACAGCTTCCACGTCTACTCGTTCAGCTGGTGGCCCGACCACATCGACTTCTGGGTGGACGGCGCCTTCCAGGGGACCAAGTGGTACACCACGGCACCCGGCGTCGGCATGCACTTCATCGTCAACACCGCGGTCGGCGGTGACTGGCCGGGCAACCCAGACTCCTCGACCTGGGCGACCGCCGACGGGGCCCGCTACCTCAAGGTCTCCGCGATCACGTACACCCCGTACTACCCGTGAGCGGGCACGAGGTGGCGCGCTGATCGACGCCGGCTGATCGACGCCGGGCGCACGGCTGGGTCCGGGCACGTCCCATGACGTGCCCGGACCTGTCATCGGGTCGGTCAGACCCGGTCGGCCGCGATCAGGAGGTACTGGAAGGAACCGTCCTTGTACGAGTTGATGAACGCCGTCTCGATGCCGGTGACCAGCGAGGACGTGGCACGCAGCTCCCAGTAGGGCAGCGTCTCCGGCGTCAGGTCGATGACGGCCTGCGGCACCAGCCGGTTGTTCGCCATGGCGCGGAGGTACTCACGGCGGGAGTGGATGTTGCACTCGAAGTGGGCGTTGATCTGCGAGACCCACTTCGACGGCTGGCCGTAGCGCGGGTTCCAGCAGCCGGTGATGGTCACATAGCGCCCGCCGACCGACAGGACGCGCGAGTGCTCGGCGAAGAGGTCCTCCAGGTCGACGTACATGCTCGACTCGTTGTTCCACGAGGCGGCGGCCTGTCCGGTGTCGAGCGGGGTGTCGAGCATGTTGCACACGCGGGCCCGGACGTGGTCCTCGATGCCGAGCTCCAGCGCGCGGCGGTTGGCGAACTCCGCCTGCTTCGCGGACAGGGTGACACCCTCGACACCGCACCCGAACCGCTGGTGGGCCATGACCATCGAACCGCCACGGCCGCAGCCGGCGTCCAGGAGCGTGTCGTCCCGCCCGATGGGGCCGAGGTGGTCGAGGAGGACCTCGGCCTGCGCCGACTCCAGCCGGTGGAGTTCGGAGACCAGCCTGCTCTCGTACCCGGCGTCCCCGGTGTCGCCGAGAGCGGCGTGGTCGATGGCGCCGATGCCGTAGTGGTGGTGATAGAGCCCGTCCACGTCACCGAGGCGCAGGTTGACGGGCCTGGCCTCTCCGTCCCAGTAGCGGGCGATGTCCTCCTGATAGGGCGAGGCCGGGCCGGGGATGAACGCGGTGGTGGCGGTGGTGAGTTCCGTGCTGGTCATGGTGGGATCCGTTCCTTACCAAAAGTCGGGCAGGCTGTATCGGTAGGTGTTCGTCTGGTGCCAGTGGTGGTTTCCGTCGACCCAAACGGCCACGCCCCGCAGGAAGCGCAGCACACTCGGGACGGGCAGGGCGGCCGCGAGCGCGGCGGCCTCGGACTCGAAGGCGTGCATGAGGTCGTTGTGGAGCTCGACGGCCTTCAGATAGGCGTCCCGGTCCGTGGCGCCCTCGCGTTCGGCGATCACGACGGGCAGATTGAGATGGCGGCCGGGGCTGTCGAGTTCCTTGGTGTACGAGTAGAGGTCGTTCACGATGGTGGTGGCGTTCGACGCGAGCGCGATGACCCGCTGCATCTCGGGCCGGGCGTGCGCGTCCGCGGGCAGTTCGTAGCCGCCGACGGTGTCGGTGATCGTCGGGCAGGGGCGGAAGTTGTTGAACTGGCGCATCGCCAGGTACTCCCAGACCTCGGGCACGTGGTCCGCCTCGGCCCAGGCGGCCTCCGCGAGGTACCCCAGGTGCAGCCGTGCCATGTCGTGCCGGTACCGGTCGGCCTGCGCGGGGGTGGCGCGTTCCGTGAAGTGGCGCATGGCCGAGCGATAGGCGCGCCGGGGCGCGTCCGACTGGAGCGACTCCGCCCACGGCCGCTCGTACTCCGCGGTCGTGAGTACGGGGTCGAGCGCGGTGTGCGCCAGCAGGAGCCGACTGCCGAGCCCGACCGGGGAACCGCCGTGGTCCTCGCAGTAGCAGTCGTCGAGCACGTTCTCCGCGACCATCAGCCGGGCGGCGACCATCAGGTGGTCGACGGTGGGGGCGTCGGGATGGCAGGCCACCATGTATCGGCCGACGGAGAAGCCGTCGAACTGGTCCTCCCACTCCGGCGGGTAGGCCTGGACCTCGTCGACCGCCCAGCGCTTGATCCGGCGGCTGACCTCCTCGACCCTGGCGGGGTCCGGGGGCACCACCGGGTGGTGATAGAGGCCGGGGACGGGTGTGCCCTCGCTCGTCGGCTCGGCCTCCCGAAGGGGCGGGGGTTCCTCGCCCCACGTGGGGTACAGGCCGGCGGTGCCCAGTCCGGTGGGACCGCGCAGCAGCCGTTCCAGGACAGGGGCCGCGGGATCGGCCGCGGCAGGGCTCTCCACCCCGTTCCGCGGGACGAGGGTGCCGAGGGCTTCGGCGCCGGTGGTGCCGGGGCCGGTGTCGCCGTGGGGCTCGGGGTGGGTGAGGCGGGTTCGGGCCGCCACGAGGGCCACGGCGTCCGCCAGGCGTGACTGCACAGAGGTGGGCCCGGGCTCGGGCATCCTTGGCTCCTTGATGGAATGAACGAGGTCCTCGCCGGGCCGGGACCGGGACAGGCGGGAATTGTCAGGCGGGCCCTGGGCCGTGTCCGCCGGGTTGACGAGACTTTGCGGACGCGTCCTAGTGGCGGTTGCGGGCGATCTGGACGTTCTCCAGCACGCCCAGGGCGTCGGGCAGCAGGATCGCGGCGGAGTAGTACGTGGTGACCAGGTACGAGAGCACCGCCTGCTCGTTGACGCCCATCAAGCGCACCGACAGCCCGGGCTCGTACTCGTCCGCCAGGCCCGTCTGACGCAGGCCGATGACACCCTGGTTGTCCTCGCCGGTCCTCAGGGCGAGGATGGAGCTGGTGTTCTCACTGCTGACCGGGATCTTGTCGCAGGGCAGGATCGGGACCCCGCGCCAGCCCAGGACCTGCTGACCGTCGACTTCCACGGTCTCCGGGTAGAGGCTGTAGGCGCTGAACTCACGGCCGATCGCCGCGATCGTCCTGGGGTGGGCGAGGAAGAACTTGGTGCCGCGGCGCCGGCACAGCAGATTGTCGAGGTCGTCCGGTGTGGGCGGTCCGGAGTGGCTCTGGATCCGCTGCTTGAAGGCGGCGTTGTGGAGCAGCCCGAACTCGCGGTTGTTGATGAGCTCGTGCTCCTGGCGTTCACGCAACGCCTCGACCGTGAGCCGGAGTTGTTCCTCCGTCTGGTTCATCGGCCCGTTGTAGAGGTCGGTGACCCTGGAGTGGACGCGCAGGACCGTCTGGGCGATGGAGAGTTCGTACTCCCGCGGGTGGAGTTCGTAGTCGACGAACGCGCTCGGCACCTGGGCCTCGCCGCTGTGCCCGGCCGACATGGCGATCTCGGCCTCGCCGTGGTGGTTCTGCCCCCGGAGGGCGAGCGAGCCGGCGCGTTCCAGGTGCATGCGCAGGGCCGGGGCCGCGGACACCACGGCGGCGAAGTCGGAGCGGGACAGCGTCAGTACCGTGCCCGCCGTACGGGCGGTGGCCGTGCAGTCCCATCTGGCGTCCGGGTCCACGAGGGCGTTCTCACCGAAGTGGCCGCCGTCGGCGAGGACCGCGACCGTGGCCTCGTCCCCGTACGTCCCGACGGACGTCTGGCCGATCCGGCCGTGGGCGATCAGATGCATGTGCTCGGCGGGGGTGCCTCGGTGGACCAGCACCTCGCCGGCCTGGAAGTCGCGCCGGACGCAACGGTCGGCGATCGCCGTCAGCACGTCGGCGTCCTCGAAGCCGCGCAGCAGGGCGAGTTCACACAGCTGACGGGGAATCACCCGGATGTCGGCGCCGTCCTGGACGAACTCGATGTGCCCGTCGCCCACGTGGTAGCTCAGGCGGCGGTTCACCCGATAGGTGCCGCCCTCGATGTCCACCCACGGGAGCATCCGGAGCAGCCACCGCGAGGTGATCTCCTGCATCTGCGGGGCGGACTTGGTCGTGGTGGCGAGGTTGCGGGCGGCCGCGGTGCCCAGGCTGGTCTGCCGACGCGGCTCCAGCCCTGCTTCCGGGCTGGTCTCAACGGTCATCGAGCGAGGTCTCCTTCGCGAGGGCGTCGGTCGGCGCGTGGGCGCCGACCACCGGGTGCGACAGCGGATGGGCGAAACGCGGGGAATTCGCCTGGATCCATGGGGACCGTATCGGCCGATGCGCCCGACTTGCCCGTCGAGCCGGTCGAGTTACCTCGATACAGCGATCTTGCTCCGCGCGTGGTTTAGCCGGAACCCTCCGGATTCGGACAGCATGATCGAGATCCGGCCTGCCCCCGGGCACGGGACCGCGCCCAGATCGGGTGAAACGGACACCCTGAAGGCCTCGGCGGCGGAGTGGTGTCAGCCGTCCCCCTGGACGGTCGCACCGGGTCCCCGGAGTGCTGTCCCGGGGCCTGTGAGGCCATTGCGTAAACGGCGCCTGGCCAGGGATGATGCCCCCCATTGATCGTTAGGCAAGGGTGGGACAGCTGTGAACGAGGAAGTCCTCGACGGTGGGGCGGAATCACCCGGATCGGTCGGCCGAATCCGCTATCGGGCTTCCTGGCGGCAGATCCTGCCGCTGGGCGTGGCCTTCGGCATCATGGCGCTGACGCAGTGGTCGAACCTCGCGATGTCGGCACACGCCCACGGAGGAATGCCGGGCGTGCCGCTGGGGTCGCGCGCCCTGGCCGTCGGGCTGCCGATCGTCCTCGCGGTCGAACTGTGGATGCTGGGCCATCACTTCGGGATCAGCCTGACCCCCGAGGCGGCCGTCGTCCACAACATGCGCCGCCGGACCATTCCCTGGACGGACGTGGCCGAGGTCGCGGTCGAACCGATAGCCGGTGGGCGGCGGGTGGTGCTCTACGAGTGGGACGGGCGCCGCACACCGCTGCGCATGCCGAGCTCCGCCTTCCTGTCCCGCGACCCCCGGTTCGACGAGAAGGCCGCGACCATCCGGAGCTGGTGGCTCGCCAACGGCGGCACGGCCCAGGGCACGGACAGGGCCGATGAACCCGACGCCGGGGAGAACGCCTACCAGCGACTCCCGGAACGCCTGCGCATGCGGCCCTCGTTGAACCGCTCGGGGCCCGGGATCCTGCTGCTCGTCCTGGTCGCGGCCGATGCCGTGCTGGCGGGATACGCCGGAGGTGGCGCCGATCAGCCGACGGTGCTCAGCCGCGTCCTCGGCGTCCTCGTCGCGATCTCACTGCTGCTGGGCGCGGGCTTCCTCGGCTTCGGCAGAGGTGTCGTCCTCACCGCGGACCAGCTGACCGTACGGGGGCTGCGGCCCAGGGCCGTTCCGTGGGACGACGTCCAAGGGATCGTCGTCGAGCCCCACGGCGGCGGGCGCAGGGTGGTCGTCGTCGAGACGAACGGCGCCCGGACGCCGTTGCCGGTGCCTCGGGTCGGACGCGTGCTGTGGGATCCGGAGTTCGAAGCGGACGTCCAGACGCTCCGTCACTGGTGGCACATCTACGCACGGACCGACGCGAGCCCGACCGCCGCGGCCGCGCTCCAGTCCTCGGACCAGCCCTCTGACCCGGGTCCGGACGAGCCGGAGCTCCTCCCCTACACCGGGCCGCGTCTGTGGCAGAAGGTGGTGCTGACCCTGGTCTGCGTCGCCCTCGGCTACGAGATCCTCGTATCGGCCCTGGTCGGAACCCTGTTCGTCACCATCGGTCCGTGAACGGACAGCCGCAGGCCGCTCGGTCGGCGGGTTCGACCAGCCACCCGAGCGCGGGGTAGGTCATCGCCCCGGTGCGCGCACTGGGCCGATCCGGGCGCAGTGCCTACGATGGTGGAGGGGCGGGGCCGTAGCGCAGAGGTCGTCGCGCGCGGTCTCCACAATCGCGAGGACGCCGGTTCAATTCCGGTCGGCTCCGCCTTCCGGCACCGAGGACGGCGCGGGTGTGCCGCACGCTCTGCGTTCCGCCTCCCGGCCGAGAGCGGGGAGCCCCTTCCGGAGCCCGCACCGCAGGCTCTCGGAGCTCCGGCCGTTCATCCAGGTCGTGACGGTCCCCCGAACGGTGCCGGCCTTGCACCTCGCCGAGAACTTCGCCGTCACCAGCCGGACGCCCACCGCCTCGACGAACCGGCCTCGGCGGGCGGTGTCCGAGTCGTTGACCATCGTCGAGGTCTCGTGAACGCCCGGCTCCGCGAGCGTAAGTCGGGTCCCCACCGGTACCAGGGAGACCGACATCTTCCACTCCAGCGACGCCAGCGCGTCCGCGGGCCGCACACCGGCCTCGACCGCCGCGCGGGAGATCCGGGCCGACATCGGGCGGATCAGTCTCGGCACGGGCGGCCGCGCCGAGCCGTGCGCCGGAATCCGGATCTCCTCGGCGTCGGAGAGTCCCACCAGGACGGACCGCTGTCCCACTGACTGCCAGACATAGCCGTCCGCCTGGCACCGGGGCGGGGCCGAACGCGACGGGGACGGCTGCCGGGCCGCGGCGGCATCGAGCGAGGTCTGCTCCCGCGCGGAGCAGGCCGTGAGGAGAACGACGGCACACGCCACCGCCAGGGCAGATCTCAACAGGGTTCCTTGCCTGGTAGGAAGGCCGCGGCGGGCCTGATGGCGGCCAGTGTGCCAGTACCCGGGACGCGGCTTTCAGGGGGGCCGAAAATGCTTTCCGGACTCCGCGCAGGGCCTCGTACGGTGACCACGTGAACGATGAATCGATCGACGAACTCCGTGCCGCGTACGACGCGCAGCTCCGCGGTGTCACCCCGCCCGGTGGCGGCGCCCGTGTGGAGCGGGACGGCCCCCTGACCCGTGTCGTCGGATGGCACCGCGGCTTCGTCTCGGGCCCGCGCGACCTGGGTGTCCACGGGGCCGACCTCGACCGGCTCATCGCGCGGCAACGCGACTTCTACGCCGCCCGGGGCGAGGCGGTCGAGTGGAAGACCCGCGCCCACGATCTCCCCGCCGACCTCACCGACCGTCTCACCGCGGCGGGCTTCGTCGCCGAGGACAGCGAGACCGTGCTCGTGGGGAGGTCGGCGGATCTCGCCGGCGAACCCGTCCTGCCCGACGCTGTGACGCTCCGCCGTGTCACTGCGAGGCGGGACCTCGAGCGGATCGCCGCCCTGGAGAGCGAGGTCTGGGACGAGGACTGGAGCTGGATCGCCGACGACCTGACCGCCCGGATCGAAAGCGCACCGGAGAACACCGTCGCCCTCGTCGCGGAGGCCGGCGGCGAGGTCGTCTGCGCGGCCTGGCTGGTGTTCAAGGACGGCGCGGACTTCGCCGGGCTCTGGGGCGGCTCGACGCTCGAGGAATGGCGCGGACAAGGCATCTACCGGGCCATGGTCGCCCACCGCGCACGGCTGGCCTCCGCCCGAGGTGTCCCCTACCTGTATGTCGACGCGTCGACCGACAGCGCCCCCACCCTCAGCCGCCTCGGCCTGCGCGCGATCACCACGACGACACCGTATGTCTGGTCGCCCTGAACTCGCCCGGGTTCAGGGCCGTATGTGCCCCGGAAGGTCCGCGTGCCGGTCGATCCAGGCCTGGGCCTCAGCGCGTTCGGCCTCCGTCGGCGCGGGTCTCACCTGGTCCGGATACCGGATCAAGCAGTGTTCGCGGGCGGTGCGCAGGCCGATGGCCCGGGCCTCCGGTGAGAGGCCGGGGTGCTCGGCGACCTCAAGGGCGCGCTGCCACCAACTCCGGGTGCGGGAATCGACGGCGTAGTGCCACAGCGGCTGTGCGGGGTCGGCCACGCCGATCAGCACCCGGCGCAGGACGTGCTCGGCGATGCCCGGGGTGCCGATCAGACGGTCGGCCACCAGGAGCGGGTGTTCCCCGTCGAGGCGGGCACGGACGAGCACCCAGGTCATCAGCTGGCCCACGTCGTGGCCGGGCGAGGTGACGAACCGCCACAGCTCGGCGGCCTTGGCCTCGTCGGGGGCGCCGAGATGGGTGAGGAGCCGCAGCTCGTTCTTCCAGACCGGCCGGGCCCGGTTCCACCAGTCGACCAGCTTTCCCGCGACCGGGTGGCCTAGGTCGAGGGCGAGACAGGTCGCCGTGACGAGCGGGTGGCGCCATTCCGTGTACGTCGTCCGGTACGCCTTGGTGAGGTCCTTCAGCCGCCGCGGGAACAGCGCGTCGACCTCGGCCTCCGTGGCCGAGCCATGGGCGAGGAGGAGTTCGAGGCAGAAGCCGAGTCCTTGCAGGCCGGTGTCCGGGTCGGCCACCCGCTCCCGCAACCACCGGGCATCGGCGTCGGTGAGCGTCCGGTAGCGGTGCCACACCCCGCCCAACACCGTTTCGGAGGCGGTGAGATCGGGGCCCGTTCCGGACAGGATCCGGTCCCGGGCGGCCTCGTAGCGGTCCACGGCCGCGAGTGCCTCTGCGGTGTCGACGCCGACGAGCACGGAGCCGTCCGCCCGGAGCGCCTCCTCGCGTACGAGATCGGCCTGGTCGCGGGCGGCGCTCGCCGCGAGCACGCGCAGGGCGTCCGGCAGCCGTTCGTCGGTGGCGAAGCGGACCGCCGCGAGGGCGGCGTAGGACCGGCCCGCCCGGTGGTCCGCGCCCGTCTCCCGGCGCCAGTCGGCGGTGGCACCCCCGACCATCGCGTCGTACAGGCGGGTCAGTGAGGTCTCCGGGGCCTCGGACGCGGTCAGTTCCGCCGCGAGGACGACCGCGGCCCGTACCACGTCGGGTTCGTGGAGCGAACGGTGCAACGACAGCCAGGCGCCGACCGATCCCGGGTCGCCTGCGAGGGCGAGTCCCCGCACGGTCATCAGGCCCCGCTCGGACGGGACTTGTTGCACGATCATGGACGCCAGGGAGCCGAGCTGCTCGACGAGCTCCCAGGTCTCCTCATGGCCCTGGCGCAGCAGCGCGTGGAGCAGCGACCGCCAGGCACTCCATGCCATGAGCTGCCCCGCGTGCTCCAGCCGCCAGGCACGCAGCAGCCGTTCCGTCTCCTCGGGTGTGAGTTCGTCGCGCCGCTCCAGGGAGCCCACGAACGGGGTGGCGGCGGCGAGGTCGAGCGGCTCGCGCAGCCGGTCGTGGAGCCACCCGGCCTCGGCCGGTGTCAGGGGCCGGTACCGCGGGGTGGAGGCACCGCGGTCCAGGGGCTCGTCGAGCTCCTTGAGGAACTGGCGCACGCCGTCAGGGTCCGTGGGGTCGGGCAGGCCCGCCTCGTCCCGGTGGGTGACCCGGTCCAGTACGAAGGCCGCCTTGGGTCCGCCGTCGACGATCCGGAATCCGGCCGGCGCCTGCGCCAGCCCGGCGGCGACGGTGGCGTGGTCACCGCCCCAGTGCAGCAGCAGTTCGCCGTTCAGTGCGCCGGAGCGGTCGAAGGCGTGCGCGTGGGACTGCCAGTGCCAGTACGCGAAGGAGACGGGGCCGGTGAGCCCGCGGGCCTCGACGAGCTCGGCGGCGTCGCCGTGGCCGTCCGACTGGGTGTAGCGGGCTCGCCTGGGCGGCGGCAGCACCAGGAAGCCGTCGCCGCCGAGTTCCCGCCACCAGGCCGTGATCCTGCCGAGGTCCGAGGGCTGCCGCGTGGGCCGCCGTGCCGGACCGCGCCCGGGCGGGGTGGTGTCGGGGGTGTTCACGTGCTGCTCCCTGGGGCTCCGGGATTCCTCCCGAACGAATCATCGACCGGGATTCACCCTGTCACAGGGGTCTGACATCACAGGGTCGAACATCACAGGCTCCCGCGGTGACGGGAGCCTGTGACGAGGGGACGAGGGCCGCGCGTCCCCCGTCAGCAAGGGTCAGTGGTCACCCGATGTTTCGAGCACCGGCTCTTCGTCGGCGGGCGGTTCCTCCGGCGTTGGCGGCGGCGGAGGGAACAGGACGGCCTCCAAGAGGTCCAGTGCGAACACCATGAGGAGCAGGGCCACCGGAACGAGCAGGGCTATCAGGATGGTCACGACACCTCCCTGTAAAGCAATGATCCGGAGTCGGTGGTGCGGACATCGGTTCCCCATCAGCGTGCACCCGAATGGAGGACGCCGCATGTCACAGCGTGGAATCACGTAGTCCGATCGAGTGACATCCCTTGTCGCGCCTGAACGCTCAAGGCGGACGGTCCGCGCCGAGTCGAGCCCGACGTCCCCCGAAGCGCCGATGAGGCGCATCGATTCGGCCACAATCATGTACACGACGGCTTCGCACGTTCCCGTGCCGGGAAGCCGCGGGGTGCGGGACGCACGCGGGGTGGCGTGCGTGGCACGGGATGCGGGCGGGAACGGGGGGCTCGGTGCGAACGTGGGGTGCGGTGCGGTGGTGGGCTGCGCGTGCGGCCGTCGTCCTGGGCGGGCTCGCCGCCCTGCTCGGCTGCTACGAGCCAGGGCGAGCGCAGGCGCAGACCGCGAACGGCGAGAGCCCGGCCGCGATCACCGTCAAGGTCGGCTGGGATACCGAGCGGCAGGAAGTGACGGTGGTCTGCGATGTCGACGTGGTGCTTCCGGCCCGCTCACCGGCCCTCGCGCGACTGCGCGGCGGTCAGGCGGCCGGAGGATGCCCGGCGAAGTTCAACCGCGACGGAACGCTTCCGGGTCTGCGCTGGACCGTCCACCCGCAGACGGTGACGCAGGCGAAGGCAGCCGGGAACGCCCGGCTGAAGTACGGCCTGACCTTCTACCTGGCGAGGGTGTCCGGCCATCAGACACTGACGTTCACCCTCGACCGGGCATCGTTGTCCGGCAGCAACGCCTCGGGGCTGGCCAAAGACTGGACCGTGCGGCTCTCCTTTCCTCGGTGGCAAGTCGAAAGCGTGACGGGACCTTTGACGAGCCAGTTCCCGAACTCTCTTTCCTGGCGAGTCACTTCGCACAACTCCGGTCTGCGGGTCACGATCGACCGAACCGTGCGCACAACCCTGCCGTCGACCGAACGGCACCAACGGCGTGACGAGTTGGTCGCCGCACTGGTTCTCTCCTCGGCCGGCTTGACCATGTGCGTCGCGATGTTCGTGGCACGCGTGACGCCCGAGAGGGTACGTCGGCGCTGGCTGAGGGCATCCTGGGCGCTAACCGCCGTCACCTGGCTGCTGGTCGCGTCCCCGGCCCGCTGGTTCTGGACCACCTATGTGAGAGTCACCGGTCAGTCCGGGACCTTCATCGTCCACGGCAACATCACCGGGAGCATCGCAGGACCCAGCCACTACCCGGCCCCCGAGCAACTGTGGTCGCCGGGACCGGTACTGGCACTCTGGCTGTGGTACCTGGTGCCCGTCCTGGGATGGTGGTTCAGCCGCAGACTGGCCACCGGCCGGCCTCCTTCGGTCTGGATCGTCTCGGCGAGCTGCGCCGCCCCGCTTCTGGCCCTTCTCCTCCTGTTCGGCGACAGCCTGGTCATGACCCGCAGCACCTTCGCCGTCGTGCTTGAATCCCTCGTGGCGTCGTTGACCGCCTACGCCATTGTCCGTCTGATCCCGGCGACCGGCGTCGTGCGCAGATGGGCCGGACCCGCCCTGGGCCTCTTCTTCATGACCGTGTGCCTGGTGGAACTGAGCAGATCGCCGCTGTTCGGTCAGAACAGTTACTACGACAACGGGAGCACCCACACCGCCCTCGTCGCCGTCTCCTGGCCGGCGGCGGCCTGGATCACCTCACTGCTGCCGTTGGCCGCCGGCCGACGCCTCGACAAGCTCGTACTCGGCGCCGTGTTCGTTCTGGTGTGGCTGCTCATGTGGCCGTCGACGGGCGTGCTGTCCGGCAGTCGGCTCACGGCCCTCGACCTCCTGCCCTGGCCGCAACTGACCGGCTACTGGGGTCTGCCCTATTTCACCGTGGGGGCCTGTCTCGCCGCGCTGGCGGTCGGCTATCTGCTGCGCGTGGGCCGCGACGGCAGGTCCCGTGCTGCCGCGGTCGGCCCGTGCGGCATGGCGTTGATGGTCTGGGCGGCGGCGAACGACATGGGCAATCCGAGCCTGCGCACCTTCACGGCCTGGGGTTCGGCGCTCGCGGTGTTCTGGGCCGCGGTGAGCTGGCGGCTGCTCGTCTCCGCGGACGCCGAGACCGACGGGCGGTCGCTGCGCCGGGTGTCACGGGGCGCCCACACCCGGCTGATCCACCGGTGGATCTCCTACCGGCAGGCCTGGGACGCGCGCGGTGACCTCCAGCGCACCACACGTGAGGCCATGGCCGAAGGCACCGTCACCGTCGCCGAGTTCTCGTCCCGCTGGAGGCAGTTCGACGTTCCGGGATCGGCACCTGACCAGGCAACCGCCCTCGCCCGGCTGAAGCGCTCCGCTCTCGGCTCCGGTGCGGGTGCCACACCCACCGCCTCGGGCCTGGCCGCGGCGGTGGCGGCCCAGGTGCTGGCGCTGCCTTGGGCGGTCTACAAGCTGGCGACCGGGCAGACACTGGGGAGGGACTTGTTCATGCCCGCGCCCTTGGAAGTGGGCGCGGAGCTCGTGCGCTTCGGCCACTGGGCCGTCTACGGCTTCGTCTTCGGCTACTTCTACACCTGGATCAAGGGCGGTGACCCCGTCGTCAAGGCCCTGGTGCTCTTCGGGTGCGTCCTGCCGATCGAGTTGTTCCCCACGGCCACGGTGACCCTTGATCCGCAGTACACACAGGATCCGTCCTGGACCGACTTCGCGATCGGGGCGGCCGGGGTGACCGGGCAGAGCTTTGTGATCTGCATGGGTCTCGGTCTGCTCTGGGAGTGGCAGCTCGCCCGTGCCGCGGCCGTCAGGTGGTCCCAGTTGAGGAACTTCCGGCGCCTGGGGTCGATCACCGTTCCGCTCGGAACCGTGCTGGTCGCCGCGGCGACGGCGTACGTCACGGTCGTCGCCGGCGCGCTGGCGGAACAACAGCTCACCACGCCCCCCGAGCCCACATCCTCCCACCAGGGCCCATGAAGGACGTCGGCCGGCCGGGCGGTGGACCGGGAACATCGGCACGGCCGACGCGCCGGCATTCCGGCAGCCCGGTCCCCCACCTGACTGCCATCATCAGCCCATGCCGGCAGACGAGATCAACTCGGTGGACTGGTCAGCGATACCGACGCCGCGACTCCGCATACCCCAGGTCGGTCGCAGCGTGCCCGAATGGTACGAGCTTCGCAGTCCGGCCCGAGGACTTCAGGACCTCGCCACCGCGACGAGCGTCCCCGCCGTCGCCGACGCGGCGTCATCACTCGGCAGCAGTGCGATCCTGTGGGAGCACATGGGCGCCGTCTTCCCCGCGGCGGTCACCGCCGCCCCGTTTCTGCTGGCCGTGCTCGAACGGGACTACCGCCCCGCACGAGATGCCGCACGGGGCCTGCTCTCCGGCATGCTGAACTCGGCCCCGTTCCCGGAGTTCAACCGCGTCCCCGCGGCCGACGGGTCGGCTCCCCCGCTGTGCTGTGCGATCGCACGCCTGGTCCGTGCGCGAAGCGATACCGTCCTCGCGCTCGGCAAGCCAGGGCGGCTGATGCTGGAGGAGTGCGACCGTCACTGGCGGTTCCGGACCACCGACGTCTTCGTGGACTCGGGTGACGTGATCGCCTTCGGGTACCTGGATGGGACCATCCCGGCGCCCGGGGCGGCCGGAGAAGCGCACATGGACGGAGTGATCACTCAACTCGCTTCGGTGGCACCCGAGTACCCCGTCCAGGGCCCGGGCGAAGAGGCGATGGTGCGCATCGAGGGCGCAGCCGATGAGAACGTCTGCGCTCCGGGAACCGTGATCTTCCCGGCCGACTGCGGGAACCAGGTGCACTGACCATCGCGCCGGGAACGGGCGGTGTCATGGGGAGCCCCGATGATCCGCCCGGTCCCGCGTCTTCCTGGCCAGGACCGACTGAGGCCGGTGACCGGCGTCAGGACTGGCCGACCCCGGTGACCAGGCCGTACTTCACCGCGGGGTGGCGGGTGGCGAAGGCCAGGTCGTCCTCGGCGAAGCCCATCGCGGTCGCCGCGTCGCTGACCCGCTTGTCGGCCGCTGCCACGAAGGGGTTCTGCTTCTTGACCTGTGCCCTGATGGCGTAGGTGATCGGAAGATAGAGAATGCAGGCGGTGAGGCCCGTGGTGAGTGAGTCCTCGGTACTTCCGACGGCGAACACGGACAGCCAGACGACCCCGGTGGCGGCCGCTCCGGCCATGCCCCAGAGCGGCGGGGGAAGGGGAACTCCCAGAATGCGGGCGGTGTCCTCCATGTCGGCGCGCTTGCGGTAGATCCAGCCGGCGCCGGCCGCGGAGCCGAGAACAACTGCCAACAGCACACCGAGCGGATCGCTGGTGATTCCGCCGATCACGAGGAAGAACGCGAAGACGATCCGGATCAGTGCCGCGACACGCCCCGAAACATAGCCGATGGACACTCTGTCACGGACAACTCCCGCTCCGAGCAGGCGCTTCTTGGCCTCCTCCAGCGAGTCCGTCGCCGTCGCGACAGCCTGCTGTTCCCGCTCTCTCGCCGCACGCACGACCGTGGCCGGGTCCAGACCCTGCGAGATGGCCTCTCGGGTCAGGTGCGCTTCCCAGTGCGCGGTCATGTTCAGTTCGAGCTGCTTCTCCGACAGCCGACGCTGATAGTCGGCGGCGGTCTGCATCTCCTGCCGCACCTGCTGGAGTTCGTTCCGCATCCGCTCGGCGTTGAGGTTCGCCTCCATGGCGGCGGCGTTCGTGGCCGCGGCGGCCTCGTTCGACGCGATGGCCGCTTCATTCGACGCCATGGTCGCTTCGTTCGTCGCGCAGATGAGGCAGTGCCCGCTCGACTTGCCATGGATACAGCTGAACATCACGGATTCTCTTTCCCGTTCACAACACTTGCGTCATCGACCCGGCGCAGCGCGATACTTGCATCCCCCACGGATCGTGTGATGAAGATTAGTCCACGGCGTGTGGATCTTGTGAACACGACAACCGGTAACGATCTTGTAAAGCCGGGGGCCCGCACCCTGACACCCCGTCGGCCCGGGACCGTACGGCGGTGATCTCCCCGTCGGCATCCTTTAGGATCTTGCCACTCCGGGGTGGCTGGATTTCGCCCAAACGCCCCCTGAGCTGGGGCGGAATGTTGGAGGGACGGATGCGCCGGTGCCCGTGCGGGGCAGTCGCGGCAAGCGCTGGACAACATGTGTGCCGGGGGTGCTTCACCCCCTTCGGACTGAGCGCCCCGCAGGAGGCGCGTCGGCGGACGGACCCCACGGCCCGTCCGCCGGCACCCCCCACACGGCGCGTCCCGCCGCCGGCACCGAGCCGGGCCGAACTCCTGCTGCCCTCGGGCGCGGTGACCGTGGCCGCGGGCCAGACGGTGGAGCTCGGCAGGGACGTCGCCGACAGCCATGTGTCGCATCTGTTCGATCCGTATGTCCATGTCTCGCGGCTGCACGCGAGCGTCCGCATGGACGCGGGCGGACAACTGTGGCTCCAGGACGCGGACTCCACCAACGGAACGACGCTGGAGGAGCGGCGGGTGCCCCCTCGGGAGTGGGTGCGCCTGGAGGCGGGCGGACGGTTCGCGTTGGCCGGTGACGTGACCATCGTGGTCGCGGTGAAGGAGGGGGTCTGATCATGGCGTCGAAGGGACAGGGCGGTCCGGCCGGGGCGGTGCTGCCGGAGCCGCTGGCGAGCCGGTACCCGGGCGGTGCCGAGGAGGTGGGGCACGGCGGCGAGGCCGACGTGTTCCGCGTGCACGGGACGGACGGGAAGAGCTTCGCGGTGAAGCTCTACCGGCACGGCATACGCGCCGACCGGCACATCTGGGACCGGCTGGAGCGACTTCGGCACGCGGCGGTGGTCCGGGTCGAGGACCGTGGCACGGCCGGCGACGGACGGGACTACGAGGTCCTGGAGTACCTCGCCGGCGGCAGTCTCCTGGACCGTCTCGGAACACCGATGACGGAGCATCAGACGGTCGCGATGGCACGGCAGTTGGCCGGAGGTCTGAACTGTCTGCACGAGGCGGGCGTCGTCCACCGCGACCTGAAGCCCGCCAACCTGCTCTATCGCGGCACGGAGGCCGAGAGCGGTCTGGTCATCGCGGACTTCGGCATCAGCAGGGACCCCTCCACGGTGATGCGGACCAATTCCGCCACCGTCGCCTACGCGCCCCCGGAAGCTCTGCTGCGGGGCACGGTCTCCTCGGCGCACGACTGGTGGTCCCTCGGGATGATCGTGCGTCAGGCCGCGACCGGCGCGACCCCGTTCGCCGGCCGGAGCGAGTCCGAGATCATGGCCACCCTGGAGACCGGGAACGTAGCGCTCGATCAGGTCCCCGGTGAGCGGCTCCAGCGGCTGTGCGCGGGGCTGCTGCACAAGGACCCCGCGCTTCGCTGGGCCGGCAAGCAGGTGCTGGAGTGGCTGGACGGCAAGGACGTACCGGTCCGGCGGGCGAAGCCGGACACCGTGCGCGTCCCCGCCGCCGCGACCGTCGTCAAGGGCGGTGGCAGCGGGGCGGACCGACCCGCCCAGGTGCCCGGGTTCGAGTACGCGGGCGAACGGCACACCACCCGGTCGAGCCTGGCCGCCGCCATCCGCAAGGACAGGCAGGCGGCGCAGCGCCTGTTCGGCGACATGGGAACCCGCGAGGCGCCGTCGGAACGGTGGCGGGGGCTCCTGGAGTGGATCAGGGGGATCGACGGCCTCGGCATACGCGAACGTGAGCAGCGCACCACCCTGATCGACGAGTGGCTGCACCGGGACTACTCGGCGGACGTCAAACTGCTGCGGCTGCTGCTGTGGCTCGATCCCGCGGGCGCGCCGGTCCTGCGCGGTGACGCGATCGGCCCCGACAGGCTGGCCGGGATGTGCGCGGCGGCGTACCGCAAGGGACCGGACGCGCAGCGGCGCCTGGTCACGATGCTCGGCGGCGAGGTCGTCCGTGCGCTCGGCGAATTCCCGGCTCTGCGCCAGCTGCAACAGAACTGGAGGACGTCGGTACGAGGCTGGCGCCGCGCGGTGGAGACGACCCCCGGCGTGCCAGGGGCCGTCTCCACAGCGGCCCGGTCACCCGACCCGTCGCTGAACCTGCTTCTGCTGCTCTGCTCCCTTCCGGGAGAGGTGTCGGCGAAGGAGCTCGGCGCTCTCGGCGGCTCGTATGCCTCGCCCGAGGGCGACGACACGTGGTTCGGAGAGCTGTACCGCGCCTGCCGGTCGGCCGACCCCTCGGTGCGGTACGAGGAAGCGGTCCGTGTCCACTGCGGCCCGGAGTTCGAGCGGGAGCAGGCGGAGAAGCGGTCGGCGGCCCTCCTGCTGGAGAGCGAACAGCGCGAGAGCCGCGCGCTCCAGGACCGGACCGAGCGCTACGACTCGCGGATGAAGACGCTCGCCGCCGAGGACCTCCGCCTGAAGGAGGCGTGGGACGCCACCGAACGGCACCGGCTCAGAGGCGCCGCCCGGCTCTCGTTCGCCGCGCTCGCGGGACTGTGCCATCTCGTCTGCGTGGCGGTCGTGTTCGTCGTCCCGTGCGAACTCGTCTGGGGAACCTCCGACGTGACCGCCGGAACGGACCGGGCCCTGCTGTACGAGACCGCCGTCCTGGCCCTGCCCGGGTTCTGGGCCGCCGTGAAACGGGGATGGCAGGGCGGCAGCGCGTACCGGCCGGCGCCGTTCACGCTCCTCCACGGGAAGGCCGGTGCGGCGTCCTGGTGGGCGGACGACACCCCCGGCACGCTCTGGTGGGGCACGATGTGGTCCGCGGCCTATGTGTGGATCGTCGGGTATCAGTGGGACACGTACCTGGGTCACCGTCTGCATCACGCGAACAGCTTCTACACGCTCCTCGACGTGGTCCTTCTCGCGGTGACGGGCCTGGTCGCGCTGATCACGGCCGCCGTGTTCACGGCGCTGGAGAAGAAGGTTCCCCTGGGCGGGCACTTCCTCCAGGCGAAGCTGGAGTACGAGCGCGGGCTCGCCGAGGTGGAGGCGGCACGGGTGGAGCTGCGGGCGGAGCGTCACTCGCAGGACGTCCTCGCCGCCCTGCGCAGCCCGGAAGGTCTCGCGCGCCTGGGACACAGGTTCTCCCCGGGGCGCTGAACCGCCGGGGAAGAACCTGTGACGGGCCGTCAGGATCGCCGGGCGGCCCGGTTCTCGGGTGTCTCTTCCAGACGTAGTCCCTCGACCGCCGTGCGCAGCGGATGGGACGGATCCAGCTTCTGGCCGACGGTGGAACGGAGTCCGGCCAGACGCCTGCCGGCCTCCTCCGCACGGCCGAGCCCCGACAGCGCCCGCACGCGGCCGAGTTGGGCGGCCACCATGGCGGGATGGCGATGACGGCCCTGCTCGTACAGGCGCTTGGACAGCCGCCGGAACCCCGCGTCCGCGGCCGAGAACCGGTCAGCGAGCAGCTGCCCCTCGGCCGTCTCGAGCGCCCGCCACAACTCCTCGGCGTCATCGGCCGCGTGGGACTCGGCCGCATCGTTCTCACCGGCCGGGCCGTGAGAAGCGGGCCCGCGGACCGGGCCCCCCTGGTCGGGGACGGGTGTCATGCCGGCCCCCGTGACGACGTCCTGCTCCGCGCCGAGGCCGGCGTCCTGAGCCGGTGCCGCCGCGAGCCGGTCCACGGCAGGCGGGACGGGGGCGTCCGTGACGGTGGGGGTGTAGTGCGTGCCGTCCTCCCCCGCCGCGCGCAGCCGTTCCAGACACCTGCGCAGGCGCACGGCCACGCTGTGCGCACTGGGCCGGGCCGCCGGATCCTTCTCCATCATCAGGGCCAGCAGCTGCGCGACTTCTGCCGGAGCGTCGGGGCGGTGGACGGTGACGGGCGACGGGTACTCCTCGATCGCGCGCAGCAGGGCGACCGTCGGATCCGCGGCCCCGAACGGTGTGCCGCCGGCCAGCAGGGCGTACAGCGTGACGCCGAGCGAGAAGACATCGGACGGGCCCGCGACGAGCCTGCCCTCGGCCTGCTCCGGAGATGCGTAGCCGGGGGTGCAGCCCGCGGCGTGACCGCGCCGGGTCAGCGTCGGGTCGTTCGGGGTCAGCGCCGAGACCAGGCCGAAGTCGCACAACTTGGCCCGACCGGTCCTGGTGAGCTGGATGTTGGCGGGTTTGACGTCCCGGTGCCAGATGCCCAGCGCGTGGGCGGCGGTGAGGGCGTCCGCTGCCTCGGCCGTCCAGGACAGGGCGTCGGACAGCGGGAGTTGGTGTTCGCTCCGCAGCCGGTCCGCCAGGTTGGGACCCTCCAGGAACTCCATCACGGAGAAGGGCACTCCCTGATGGATGAGGCGGTCGTGAATGACGACGATGTTGTCGTGGGTCAGCCGGGCCAGCGCGTTGACCTCACGGTCGAAGCGGGCCAGCGCCTCCTGCTGTCGCTGGGCGGCCTGACCGGAGAGCGGGAGCAGGATCTTGACCGCGACGGTTCGGCCGCCGAGATTCTCGTCCTCGGCCGTGAAGACCAGCCCCTGCCCGCCCTTGCCGATCAGGCGGTTCAGCCGATAGCGGTCGGCGAGCAGTGTCCCGGTGTCGATGTCCGTGGGTCGCGTCCGGTTCACCGGTGCCTCCTGGTGGTGCGTCCTCGCTGGTTTCCGCGGCTGCCCTGTTCCCCGCGCCGTGGCGGTGAGTAGAGGAGGGTGGGGCCGGTGTCGGCCGACGTGAGCGGGGTGGCCGGCACGGCCGCCGCTTCCTCGGTGAACACGTGCTGCCGCCCGCTGAGTTCCAGGGCCACGGTGTCGTGCAGCAGGACCCGGTGCCCCGGCCTGAGCACCCACTCGCTCCCGTTGCGAAGCTTCGCGTCCGGGCCGCGCCGTTCCACCACGGTCCCGTTGGAACTGGTGTCGCGTACGAGGGCCCGGTCGCCGGTGAACGTGACGGTGAGGTGGTTGCGGCTGATCCAGTTGCGGGCGGCCGGGCCGAAGCCCTGAAGGGCGGCGAGGGCGATGCCGCCGGCCACGGCGGGTGCGCGTCCGACGGTGACCGTCTCCCCCTCGTGCACGGCGAAACGGGCGCGCACCGTGCCGTCGATCCTGACCTTGAGCTGGATCCTGGCGGGGACGGTGCCCACGGCGGTGAGCGGTGTCTCGTGCGTCGGGCACAGGACGGAGCCGCGTTGGTGACGGGGCATCGGCTGGCCCGCCGCACGGCGCGCGCCGAACAGGGGGCAGGCGTCGTCGGCGCAGCGCCACAGGCGGGACAGCAGGTCGGTGCGGGCCCCGTGGCCGCGGCGGTCGTACAGGCCGGAGGCGAGCAGGTCGGACTCCTCGACCTTGCGCGAGATCTGCCACTCCTCGGGTACGGGCAGAACACGCGGGACCACCACGAGTCCGGGGCCGGCCGGATTGTTCCGGGGCTTCAGGAACGTGTCGGTGTTCCCGGCGATCCACGGCCGGCCGGGGATGTGGTCGGTGAAGTTGTCGAAGGTGACCGCGGGCATGTCGAGCTGCTCGGCGAGTTCCAGGATGCGCGGGTCGGCGACCGGGCGGACCTCGATCCGGCCCTCGTCCGCCCAGGACCCGAGCAGGGCTCGCTCCGCGGGGGTGAGCCGGGTGTCGCGCAGCAGGGAGCTGTCGCAGACTCCGTAGACGCGGACGTCCTCGTCGCAGGCGAACTCGGCGAGCGCGTCGAGCAGGAGCAGCAGCCGGGACAGATCGGCGGGCCGCGGTCCGAGCAGGGACTGCTCCCGGACGATGTTGGCGACGTCCACCACGAAGTCCGAGGTCATGGCGTCGAGCGAGAGACGCGCCTCTCCGGCCCCACCACCATTCGTACGCATGTTCATGCTGGTCAGCCTAGGTGATACACCGTTCGTCAGACAGACCCGTGCCCCTGGGTTCGACGGCAACAGGGGCCGCCTCCGCACGAGTCGGCGCCCCGGAGGGCGGACCCCCGCCGGGACCTGCCTTCACCAGGTGTTCACCCCGTGCTCATACTGTGCGCATGAGCACACCAGCCAGACCCCAGGTCTCGACGCGGACCACTCCCGCACCCCCGCCGTCCGTGGCGCCGTCCTTCGTCGCCGAGCGGCCGCAGCCCCCGCGCAAGTGGTGGATCGCTCCGCTGGTCGGTGTGCTGGTGGCGCTGCCGGTGCAACTCGTGGCCGCTTTCCTGCTGTTGGTGTCGCCGATGGCACTGGACTCGTGCTCCGCCGCCAACCCGTGCGGGCACACGGAGGCCGCCATCGGTACGACGCTGATCCTGCTTCTGCTCGCCGTGCTCTCCCTGGGCGCGCCGTGGTACCCGGCGAAGCGGAAGAGCCTCGGCGTGGGCATCGGGATCAGCCTGCTCCCGCTGGGGCTGACCCTGGCGTCGATCGGCACGCTGCTGTTCGGGATCGGGTTCGGCTGACGCACGCACCGAGGGGGACGTGATCGTCCCCCGACGGAAAACGGCTCCGCCCGCAGGTCGACGCGGTCGGCGTCGGGTCCTGCGGGCGGAGCCGGCGGGGCACATCAGCGCCCGGGTGTGATCCCGGGTGCCGGCGTCAGGAGCGACGCGTGCGGCGGGACATGACCACCGCACCGGCTCCCGCGACGATCACCAGAGCCGCACCGCCCGCGATCGGGCCGAGCATGCCGTTCGCACCCGTCTCGGCCAGCGGCGGCTTGCTCTCGCTGGGCGAGGGCTTCGGGGTGGCGGGCGGGGTCGACGACAGCGGGGGCACGTCCGGCGTCGTCGTGGGGGTGCTGGACGGCTTGGGCGTGGCGGCCGGCGTCGTCGCGTCGGCGGGCGGCTGACTGGCCGCGGGCGTCGAGGGCGTGGCGGGGGCGGACTGCGACGGCGTGGGCGAGGCCGGCGTCGCGGGGGCGCAGGCCTTGTCACCACCGTTCCAGGCGGCTATCAGGTGGTTCGGGGTGACGATGTTGTCGGGCTCGTAGGGCAGGGGGCCGTGCCCCTCCCCCGTCTGGCCGTCGTACGAGACGTCGTCGCCGTACAGGTCGATCTGGCCGAAGCAGTCGGGCGCCCGCACCGTCAGCTTCTGCCAGGTCTGCTTCGCGTCGGCCGAGTCCGCGACGTCCGCCGCGGTGAGGTAGACGGTGGCCTTGTCGACCTGGGCCTGGTGACCGGAGGTGAACCAGTTCGGTCCCTCGGTGGTGTACTCGGCCAGGGACACCGGGTACTTGCAGCCCTCACCGACGGTCTGGCCGGGGGCCAGGCGGACCTCGACCGTGCCGGGGACGGAGTCCCACTGGTGGAATCCGCCCTGGGACGACCAGTCCGCGCCCACGGGCTTGCCGTCGGCGTCGACGATGCGGTACTGGACCGTGGCGGACTGGCAGTCGCCGGACGTCGTGGCGCTTGCGGTGCCTGCGCCGAGGAGCGGGAGCACGGCACCGGCGAAGGCCGTTGCCCCGAGAGCGGCGAGCATTCTCTTTTGTTGCGAACGCGACAAGATGAGCCTCTGTCCAGGTGAAAGTGTGGGAGGTGGCAGAGTGCGAGGGGCCGACACGGGCGGGTGCCATGGAGACATGACCTACGAAGACTTGGTCGCCCGTGTCACTCGCGTCGCTTCGCTCTCTTCAGACACAGCGAAGCGGTCCTCATTCTTGTCGCCTTTCACAACTCCCGTCAATTCTGCACGCGTTGAGCACAGAAGTGACCCGGCACGGCTGCTCATGAGGCCCGTCACCCCGTCGTCCGCACCCGCCCGTGCGGGCCGGTTCCGGCGTCACGGTTCTACGTAGTGGACGGTCTGCATCATGCCGAGGTCTTCGTGGTGGAGCTGATGGCAGTGGGCGATGGCCCGGCCGGCGAAGTCCTCGTATGCGACCAGGAAGGTGATCCGGTCCCCGGGTGTGCCGCCGGCCAGGCCGATGGTGTCGTGCCAGACCGGCGGGTCGAGCCGTTCGCCGTTGCGGTGGGTGAGCAGGATCTGGTTGGTGTGGAGGTGGAAGGGGTGGGTGTGCTCCGGCATCGTCTCGTCGGTGCGCACGGTCCAGCGTTCGACGGTGCCCAGACGCAGGGTGTGGTTGGTGTAGTCGGGGTCGAACAGGCCGTAGGACCGGTCGCGGGTGAGGTCGCCGCCGGGGTCGGCCGCGGGCGTCGCGTTCGTGCCCAGTACCCGGAAGGCGTTGGGGAAGGCGCCGGGGAAGACGCCCGCGTCGGCGTGGAAGACCACTTCACGGACGGCGGCCGGGTCGGTGATGTCCCGTTCGTCGAGGAACGGCTTGCCCGGCGGCAGTGAGACGGGCAGCGCCATCGGCGGCTCGATGGGTTCCCCGGCGACCTCGACGGTCATCAGCGGGCCGGGCGACGCGGCGGCCCGCACCTCGTACCGGCCGGGCGCGCCGCCGCGGATGAGTACATCGGCGCGGTTGCCCATGGCCAGGTCCACCGCGTCCCGGGCGACGGGCGCGGCGAAGGTGACACCGTCCTGGGCGATCTGGTGCAACGTCAGATTGCCCTGTTCGCCTACGACTTGAAGTCGCAGGGCGGTGAACGCGGTTGCCGCCACCAATCGCCACCGCTGCACCTCGCCGGGGCGCAGCCGCAGGGTGGGGTTGACCGTGCCGTTGACGGTGAAGACGGAGGGGATGCCGGTCGTCCAGGCGCCCGAGGTGAAGGCGGGGACCTTGCCGTCCTTGAACTTGAGCTCGTTGACGCAGACGACGATGTCGGCGGCCGCCCTGATCTCGGGGACCTGGTCGACGTCCCCTTCCACGACGATCACGCCCGCCATGCCTCCCAGCACCTGCTCGGCGGTGGACCCGTGCAGATGGGGGTGGTACCAGTAGGTTCCCGCGGGATGGCCGGCCGGTACCTGGATGCTCGTCAGATACCTCGGCTCCGCGGCCCCGGCGGCGGTCTCCTCGGCCGTCCGGGGCGCGAACTCCCGCAGCACGTTGTCGGCGTACCCGGACGGGCAGACGTGCATCCCGTGGGTGTGCAGGTTGAAGCTGTTCGGGTGGTGCGGCGTGTTGTGGTCGCCGGTGTGGGGCGGATCGGGCGGCAGGCCGTTGATGTGCGTCAGCCGCAGGGTGTGGCCGGCGCGCAGGCGCAGGGTCGGCCCCGGGATCGTCCCGTTGTAGGTGCGCGTGGTCACGGTTCCGTGGCCCGGGATCCGGACGTCGGTGAACCGGACGTCGAGCGTCTGCTCCACGACGGGCGACGCCCAGCCGGGCACCGCTCGCGAGCGGGACACCGCCGGCTGCGGAAAGGACGCCCGCGCCGCCGGCGCCGGTCTTCCGGCCAGGATCCCGCCGGCCGCCGTGGTGAGCCCGGCGAGGTGCATGGCCTTGAGCACCGACCGACGGCTGATTCCGCCACTTTGCCCCATAGCCGGGCAATGTAGATCAACGAGCCCTGGAGACCCCGATGGCGCACCGGACCGGCGGCCCCGAAGGACATCGGACGGCCGCGCGAGGGGCCCACCCCGACCGTGCAGGCGTGCCGAATCAGTGGCAACAGATCTGACGATCCATCAAAATATTGACACCGGGCCCCCTTTGTCACGCGGCACACACGGTGGCACTCTCGTCACCGAGCGCGCTTCCGCCGACTCCCGGGCGGGACCGGCGGAAGCGCGCGGGCCGGTGACGCGTGTGGACCAGCGGAAGCACGTGGACCGACGCGGGTCAGAAGGAGTACGGGCCGAAGCGGCCCCAGGCGACGACCGCGGCCAGCGCCAGGAGCACCAGGTTCACCGCGATCAGCGGCGTCTCCCGACGACGGGCATGGACGACCGCGGCGCCGGCCATGACCAGCGCGAGGCCGAGCGCGGCCAGCGGCGTGAGCACCACGGCGACGCCGAGGGCCGCGGGCAGGACGAGACCCGCCGCACCGAGCACCTCCACCGCACCGATCAGCTTCACCGAGCGCTCGCTCACGTCCTCGGTCCAGCCCATTCCGGCCTCGGCCAGCTTCGCCTTCGGCTGCGCCAGCTTCATGAGGCCGGCGGCCAGGAAGGCGGCCGCGAGCAGTGCGGCGATGATCCACATCAGGACGTTCATCATGCTCCAGAGGGACGCTTGTGACTTAAAGATTTAACTTGAGACTACGTGGCCATGACTTAACGATGCAAGCCAATGACGGAAACGATCACTTCATGCGTGAAGTCAGAGGGGTTCACGCGTGAAGCTAGAATGGGGAGATGGAGACCCCACAGGAGCCGGACTGGCTGGACGACGAGGAAGACCGGGCGTGGATCGCCCTGGGCAGCCTGCTGATGCGGCTGCCCGCGGCGCTGGACGCGCAGTTGCAGCGCGACGCCGGGATCAGCCACTTCGAGTACCAGGTCATGGCGGGACTGTCCATGGTCCCCGAGCGCACCCTGCGCATGAGTGACCTGGCCTCGTTCGCCGAGGGCTCACTGCCCCGCCTGTCGCAGGTGGTCGGACGCCTGGAGAAGCGGGGCTGGGTGACCAGGAGCGCCGACCCGACCGACGGCCGCTACACCGTGGCCACCCTCACCGACGAGGGGTTCGAGAAGGTCGCCGCCACCGCGCCGGGACACGTGCAGGCGGTCCGCGGCTACGTCTTCGACGCCCTCACCCGCGCCCAGGTGCGCCAGCTCACCGCCATCGGCACCCGTATCGTCGGCGCCATCGACCCCGCGCACCCGCTGGTCAGCGGCGAGATGGAGCGGCTTCGCCCGGCGAAGTAGGGCGCGGACCACCGGCAACACCTCACGGACCGCGAGCCCTCGTGGCACACTGCGGCCATGCCCGACGGACCTGGCTCCGCGACACCGCACTCACGGCCCGACCCGCCCCGCGTGGCCTGGCGCAGACAGATGCGGGAGCGGGTCATCACCGAGGCCAGGGCGCTGGCCGCGGAGAACGGCTGGGACCGCGTCCGGGTGGCCGACCTCGCCCTGCGCGCCGAGGTGTCACGCCCCTCCATCTACAAGGAGTTCGGCGACCGGGCGGGGATCGGCCGGGCACTGGTGGAGCACGAGACGCGGGAGTTCCTCGTCGGCCTCGGCGCGGTGCTCGACGCCCGTCGCGGGCACCTCGCCCCCGCGCTGGAGGCGGCCGTGGCCCACGCCCTGGAGCAGGCGGACGTCAACCCGTTCGTCGGCGCCGTGCTGACCGCCACCCGCGGGGGAACGGACGCCCTGCTGCCGTTCCTGACCAGCAGGCCCGAACCCGTCTTCTCCAGCACCCGGCGGCTGCTCCGCGCCTGGCTCGGCGAGACCGTCCCGCAGACCGACCCGGACTCCCGCGCCGCGGCCGCCGACATGGCCGTACGCCTCACCGTCAGCCACATGCTGCTGCCGGCCCAGAACCCGGCCGCGACCCCGCTCCACATAGCGCGGACCGTGTGCGCGGTCCTCGGCGTACCGGAGCACGCCTGACCCCCGCCCCAGGGACCTTCACCCGATGACGCCGTGGCAACCGCACCGACGTCCTTCGGCGCGACCACCACGGCAGCTCGACGCCCGGACAACGGGCATGCGGATGATCTTGACACGTGTCACTCCTCTTGTGAAGATCCTGTATTCATTTTGTGAACGCGAATACCGCGGACCCCGATCGGGCGCCGTCTACCCAGTGGCGAGTTTCCTGCTGTACACAGTGGAACTGCGGCGGACCGTCATCCCGATGCGCTCGTACAGCGCCAGCGCGCCGGTGTCCGAGTGGGTCCACAGGGTGCAGCCCTGCTTGCCCTGTTCGTGGAAGGCGCGGAACGCCTCCCGCAGGAGCATCCGGGCCAGTCCGCGGTTGCGCTGGTCGCGTCGGACGGCGACCCGCTCGATGTGCCCCTCCCCCTCGTCGGGGAGATCCAGGGACAGCACCGCACCGACCATCTCGTCACCACGGAAGGCGACCGGGGACGCGGCCGGCTCGAACGTGGCACGCCGAACCGTGTATTCGGCCCATTCCGCGTACGTCTTCCGCCGCTGCTGCCATTCGTCGAACGCGTCCTCGGTGAGCCGGTACGCCGCCCGCGCGTCGCCCGCCCTGAAGGACCGGACGATGATGCCCGCCGGAGGCTCGGGCACCTCCGGTTCGGCCGGTGTGGCGATCCCCAGGAGCCACTCGGTGACGAGCGGGGAGTAGCCGCGCGCCCCGAGCAGCGCGATCGCCGCGTGATGGTTGTCTGCGACGGTCTGCGCCAGGCGATCGCTCCCCTGCCACCGGGCCCGCTCCTCCGCCCATGCCAGCAGCCAACTGCCCAGGCGCCGCCCCGTGTGGCGGGGATGTACGTGAACGGTCGAGCGCCGGCCCTTCACCCGGCCCCAGGCGGCCAGTTCACCCGTGGAGTCGTGGACGAGCAGGGTGTCGGACTTCGTGTCCGGTCCGGGCGGGGCGAGATCGGCGGCGACGCGGTCGGGGCCGGTCGAGACGCGACCGTGGAGTTCGTACTCGCAGGCGGCGACGAGTCGGTGAACTGCCGTGACATCAGCGGCGGTCGCGGGCCGGGACCGATAGCCGGCCGGCACCCGCTCCGAGGAGGAAGGGGACATGGGTGAACCCTGCCCCGTCCGAGCGTAATCCCGGTACGCGTCCCGCGGCATCCCGTGAACCAGTGCACCAGCGCCCCCTCCGGGTGTCCCGGCATGGCGGTCAACTCTCTTGTCGCCCACCGTCGCTCCGTTTATAGTCATGCTGACCATAAAGGAGCTCATCCGTGAACTGGAACCTCAGCTGGACCGAAGCGCTCGGCTTCGCGACCGGCGCCCTCTGCGTCTGGCTGGTGGCACGTCAGCACATCGCCAACTGGCCCGTCGGCATAGCCAACAACGTCTTCTTCATCGTGCTCTTCCTCCAGGCCGGCCTGTACGCCGACGCCGGACTCCAGGTCGTCTTCATCGCCCTGGCCGCATACGGCTGGTGGACCTGGGCCCGCGGCACGGGACGCGGCACCGCCGACGCCCTGCCGGTCCGTCGCACCACGGGCGCCGAATGGGCCTGGCTCGCAGCGGCGGGCGTGCTGGGCAGCGCCGTCCTCACCCTCCTGCTCGACCGGGTCACCGACTCCACGGTCCCCTTCTGGGACGCGCTCACCACCGCGCTGTCGCTCGCGGCCACCTACGGCCAGTGCCGCAAACTGCTGGAGTCCTGGTGGCTGTGGATCGCCGCCGACCTGGTCTACATCCCGCTCTACGCCTACAAGGGCCTGTACCTGACCTCGCTGCTGTACGTCGGCTTCCTCGCCCTGTGCGTGGCCGGCCTCCTCGGCTGGCGGCGCACCCTCGCCACCACCGGCCCCCGCGCCGCCACGGCGGTGACCGCGTGAACGCTCCCCCCCGCCCGTACCGCCACGGCCTGGTGCTCGGCAAGTTCTATCCGCCGCACGCCGGTCACCACCATCTCGTCCGTACCGCCCTCGCGCAGTGCGAACGGCTGACCGTCCTGGTCTGCGCGGCCTCCGTGGAGTCGGTGCCGCTCGCCGACCGGGTGGCGTGGATGCGCGAGGCCCATCCGGGGGCCGAGGTCGTCGGAGCGGTCGACGACCACCCGGTGGACGTGCACGACCCGGCGGTGTGGGACGCCCACATGGCGGTCTTCCGCGCGGCCGTCCCGGAGCCGGTGGACGCCGTGTTCACCTCCGAGGCCTACGGCACCGAGCTGGCCCGCCGGTTCGGCGCGGCCGAGGTGACCGTGGACCCCGACCGCACCCTGTACCCCGTGTCCGGCACGGCCGTACGCAAGGACCCGGTGGGCTGTTGGCCGTTCCTCGGCCCCGGTGTACGTGCCTCGCTCACCCGGCGCGTGGTCGTCCTCGGCGCCGAGTCCACCGGAACCACGACGCTCTCGCGGGCGCTGGCGGCCCACTACCGCGCCCGCGGCGGCGTCTGGGCCGACACCGGCTGGGTGCCCGAGTACGGGCGCGCGTACAGCGAGGAGAAGCTCGCCGCCCTGCGGGCCGTCGCACCCCGGGCCGACTGGACGGACGTGGAGTTCACCTCCGAGGAGTTCCCCGTCATCGCCCGCCACCAGGACGCGGACGAACAGCGGGCGGCACGCGAGGGCTCCCCCGTGCTCTTCTGCGACACCGACTCCTTCGCCACCGCGATCTGGCACGAGCGCTACCTGGGCGCCCCCAGCCCCGAGGTGGCGGCCGTGGCCGCGCTCACCCCGCGCCACCTGTATCTGCTCACCGACCATGCGGGCGTGCCCTTCGAGGACGACGGCCTGCGTGACGGCCCGCACCTGCGGCCGTGGATGACCGGACGGTTCAGGGAGGAACTGGAGCGCACCGGCCGCCGGTTCCTGCTGGTCACAGGCGGCCCCGAGGAGCGGCTGCGCACCGCCGTGGCGGCGGTGGACGCCCTGCTCGCCGAGGGCTGGCGGTTCGCCGACCCGCTCCCCGAGCGGCGATGAGGGCCACCACACCGTACGGCCCGTGCGCTTAAGGGTCCTTCGCGTACGGGCCGTTCGCGGTGGCCATCGGTCCGCGGGCCTACAGTCCCGGCGGACGGTCGTGCAGCACGCGGTCGTGGAGCACCACGTCCGTCCACGCCCCGTCGGTCTGGACGCGGCCCCGGGCGACGCCGATCCGGCGGAAGCCGCAGCGCACCAGCACCCGTTGGGACGCGGTGTTGTGCAGGGCGGTCGCGGCTTCGAGCCGGTGCAGGCCGAACTCCGTCTCGGCGAGCTCGCAGACGCGCCGAACGGCCGCTGTCGCCAGGCCTCTTCCGGTGTACCGCCGGTCGAGCCAGTAGCCGAGGTCGGCGCCGAAGAACGGGGCGGGAAGGATGTCGGTGAGGGTGACCATGCCGACGACGGCGTCGGAGCGGGTCAGCACCCAGGGCGCCACCCGGCCCGCCCGGTGGAGCCGCAGTTGCTCGGCGAGCCGGGCCGCCTGGCCCGCCCGGGTGTAGAACTCCTCGTGGCGGCGGGGCTCCCAGGGCCTCAGGTGGTCCCGGTTGCGCACCTGGCTCTCGTACAGCGCGGCGGCGTCCCGCTCGTGGGCGAGGCGCAGGAACACTCCGCCGCCCAGCGGAAACGCGGAGCCGGTGCTCGACGGCCCGGCGGTCCGTGGACCGGTCACCGGGCCGCCGCCGCGGGCTCCGGGGCCTGCTGTGCGGGCCGGTCGGCGGAGCGCAGGGCCGCCATCGCGTAGAACCCGCCGGCGACGACGAGGAGCCCGGCAAAGGTGAAGATCGTGTCGATGCGCCCGAACCGTACTCCGGCGATGTCGGCGGAGAAGTCGCGCAGGACGGTACTGGCGAGCCAGCCGGCCGCCGACACGCCCACCAGGGCAGCCAGTTGCTGCATCGGGTTGATCACCGCTATCACCCGGCCTAGGTGCGACTGCGGCACATGGTCGAGCAGTACGGGGGTGAGCGAGGCGTTGACGGCGGCCAGGGGGATGCCGGTCACCGCCAGGACGACGATGGCCGGGCCCAGGCCGGTGAGCCGCGAGTACGCCACCAGGCCGATGCCGGTGAGGATGAGACCGGTCGAGAACACACGGGCGCCGCTGAGGCGTCCGGCCAGCCAGGCCGTGGCGAGCGCGCCGGCTATCAGGCCGAAGCCCAGGGCCATTTCGAGGGTGCCGTACCAGCGGGAGGCGGCGCCGAGGTTGTCGGTCACGAAGAAGACGTTCAGGGAGTTCAGGGCATCGGCGCCGATGGTGACGAGGACGATCGTGGCGACCAGCGCGGTCACCGGCCGGCTGCGCGTGACCATCCGCAGACCGGCCATGAACTCGGCGCGGACGGAAGCGACTTCGGAGGGCGGGACCGGTGGGACCTGGGCGACAGGACCGGGGACAGCCGTGGGTTCCGTCGTCTCCTCGTGCTTGCGGGCGGTCGTCCGGACGGCCCGCACGGCGGCCATCGACACCAGGAACGAGACCGCGTTCAGCAGCAGCGCCCAGCGGACGCCGACGGAGAACAGCAGCGGGGCCGCGAGCGGCGGCCCCGCGATGACGGCGATGGCCTGGGTCGCCTGGCCTATACCGGCCGCTCTGGCGCGCTGCTCCGGCTCCACCACCTCACCGATCAGCGCGAACCGGGCCGGGTTGAAGAACTGTGCGGCGGCGGTGGCCAGCAGCACGGCGGCGTACACGGCGACGAGGACGGCCGTGTCGGACAGCGTGCCGCCGGGAAGGAACGCCACCGCGGTCAGTAACCCGATGAGCACGGCTCTCGCCAGGTCGGCGCCCAGCATCGTGCGCCGGTGGTCCCACCGGTCGACGAACACCCCGGCCAGGGGCCCCACCAGCAGGGTGGCGACGGCCACCACGACCACGAGCGCGGACACGGCGGCGGGTGCGTACGACCTGCCGGCGAGCACCACGGTGCCGATCCACAAGGACAGTGTCGTGCTGAACGCGAAGTCCCCGATCTGTGAGACGAGTTGTCCTGCCCAGAGCAGCCGGTAATCGCGGTTGATCAATACCATTGCGTCATTGTGACGGTACCGGCGGCGGGTTGGGAAGAGGGATATCCCTAGGTTCCCCTATCCCGCTGGCCTGAACGGGCCAGGACGATAGAGGCCACCTGGCAGGGGATGACGGGGCGGGTCCTGGCATGCAGACTCATTGGCGCAGCAAGAGTTACCGGTTCCATCCACACAGAGAAAGGGAGATCGACCCCCATGAAGCGTATGGCCCCGTTCATTTCGGTCGCGGCGATTGCGGCTTTCGCTCTTCCGCTCACTGCCACGAGCGCGTCGGCCGAGGCGAGTTCAGGGAACTCTGACGTCGTCATGACGGTGTCAGTCTCTTGCGACGGAGTCGGCTGGCAGGGGTCGACCTGCTGAAGGAATTCGGAGGAGTCGATGCACGAGTATCTGGAGCAGCTCCAGACGCTGCCCGTCCTGGTGGAAGATCCCTCGGTGGTTCCCCCGCCGACCGAGTCGATCTGCTGACTCCGTGGGCGATCCGTCAGCAGATCTCCAGAATCTCCGCAGGGAGGGAGGGATACGGCATGGCGAAGAAGATCACGATCGAGAACGACCCGGTCGAGGGCGAGGACGACGAGAAGAACCCGCCCATCAGCGTCTCCATCTCGTAGCGGTCCGACCCACTCGAAGGAAGTGAATTCTCATGGCGAAGAAGATCACGATCGAGAACGACCCGGTCGAGGGTGAAGAGGACGAGAAGAACCCGCCGGTGACCATTTCCATCAGCTGACGGTTCTGCCCGTCGGGCAGGCACGAGTTCGGGGCCGCCGCGACGCGTCGCGGCGGCCCCCCACGCCAACCGATTACAGGGAGTGAACATTCG
>NZ_JBHXDQ010000017.1:117387-129266 GCF_042725875.1 Streptomyces sp. NPDC127038 | reverse complement strand
GACCGCGGCCGCGGCCACAGCGGTGGTTGCCGCGCCCTTGCGCAGCCTCCTGCCGAATTGCGCCGCCATTGAGTGAACCCCTCCCACCGACGACCCGCCCTGGCCGGTCGTCTCCCGAAATTTTGTGTGATACCTCTGCTTTGGTCCGTGCCCTCGGCATGGTGAAGCAGGAAACGTTACGAAGCATTGGTGCTGAGCTCCTGCGAGGCGGGCTCTTCAGTGTGGCCGCAAACGACACCGCAGGAATTGCCTCAGTGCCTTGATGCAGAAACTGCTCTCTGGAACCCGGCGCGAACTACGAGCGCGGCGGCCGATGTTCACGCATCCGGGTCACGGCTCGCCACAATGGAATATTGTTTCTCCTTCTACGGCGACGCTCACTGAGGGCAGTGAGCCAGAAGATGACTCCGATGGCAGCTGTGAATGGCACGATGCCGACCACGTCGCCAGTAGCTACTGCTTCGATCAGGTAGAAGATCGCGGCCACCGCGAATCCGAAACGAACGGGCCAGCGTGCAGCCCACTGCCTGGTGTAAGTCCGCGGATCTTTGGGCACGCATTGTTCTCCTGTCTGAATTTTCTTCGGCTGTGAGCGATTGGAATCGTAACCATACGTGGGAGTAGTGCCCGGCTCGCCACCTAGCTCCCTATGCGATTCGAGCCTCGCGGTAATAGTTACGCGCTTGTCCAGCGGATCAAATCGCTACCCCATTGCTCCCCGCTCCCACTGAGTGGCGTGCTCAAGTGCACCTGGATGGGGTTTCGCCGTACGGTCGCTGGTATGCCGGCGGCGGGCAACACCCCCCGTCGTGGAGCACGTTTTGAGAAAGTCGTGGCATCTCGTCGACTGCCTTTGACCGCGGGGCCAGCCCTGGCAGAGCAGTGCGTTGACGATCTCCCGCATCGCGTGTGCCGGTTCTATGGCCGCTGGTCGAGGGGTGTGCACCCTTCCACAGGGTGAGCACCGGCTCGACCATCGCCCACTGGTCGCCGCTCAGCTCAGTCTTGTTATCCGCAGAGATGCCGCACCATCACACGTTCAGATGACGACGAAACACCTTCGCCCTCTCATACCGACTTCTCACGCGGAGGCAAGGATGTCGAGGACCGAGACCACGGCAGTGCCGGGGGCCAAGCCCTTCGGGGGGTGCGGACCGTACGCCAGCTTCGCGGGAATGACGGCGAGTATGCGGCTGCCGACCTTTTGGCCTACCAGCGCTCGGTCCCATCCAGCGATGACGTTGCCCCGGCCGATCACCACGGACAGCGGACTGCCGTCTTGGCGCGAGCTGAGGAAGAGGTCTGCCGCGCTCTCGCCGCTGGTGGTCGCCCAAGCGGCCGAAGAGTACTGGAGAACGATGGTCTGGCCGGCTTTCACCACCGGCCCGGATCCGTCGACCAGCTTCCGGACCAGCAGGTTGTTGGGGGCGGCATGGTCGGGGACGGTTACGGTCGCGGTGCCGTCGTGCTTGTTCATACGGATCTTGGGCAGTGTGTCGGGTGCTGGCACCTGCTCGCCGGGGACAATCGCCTGCGCGCCGATGACGTTCAGTATGTCGACGGCATAGACGATGGTGTCTTTGCCGGAGACGCCGAGCTTGGCGCTGCCGGTCGTCCCGTAGGCAGCTGCGGGAGGTGCCACGACCAGGACCCGACTTCCGGCACGTTGTCCTTGCACCGCTTGGTCCAGTGCCGGGAGCGTCGCGGCTCGCCCGACGGCAAAGACCTGAGGGCGTGCCCTTTTGTCGTAGGAGCCGGGCAGCGCCTTGCCGGTTTGCCACACCTTGGCGGTGTAACGGACGACGACCACATCGCCGGTGCGCGCTGAATGCCCTCGGCCCTGTGTCTGCGAAGCCACCACGAATCTACCGCTCGGCGCTGTCTTCGGAACCGAGATTTTGGCCGCCCGTCCGAACCGGCCTGAAACGGTGGGCAGTACGGCGTCCGTGTGCGTGACTGCGGGCACAGACCTCTTGGGTACTGGCACGGAGGGAGTCGCGAGCGGCCGATGCCAGCCGTCAGGAGAGTCGGGGTGCCGTGATGCTCCGCTGTCGCATCCTGTGAGTGCGACGAGGCAGGCGGCAGCGAGTGATGCGGTGAGCACGAACCGGGGCGGTGTTCCACGCCGGCAGCGGGCGGGTCGATCGTTCACTTCTCCCACGGGTAGACCTTCTTGTTCTTCTTTCGTCCACCGAACAGGAGGAGCGAGACGATTGCCAGGGGCCCAAAGATCAGTGCGACGAAGCTCCAGTCGCGATGGTCTGCTCCCTTGCGCCGGGCGATGCGCGAGGCCGCTATTGAACATCCGATGTTCAGTGCAAGACAGAGGATGCCCAAAAGGATCTGCACCGGATCGTGTGAAATGGAAATTCCCATAGTTCCTCGATTGACACGGAACGCGATCGTCGCCGGGCTGGGTGGGGAGTGATCCCCACCCAGCCCGGTCAGTGACGAGCTGCGTTTCTAGTAGTAGGAGATTCTGGCGTCGTACATGTACGGGCCGTCATAGAGCGTGCGCCGCCAGGTAAGGAAGTAGATAGCAGTGACTTCCACTGTCCCCTTCGCGACGTACCAGTAGTACGTCTCCTTCTCGTGCTGCCATCGTCCGCGGTAGCAGCGTCTGAAGTACCAGTTCTGCTGGCCGTACGCGACCTTCATTCCGACGACCTTCACGCGCAGTGATCCGAAGGAAAAGCCCGAGAAGATGAAGTTGAAGGCGTTGATGGCGTTGCGCTTGAACCAGCTCTTCATCCACTGGCTGTACGTGTCGTGCCAGCGGCCCCAGTGAATGTGACCGACGGACGTCTCCCGCCAGTAACTGTTGGAGCTGGTGCACTTGCACTTGCTCGACGTTCCAGAGTCGTCCTGCTGGTTGAGCGGGTCTTGTCCGGCGTAGTCGTAGGAGTTCGCCGAACCGCCCGGGACCGGGTCGGTCTGCAGGAACCGGCCGGTGGACGGATCGTACATGCGCATGCCCATGACGATGTCGCCGGAGACCGTCCCGCTGTTGCGCAGGGTGCTGCCGCGGAAGCCGTAGCTCGTGATTGAGGCAGCTGACTCGGGGTTGCCGAATTCGTCGAAGGACTGGGCGACGATGGTGTCCGACTGGTTCAGGGGCAGCTGCACCGTCACGCTGCCGGCCAGGTCGGCCAGCTGGAGCACGGTGGCGCCGGAGGCGCCGGTGACGGCAGCAAGGCTGCCGTCGATGCCCTGGACGTTGCGGCTCACGGTGCCGCTCGTGTCCACCACTGACCAGTCGGGGCTGTCGGTGTCGTCTCCGTGGTGGTCGGTCCTGACCGCGGTCTGGCTCCAGGTGGAATCAGCATTCTTGGTCTCGGTGACCGAGGACGACAGACGTCCGACGGCATCCAGGCTCCAGGTCTGACGGCCGGTGCTGGATGTCTGCTGACGGATCAGGTCGTTGGCGTAGTACGAGAGGGTGGTGCCGTTCGCCTTGGTCGTGGTGCGGCCGAAGGCGTCGTAGGCAGTGCCGGCATTGGTCAGGCGGTCAGCACTGTCGTAGGTGTTCGCGGTGCTGGTCGCGCCGGTCGAAGAGCAGGCGCCTCCGGGAGCGCCCGACGAGACCGCCTCGGTGGTGCGGTTGGAGTTCTTGTCGAAGCCATAATCCCTTCTGGTGCAGGTGCCGTTCGGGCTTGTGTCGTCAGAACGCGTGAGCCGGCCGACCTGGTCGTAGCCGTATGCCCGGCTGACCGTCTGTCCGTTGGTGTCGTTGTCCGCGACAACCTGGTCCTGCACTGAGTGATCGGCGGCGTCGGAGGCGACGGTGGAGCCGTCGCTGTCACGGGTGTAGACCCTGGAGGTCTGTGCCCCAATCTCGTTTGTGCCGACTGTGAGGGTGTAGCCACCCGGCATCTGCTCGGTGGTTACGCCGCCGTTCGCGTCATAGGTGGCGCGGAAGGTGCCCGCCACGGAGTCCGTGCGGGAAGTCTCCAGACCGCGCGGGTCCGTGCTGGTGTCGTAGGTGTAGGTGATGGTTGACGGAGCGGAGTCCGTCGTCTTCACTGGCCGGTTGAGGTTGTCGTACACCGTGTTGCGGACGTTGCCCGCGCCGTCGTTGTAGGACAGATCGCGGCCGAGCATGTCGTACGTCCGGGTGACGGTCTGTCCGCCCGACGTGACGGTGGTGACGTTGCCCGTCACCGTGTCGTAGTCGGCTGTGGTGTCGGCGATCGCCGTCCCCACGCCACCAGTGATGGCGATCTTGGTCGTGCGGCCAGCGCCGTCGACCGTGAAGGCCGTGGTGCGGGTCGAGCCGTTCGCGGTCCGGGTCTCCTTGGAGAGGTTTCCCCACCGGTCGTATTCAAGTGACTTGGTCGCCAGCTGGGTGGGGTTGGTGCCACCTCCAGTGATTGCTCCGGCCGGGCCGACGGAGCAGACCATGTCCGCCCATTCGGGGCGCCCCTGGCAGGTTCCGGTGCCGGTGGCTGACCAGTACGTGGTGACCGTGGTGCCGGCATCCGAACCGTTGGACTTGGGCATGATGGTCTTGGCTGTCCGGCCCTTGGTGTCGTACACCGTGGTTTGTGTGACTGCCAGGCCGGCCGGGTCCTGTGTGCTGGTGGTGGGCAGGCCGTTGACCCAGTCGTAGCCGGTCTTTGTCGTCCGGGTGTCCGCGTCGGAGGGGTAGCCGTCCACGTACGCGCCAATGGTGGCGGTTGTGGGTTGGTTGCTCACCGTGGCGCTGCCGTCGGTGGGGCGCCCCTCATCGTAGGCCGTCACGGTGTGCCGTCGAGCGGCGACGTCAGAGCCGGCGGGAAGGTCGGTGCCACCCGTGCCGGCCTTGAGGGTGCCGGTGAGGGTGACCATGTGCAACGGCCCGTACTCCTGCAGCTCACGCTGGCCGTCGGTGGAGTACACATGCGTGGTGGACAGCTGTTGGGCGCGCTCCGCCGTGGACAGGCCGCTGATGTCGAGCCTGTTGATCTCGTCGAGACCCGCGCCGGAGGTGGCGAGCGCCAGCTCCCGGTTGGCGGCGGTCAGTTCGCGCAGTACGTTGCCGGTGCCGTCGTACTCAGTGGTGGTGACATGCCCGCCTGGTGTCACGGCGTTCACCTCACGGCCGGAGGCGTCCGCGTAGGACAGCGAGGCGCGGGTGTACGACGTGGAGGTCAGGCTCTTGCCGTCATGTGACGAGGGCGCCGCATCCTCAGGGAACACGGCGGTGGCGTCCGTCGGCACGTCCGTCTGCCCCCAGGCGGACACGTCGGACGTGCCCATCTTGTAGGGGGCTGTGGAACCGCCGAGGGGGACGTCGTAGACCAGCGACACGGTGGCCGTGCCGCCATCTTGCTGACTCTGCGAGCCAGCGGAGAGCGTGGGCCGCGACGTCGACAGCAGCATTCCCGGACCTGCGGTAGCCGCGTTCCCGGCCGTGCCGTAGGTGAAGGTCCACGGCAGCTCGCCCGGTGGAGTGAGCGTGGTGACGCGGCCCGCGCTGTCATAGGCGTATGCGGTCTTCAGCGCTGGCGAGATCCGCGGATCCCATTCCTCGCGCAGTCGGCCGGAATCGTCGTACGAGTACTGTGCGATCGCCGTGGACGTGGCCGTCGTGGCGCCGGGACTGGTAGCCCAGAGCAGGACCTGCTTGACCTGGCCGGCGTAGTCGCCGAACGCAGTTGAAGTGGCGTTCGTCGTGGTCGCGTAGACGTATTGCACCGTCCGGCAGCCCGCGGTGGATGGCGTGGCCGCACAAGTGGAGGTGCTAACCGCGGACGTCGGGGCGATCAGATACTTCGGGCGTGCCAGCGTGCTGGAGCCCGCCACGACCTTCTCGGACACCACGGTGGTGGTGGAGTCGGAAAGAGGGGTAAACGTGGTGGACATCTGCCACGTCGTTGCCGCCGGGTCCACCTTTGCGAAAGTGGTCGTGGTGCCCTGGTCGTCCGTGAGCGTGAACGTACCGGTCAGGGAACCAGTCAGGGTCAGGTCTTGCGCACTAGGCTCCGGCTGCCACGCGCCGCCGTTGGCAGCGGTGAAGCCGGTCTCGACGCCTTCGGAATCCACCACGGCAACCGAGGTGGCCGAGGTCTTACGCAGGTAGTCCCAATCCGAGTCCGAGGTCTGCACCGCAGCGCCAGAGCTCCACTGGGGGCCGAAGATGGCCACCTGCCCCTCTGCGTCGGTGCCCGCGGTAGGACGGCGGGACGACGCAGTGCGACTGACTGACATGCCGAAGAGCGAGGCATCGGTGGCCGACAGGGTGTAGTCACCTGTCAGTTCGTTCACCGAACCAGGACCCACGTCACTGGCGGGGGCGTCGCCCGCGTTGCGGTCGGGAGTGACCGTCACGATTTCGGAGTAGCCGGTGGTGGTGCCGTCTGTGAAGGCGGCGCGAATGTCGACCGGGCCGTCCTGGGTCAACGAGGTGGTGATGTTCCAGGTTAGTGCCGGTGGCGTGCCGCTCGGAGCGGCGAGCGGCCATGCAGCGACGGCCGAACCGTCGCTGTTCCTGGAGACATCTGCGAGCGGCACGCTGTGCCAGGTGTCAGTCTCACCGCGGCGGTACTGGTACGTGACCCCGGTGTAGGTGGACTTGGCAGTGGCGGACAGAGCAACGCGGCGGGCGGGCCTGTCACCCTCGCCGGGCGAGAGCATGGCTGCGCCGTCGGCGCCCACAGCGATGGCGTACTGGGTAGTCGCGGTGGACAGATTTCCGCCCGAATCGATGGTCTTGGCATACAGGGTGTGCCAGCCGTCGGCCGGCGTGATGCTGATGGTCAGCGGGTCACCGCCGGTACCGTCCACCGTGTCATCGACGCGTTTGCCCATGGCCGGGTCGTCGAGGCCCCACTTGAAGCCCTGACCGTCCGTCGAAGTTGTGTCCAGGGTGCAAGAGACCGCACCCGGTGCCTTAGCTGACCAGGTACTCGCCGGGTAGTCGGGGCACGAGATGCTCGGCGCGACAGGCAGCGCGGTGTTCAGCACAAAAACGGAGTAGCCCGACCAGGTGCCGTAGTCCGTGCCGTCAAAGCCACGGACCCGGAAGCGCAGATGCGATCCAGCCGGGAAGGCGTTGGCCGAGGGGATGGTCAGTTTGGCTGTCCCACCTGACGCCACTGCTGTCGTGGTTGCCGTGTACGTGTATGTGGTGTCGTTGTACGCCGGGTCAGGCGTCACTTCGAACTGAGCCTTGACCGTGCCCCCGTCGGCGTCGCTGACCTTTGCCGACAGCATCGGCGTCAATGAAGTGACATAACGCTTGCCGTTGTAGGCATTGGCAACGCTCGGCGAGACTGCAGAAGCAGAGTTGGTGGCGTACGAGTTGTAGGTGACGGTCAGGTGCGGTTCCACCGTGTCGTCGCCGGAGATGTAGTTCGCCGAGCGGAACCGCCGCCAGGTGGTGGAGTCCGTCTCGCTGGCGCCGCGGACCTGAAGCCCGTAGTTGGCCGAGCCGTCGGCCCACGCCTGCACGATGGTGTCGAGGTCGAAGTTCATGGTGCCGGCCGGGCAGGCCGAGGAGTAGCCCAGGGCGGCCGTGTTGGTGACCGCACCCGTGGTGGTGGTCGTCGGCTGTGCGGCCCACGTCACCGTGGAGGAGGACCAGTCCGAGGTGATGCGCCGGACCTGCGTGCCGGCGCCGGTGGTGGCGCAGGTCGAGGAGTAGTACGAGTACAGCGCCAGGTTCGTGTCGATGATGTGCTTGCCCGTGAAGGGCGAGACGTCGAACTTGAGGTACGAGCGGGCGACGTCGGTGCCAGCGTCGTAGGTGCCCGACTTCAGTTCGGGCGAGGAGACCTGGGAGTCGGGGTAGTCGGGGTTCTGGACCCAGGTGTCGGTGGTGACCGCCAGCGTGGAGGTCGGGTCGATGGTCACCGGATAGGTCGCGGTGGCCAGGAAGTCCTTGTCAGGGCTAAGGACCAGGGTCTGCGACCCGTCAGCATCGGTCTCGATCTTCGTGTCGACCCGCTGCTGGTGGGCGGACTCACCCGAGGCCGGGTCCTTGGAATCGTCCCACATCATCGGGGCCGGCGCCTCGGCGACCAGGTCCCCATCCGCGTTCTTGAGCAGCAGGTGCCCGGAGTCGGCCTGGGACAGCTTCAGTCCGTCCAGGCTCAGCGGGATCCGATAGGTGGGCGTGCTGTCGTCGAGCTGCTGGGACAGCTTGATGTCTTCGGAGAAGCCCTGCGCAAGGGCGGTTACCGACAGGTTCTGTCCGTCGCCCAGGTTGTAGGAGGCGGTGTCGTCCTTCACCGAGGGGGTGGGCAGTTTGTCCTGCCAGCCCAGCCCGAACGACTCCTTGCCCTTGGCCACCGACGCCAGCTGCGTGTCTCCGCCGTCAGAAACCGCGATGTCCGCAGCGGCTGTGTTCGGTTCGAGGGTGTCACCGGTGTCGGACAGGGAGGTGTCGATGTCCTTCCAGTGCCCGTCCTGCTTCACGCGGATGGGTCCGCCGTACGCCTCGGTCTGCATGGCCCCGCTGGGCAGCGCATACGTCGTCGACTTCGACGTCCGTTCCGAGAGCACCTCGATCTTGCGGTCCTGCAGGCGGGCCATCAGTACTGCCGAAGCCTCGTCCTGGGCCTCGGCAGGTCCCGTCCGAGCGTCGGAAGCAGAGGCCGGCAACGTCTCAGTTGCCCCGCTCTCGGGGGTGGTCGCGAAGGCCATGCCGCTTTCCGCGACCAGGGCCCCCTCGGCAACCATGGCCATCACCAGGCCAATGGCTATCTGCCGCAATCTTCGCCGGCGCACCGGCGTCGGCCGCGACCCGATGAGGGGCGCGCGTCTTTGACGCATAGTCGGGTGTCCTTCCAGGTCAGCTGTCCGGCCGGGTTACCCGGCCGGGAAGCCGATCTTCTTCGGCGGGAGCACGAGCGCCGTCACACCACCCCAGAAAGGTCAAGTTGAGGCAACCAAATGTAAAGACTCGGAAATCTTACGCGAACCTTACGTGGAAGAGATATGTACGAAAAGAACCGCTTCGCCCCCTTGCTTACTCGACCTGTCGATGCGTCAGATCTCAAAATCATTCCGGAGTGCCAGCCAGGATTTTGCAAATCACTGAAGGAATATGCAGCAACACTCTCTGGAATCGGCCCAAAACGATCAACTGGATCCAGGTCGACTAACGTCTTCGCAGGTCAAAGGCCTGGGAGGGCTAGATTCCGGCTGTGGTCGAGAGTGCGCTGCGCTGCGAGTGCCGGTTAGCGCATGCAACTACCGCACCATTCTTTTGAGTTACACCTTGACAGTCTGGGCGTCGGGCCCGCATGGGTACGTGCCACTCCATCCTCAGTTGCGTCCGACGGACCGGACGCAACCCTTGAGACGGGACGCCCAATAAGGTCATTCGGAAGGTGCCGCGAGACTTGCGAAGCAGGCCAGACTCTGGGAGACGAACCATCGTGAGAGGCTGTCGTACGGCGTCTCAAAGATCGACCAGGATCTGAGGAATCTGTCCGGAACGTTTGGGGGGCTCGAACCTCTGGAGACCGGACGGCTTGTCTCCACGGCTACCCGCAGTGAAATCCGTCCCCAGGCGGTGCGGGGGTCGGACGGTACGAGCAACATCGTCTGGGGTAGAGCGGTGCAGCCCGTCGTGAGGTGCTAGCCATGGGGTCGAAAGCGGAACGTGCCCCCCGCTGCACGCCGCTACACGTGACCCCCATGGTGGCAGCGTCTTACCAGCACCCGGAGGCCTCCAGGCGGGAAGGCGCCAGAGCGCCGGTCGAGACTTTGAACCTCGGACGCCGGCCTGGACGGCGGCCGCGCCGTCAACGGAACCATCATGAGGCCCGGTCGGCCGGTGTACGACAAGTACGCCGTGAAGTGGTCCCCGACGTCGACTGCGTAGCCTCGTGCCCGTTTGTATTTATTGCCCGCTTTGACCTGGACAGTGAAGGAGTAGCCCGTCCGCTTCCGCTGACGGGTAGGTATCACGAAGCCCTCGCCGTGATCCGTACCGGCGCGTTCTGATGGAGTGCGTCGCCAACGGGTGTCTCAGTGTCAGCCGATTCCGGTGACGGAGAGTGCGGTGGTCCAGTTGTTGCGGATGGCGGAGCGGGCGGCGGAGAGGGTGATGGTGCCCTTGCATACGGCGTTCTTCAGCTTCGTCTCGACGCCGTCCTTGGTGGTTGCGGTCTTGGTTCCCGAGTACGGCTCGGGCCAGAGGTTGCCCGGGTCGCGGGGCGCGCCGCCGAGTTCGAGGGGGACGAGGTGGTCCTCCTCGTAGTCGGCCATCGCGGTGTCCGCGTAGCCGTAGTCGATGATCCCCTGGGCCTTGAGGGGGTTGGTGTAGGAGGTGGGGGGTCGCACGGTGGCGGTCCAGCCGGAGACGCAGATGGTGGAGCCGATCGTGGACTGGGTGACGTCCGGGTTGTAGGCGCCGGGGGTGCAGGTCGCGTCGGGGAGCGGGAGACGGGACTGGGAGCAGGTTGCGGCGAAGGCGGGCGTGGAGCCGGTGGTGATGATGAGGCCGGCGGCGGCGAGGGTGAGGGCGGAGGTGCTGGCGGCGATGCGTGTGAGGGGGCGCATGGGGTCTCCGGCTGTTCGCCCGGCGGGGGTCCCGGGGGATGGGGACATGACAGCGCACCACGGGGCTACGCGGGTAGACCTCCAGAGGTGAAATCTGTGTATGCAGGCAGTTGACGTCTGATCAACTCCTGCTGCTTCAACGGCAGTCTCCGCATCCGTGACCACCGGAGTTGGGGAGTCGACCGGCTTCATCGCCTTGGGATGTGTGGCGGTCCGCCCGTAGGGAGGCCGCGTTGGTGATCTGTTGGCGCTGCGTTGGAGCTGTTCTCTTAAATGGATCATGACGCGGGGCGGACCTGCGCGAGCGGACATTAGGGGGACCCTGTGAACCGGAAGATCAGAGCGGGTAGGGCAGTGGCGGCTCTCGCGATGGCGGGTGCCGCCGTCCTGGGCGTTGCCGGCGGTGCTAGCGCCGACCCGGGCGTGGGAAACATCGGCTCCGGGTACACCACCTCCGGTGCCGGTGTGTGGTGTGTCCAGCACAACTTGAACTACATCATTTCCCACCAATCGGGCAATCCCCCGTACCGCAACCTCAGTGAGGACAGCACTTGGGGTCCTCAGACGGCCGCAGACGTGCGCTGGTACCAGGCGTCCGTGAACCTGCAGGCAGACGGTGTCGTCGGGCAGCAGACCGGAACGTCCTTGATCCTCAACGGTGACAAGTACTACAACGGGGACACATGGAACGGTCCGGGCTACTGCTACTACAAGATGCCCGGAACCATCACCGGCTGACCGGGGAAAGCTGATGAACATCAAGACGAAGCTCGGCAAGGGCATCCTGTCGCTGACAATCGCCACGGCGCTGTTGGGAGTGACGGGCAGCGCAAGCGCCAGTCCTGACGCGTCAACCATCGGCTACGGCCACACGACGTCCGGCGCGGGTGTGTGGTGCGTGCAGCACAGCATCAACTACTTCCTCGACAACAACGGTTCCGCCTGGCGTAGTTCAGCGCCCTACTGGTCCCTGGATGAGGACAGCCACTGGGGGGCGAAGACGGAGGCCATGGTCCGCTGGTTCCAGTCGCGCATGAACCTCGAACCGGACGGTGTCGTCGGGCCGGCGACAGGCCACGTCATCCTGGTGTACGGGCAGCCCTACTACAACGGGACGCCTTGGAACGGGCCCGGCTACTGCTACTGGCAGGTGCCGAGCGACTCGATGTACGGCGGCTAGGTACCCGTTCCTCCAGTGAACAGCTCCTGGCCAGTTGGGGTGAATTCTCGGAGCCGTTGGCCCACCCGTTGGTGGCACGGATGCCAGGAATTTCGGCGAGGCGTTGGGCCGGGGTACCCCGGCCCACCCCCAGATGTTACAACCCCCCAGATAAGAAAAAACAAAGACACACGCCCACACAACATCAAAGGAAAAAAACAATGTGGCA
>NZ_JBHXDQ010000017.1:0-117377 GCF_042725875.1 Streptomyces sp. NPDC127038 | reverse complement strand
CCCGCCGCACCCGCCGCCCGGTGTGGGGGGAGGACCGGGGGGGCCGGCGCCCCGCCGGGGGGGGCGGGGGGGGCCCGGGGGGGGGGGGGGGGGGGGGGGGGGGCCCCCCCCCCCCCCCACGCCTGTGTGTCCAGCCGTTGAGTTCGGCGGCACGCAGGCAAGGCTCTCGCGGCTGTGCTGCAGCACGCCGACCATGGGACTGTACGAGCTCCCGGCAGCGGGGTGTGCGATAGGACAAGAAGGCCGCCAGACGTGAGACGTTGGACAACTTCATATCCACCCCACTCTGTTCGCGATCGTCGGTTCCTGTGGATCCTCTGGTTCGTCCTGCTGTTCCGGGTCATCGGTGACATCTTTCGCGACGACGGTCTGAACGGGTGGGGCAAGGCCGGCTGGTGCGCTTTCGTCGTGATCCTGCCGTTCCTCGGCATCTTCGTGTACCTGATCGCGCGGGGCCGTGGCATGGGTGAACGCGAGGCCAGGCGCATCCAGAAAGGCCAGGCGGACATGGAGGCATACATCCGCGAAACTGCCGGGGCCTCCGGCAAGGCCGACGAACTGGCCAAACTTGCGGAACTCAAGAACGGCGGGCACCTGACGCCGCAAGAGTTCGAGCAGGCCAAGGCCAAGGTACTTGCCGACTGAGGACACTCCCGCTGGATGCGTTTGGATCGACCTCCTCCAGAGCCTCCACAGATCTCCCTTGGCATCGCGCTCTTGCGTGCGCTTCCCGCCGTGAATGGCGGTCCGTGATGGGCAGGTGCACCCTGGAAGCGTGTTCGCCATGTCGTGGGGCGCCGAGGGGATTGCTCAGGCCTGGTCCCAGTTCCAGGATGTGGAGACGGCTGCCGAACTCCTGTGTGACTCTGCCGAGCGCGCGGCCTTGTTCGGCGCTTCGCATCGTGACGTATCGGCATACACGGACGCGGCCCAAATGCTGGCGGAGGCCATGCGGTCCGAGGGGCGGGCGGCTCTGTCGGCGGGGCGAGACTGGCGACGGGAGAGCGGTCCGATGTGGGTTGCGCTGTTTCCGAGAACCTCGCCAGGTGGCTGAAGACCTGGCCATTGCGGGCATTCATCAGACGCCCGCGGCTTTCCCCTCGACCCCAGGGGCCTAGCGCCGCTCCAGAGCGTGGGGCGAGTGGTCGCCGCGGAGCGGGTAAGAGACATCAGACGGGGCGCCTTGGTAAGCATCGGATCCGTACCGTCGCCCGCTCGTTCCAAGGACCTTCTGTCTGTTTCGAGGGCCTGTGGCCGGGTGCCGCCTACCGGTCGGCGCGTAGTCGGGTGGTGGTGAGGAGGCCTGCGAGGGTGGCCATGGCGGCGGCGTCGGCGTGTTTGCTCAGGTCGGCGACGAGGATGGTTTGCCCAATGGTGGGCGGGGCCAGGAAGGCCCAGCAGCAGGCACTGGGCCGATCCGCGCACCCGTTTGGCTCGCGCGGACTTCGGGCTGTGACTCGTTGCTCACGACATGATGATTCAGGATGTATCGAGCATGCCCGGCGGCGCCCGACAAGCCCTAACCGCAGGATCTCCTACGCCCTACAGCAACGATCAAGCCCGGCTTGTGCTGCGGGGTCTGTTGGAAGATGCCCTCGCCCGCTTGCCGTTCCTGTATCCCACTACCCAGCAGGCTGGACACCCCAGATCCCAAGGGGGCGCGTACGCCACAGGGCCGGCTGATGGCCGGGAAGGTGTGAGGCGGCCCGGCATCTGAGGGTGAGCCGGCGCCCGGGCCGCAACGCCAGCTTGCATCGCAGAGAGCGCTGGCGCAGCGCGGATGCGGCACAGGGGTGAGGGCCCGAAGCGGCTCCCTTTAATGCTTCAGGCCTTCGATGGGCGCACAGCCTCAAGAGCGTCGATGTCCTGCGCGCCGATCCGCTCGATGCCAGGGGCGACGCGATGCACCGGCCCTCCTGCGTGCAGACGGGTGGGTTCGCGCCGGTGGTGACTGCCTGCTGGCGAGTCGCTGCCCGGGCGGCAAGAGGGCTGAGGGACGATCAGGCGTCATGTCGCCTCTCGCGCAAGGGCGGCTCTCCGCCGTGATGGTCAGCCACGGCAGGAACAGGCGGTCGTTTCTCCCAGGGCGGCCGCCTGCAAACCATCCCGCCACACCCCGCATCGCCTGTCCCAGGTGCCTTCGAGGGCAGACAGCAGACAGCGGGATCGCCTTCGCGGGAGCTGTCTGCCCACACGCCGGAAGGCATTACAGCGCGTTTCCCTCAAGAGTGCGGGGATGGCCCGGCGCGTGGAGCGGGGCTGCGTACCCCGCCCAGGGGAGTCGCGGGTACGTCTCTCCGCGGGGGCTGGTGCCGCCTGGCGGCCGCGGGCGTGGGCGTAGGGTGCAGGTGCCGTCCTTGCATGTCGCCGTCCCCCCGCGCGGATACTGCGAGTTGGCTTTGCCCGCGCCCGTTGTGTTTCGGGCACACGTCGTTGCTGCCGCGTCGGCCACCACCGCGACTGGGCAATGAGCGCGGCCGCACAGGACGGCCGCTGCAACTGTGTTCCTGAATGTGGTCAGGATCAGAAAAGCGATCAGGAACCGGCTGGCCGGACGGGCAGCCGACTGGGGCAGCGGTCATCAGGCTGTGACGGTTGCAGCCCCCTCGAAGTCGCACCTTCGATTGGCACGTATGGACGTGCGACCTGCGCGGGTGGTGACCAGGCGCTGTACTGCTCGGGGTTCGTGACCGGGATATGAGGGCTGTGGCCGCTTACGGGACGCTGGTCGTGCTGTTGGTCACCGCCGCGACGACCGGTGGTCCGCATCTCATCCGTGCGGACCCGCGGCAGGTCAGGATCGCCCGGTACGACAGTGCGACGGCCCACCCGGCCCGGGCGTTCTGGTTGTCCCCGGCACCGGGCCAGGCCGCGGTTACCAACGGTGTCGGCGTCCGACAACCGAACCCTCGCTTCACGCGGCACGTTCAATGAGCTGCCGCAACTGTCGAGCGAAATCCTCTAGACCGTTCTCCTCCGCCCCCGCCAACATCGTCTCCAAGTAGGACAAGGGGACTTCAGATGAGTTCTCTGGAGCAGTGATCACTGGAACGTGTGTATAGGCGTCCAAATGGACACCGTCTACTTTTACGCCTATGCGCTGGGGTCGGTAACCGCCGCGCTCAATATCATCCAGTCGCCGCTGATCCGAAGGCGTCATTTCATACACAACTCCAGTGACATATGAATTATCGGCGTCGGATCTCTGAATTCCAATCGCCAGACCATTCATGTGCGGCGCTGGAACGCAGAAGCCCCGCTTCCATCCGTAAAGATATCCAATTCCGGCCCGTCGGGCGCTGGGGCATCGCGTCTGCATCTGCCTACTCGAAATATTAGAGCCGTAGGCGAAATAAACTGGCGCCTGCGCGAGATTTCTAACGTTCTCGGCTGTCATCCTGTCGAGGCTCTGCGAGTATTCTTCAAACTGCCTCTGCAGGCTCACTGCAAGGGGTGAATTCCCGTGAAGGAAGATGGCAGCGCTACCCCTCTGTCTCGGCCCGCCAGCCACCACCTCGTGAGCCTCAAAAAGGAGCTGGATCACTGGAGATGCGCCATATGCGTCTATGACGGCCACATTGACAAGCTGAGGTTCTCCGTAATCCGCAAACATTCGAAGATTTTCCGGATATCGTTCAACGAGACCCGCGTAGGCATTCGCCCAGGCCTCATTAGTCCAGGAACTTAACTGAATGCGCGTTATTTCCACTCCGTTGCGCAAGGCTGTTTCCTCGGCCCTTATCAAGTCATTGATCACGCGCTCGTGTCGACTCCTTGAAAATCCCCGTCCTGACCGGTAAATGCAATCTTCAGCGTTTGCGACGCTCTTCGTGAGAGCCTTATAGAAGGCGTCCTCGCCTTCGGGCGTGGACAGGTCGAACGTATACCAATTGCGTGTGCGTATATCGGTATCCGGGTCGGGTTCTGTGCGGTGTCGACGACGCAGCTCTATCACCACGTAAAGGATTACGGCCGCCAGTCCAGCTAGAGCTCCGACCCCCTGCCAAACCGGGTTGGCCAAAATACCCTCACTCAAATGCTGCATCTGCCCCCCCAAGAGCACCGAGCGCTTGACCTGAGCCCATGTTCCCAGCCCCGTCCCTGTGGGCGCTAGACAGCGCCGCGGGTATACCTACGCTCCAGACGGCCTGCGCACCGTGGCGGCGTCAGCGGCTGGTTGCCAGGCACCGGCCAGTGGACTACTTGCTGAGGGGCGCTGACGATGGTGCACCTGTAGTTCGGTGACGAGCTGGCCCGACGGGCGGCCGTGCTGCTCGGAATGATGACGGGCATGACGGATGAGCATCAGGGCGGGGATCGTGCGGCCCGCCAGGACTGGATGCAACTGCACTTCGCCGCGGATGAGCAGGATGCGCCGGCTGTCAGTTCTCTCCTCGCGGCAGGTGTGGAGGTGGATGCACCCGACGGGCAGGGCAATACGCCCTTGTGGCTGACCGTGTTCACGTATCGAGGCGATGTCTGGGTGTTGTCGCTGCTGGCCAAGGCAGGTGCCGATCCGGACAACGCCAACTTTCATGGTGTAAGCCCGCAGTGTCTTGCCAGCTGGCGTATCGGCTCACATGCCGCGGTGTATCTCGGGGATGTCCTTCCCCCTAGTGCAATTCCAGATCAGGCAGCCTTGGCGGCCGTACTTCGTGAGGGTTCCGACGGACCATGGCGAACAGGACGTCAACCCGTCTTCGGGTGAGGCAGGGCAAGGCTTGGGTGTGGTGCCTGCCCTGGGCGATCTTCCTGTCGGGTGGTCGCCCAGGGCCGCGAACGTAGAGAGAAAGAAGGCCCGTTTAATCTGCTTTCCCCCTTCTGGAGGTTGCCGCTGCGGATTGAAGCCCCCGACTGCAGGTCGCTGGGGTGAGTACGGCGTAGGCGGCGAGGTCGCCGGCAGTCGCGAAGGCGTTGTCGTCGCCGACCCCGACCCCGGCTCAGGCCCTGACGCCGACTCCCGGCATGGACGTCCCAACCTTCGAAAGAGGGTGCGGCGCAAGGCCGTCACGAAAGTCCGGCGACGGTGACGTCCGTAGCCCGTCCCTACCGCACTTACACAACGACAGCTCGCGTGATCCACAGTCAATCCACCGTGGATCATTGCCTGTGCCGCGGATCATCGCGGGTGGGGGCGGCGTGCTGCTGCTGGGAACATGCTGAGGAGCGGTAGTGGCGACGAAGTTCGGGGTACTGGGCGAACTGACCCTTCAACTGGAGGAACAACCGCTCACGATCCAGGGGAAGAAGGCCGGAGCGCTGCTGGCCGTGCTGCTCCTTCGCCGTGACCTCCCCTTGACCGCAGATCAGTTGATCGATGTGTTGTGGGGGCGAACTCCGCCCCGGACGGCCAACGCATCGCTGCACAACCACCTCGCCCGGCTGCGTGCGCTGCTCGGTCCGCAGCGGGAGCGGCTGGTCCACTGTCACGGCGGGTACCGGCTGGAGCTTCGTGCCGGCGAGCTCGACGCCGAGGTCTTCACGGCCCGGCTCGCACAGGCGCGGGCCGCCCATGCGGACGGCCGCTGGGAGGCCGTGCACGCCGGGACCACCGCTGCCCTTGGTCTGTGGCGAGGCCGGCCTCTACCGGAGTTCCCACAGCTCCACGATGGTCCGGCCGTCGCTCACCTGGCCGAACTTCACCTGAACGCGGTGGAACTGCACGTCGAGGCACGCATCCACCTCGGACGTCATCACGACATCGTCGGGGATCTCACGCAACGCACGGCGGAGCACCCGTTGCGGGAGTCGTTCCACCGACAACTCATGACGGTGTTGCACCGTGAGGACCGGGCCGCCGAAGCCATCGCCGTCTACCACGACCTGCGCCGACGGCTCGCCGACGAACTCGGCATCGACCCTTCCCCCGCCACCCAGAAGTGCTTCCAGGAGATCCTCGACTCTCCCGGCCCCGGCTCTCCTGCCGCCACCGGCACCACCCGGACACCCCGGACAAAAGTGCAGCGGCCGGTGACGGCGCCGGAGCCCGCGCAATCACCAAGGCCGACATCGGCGGCGCCGTTCCAGACGCCGCGCGACATCGGCGACTTCACCGGCAGAACAAACGAACTGGCCACTCTGCTTGCCGCGTTGCGCGAGCGGGCGACGGCTCCGCCCACCATCGCACTCGTCTCCGGAATGGGCGGGGTCGGAAAGACGACCCTTGTCCTGCGCGCAGCGCATCTGTGCCACGAGGACTTCCCCGACGGGCAGTTGTACGCGGACCTTCGTGGCTTCGGGACCGGTACACCACGCGCCGCCCACGACCTGCTGGCCCGCTTCCTCGCCGACCTCGGAGTGTCGCCACGGCTGATCCCCGACGACACCGACGACCGGGCCGCCCTCTACCGGACAACGCTCGCCGGGCGGCGCGTGCTGCTGATCCTCGACAACGCCCGCCACGTGGAGCAGGTCATCCCTCTTCTGCCGGGCGCCGGTCCCAGTGCGGTCGTCGTGACCAGCAGGCACGCCCTTGCCGGGCTCCCAGGGACTTCACGCGTCACCCTCGCACCGCTCGACAGAGCGGAACAGGAGACCCTGCTGGCGTCCATCTGCGGCACCCAACTGGTACGTGCGGACCCGTCGGCGGCCGACCGTGTGCTCGACGCCTGTGCCGGACTCCCGCTCGCCCTGCGCATCGTGGGGGTCCGTCTCGCCCAGCACGGCGGCCACTCGATGGCGGGAACCGCCGACCGGCTCGCGCGCACGGGACAGCGTCTGAACGCGCTCAGCGTCGACCACCTGGACATCCGCAATGTCTTCATGCTGAGCTACCGGGCCCTGCCCGGCCCTGACGGAGCGCGGCACCGTGATGCCGCCAGAGCCTTTCGCCACCTAGGGTTGTGGCCCTCGCACCCGTTCTCGGTCGAGGCCGCCTCCGCCCTGCTGAACCAGCCGCTCGAGCACACCATGGATCTGCTCGACCTGCTGGTGAGCGCGCATCTGCTCCAGAACCCCTACCCTGGCGTCTACCGGTTCCACGACCTGCTCGGTGAGTTCGCCGCCGAACGCGCCCGCGCCGAGGAGTCCCCCGCGGACGCCGAGGCCGCCCTGCTTCGCCTGCTCCACTGGTACCGCGACGCGACCGAGCACGCCGAGCGGGCCAGCGGCATCGGCCGCGCCAGGCTGGCCGTCGACACCACCTCGGCCCTGCCCCTGTCACTGCCGGAGTTCACGGACGGTCAGCAGGCACTCCAGTGGGTGTCCAATGAGCTGCCCGCTGTGACGGCCGCCGTTCAGCTTGCCGCGAGCAGCTCGCGGCCCGAACTCGCCTGGCACACCGCGGCCTCCCTCTTCGCATGGATCCAGGGGAACTGGTGGACCAAGGAGTGGGAGGAGCCCGTCGCCGTGGCACTGGCCGCCGCGGAGCGCGAGTCCGACCTGAGCGGCCAGGCCGAAATGCACAACCTGTTGGGCATGGCACACGGTTCGGCGCACCGCAACGACCTCAGCCTCCACCACCTGCGCGCGGCGCTCGCGTTGTACGAGCAGACGGGAGAGACGGAACGTCAGGTCTCGACCCTCGCCAACATCTCCAACGCGTGTTCGCAGGCAGGCCGGCCGGACGAGGCCCGGATTGCCATCGAGGGAGCCATCCGCCTCGCGGACGAGTCCGGGCTGCCCAGTGCGCGCTTCGAGCACACGCTGGGTACGGTCCTGCTCAAGTTGGGTGACACCCATGGCGCGGCGGTGGTCTACCGGCGCGCGCTGGACTTCTGGCGTAAGGAAGGACAGGTGCTCTTCATCCATATCTGCCTGGTCAGCCTAGGTGACACCCTGCGGGCTCTCGGCGAGCGCGACGAATCCCTCGCCTTGCTCGAAGAAGGGCTTCGGATAGCCCGGAAGGAGAATCATGAATTCTCCACCGCCGACGCATTGGAGGCACTCGGGCGCGCGCACTTCCACTTCGGTGACCGTCAACAGGCCGGCGTGCACTGGCGAGAGGCCCTATCTATCGCTGAACGGCACGACCTGCAAAGGGTGGTCATCGACTGTCGCACGGGACTGGAATTGCTTGAAGGTGGCCGATGACCCGCCTCGCCCGATCGGCCGCCCGGGTGCCATCAGATCGGCCAACGGTCCGCTGCGGGCTCGTCCTCCCTGCGTTGGCGGGTCGTTAATCAAGCGTTGGCCCCTCCTGTTGTGATCGTTCCAGGCCTCCCCGACAGACACATGGTGTCCGGGGCGTGCATCTGTCGCTTAGCGACGATGTCGTAGGTCTCGCATTCCGGGCCGCTGGAACCACGGCCCGTAGCAAGCACATTCGGGGAGAGACACGTGAGCGCGAAGAGCAGGATCGCCCAGAGCATGGCGGCGGCTACCGTCCTCTGCACGGCCCTGGTGGGCCTCGGCGGCACCGCCCAGGCCAGCACCGGCGCACCGACCATCGGCGACGGCTACGCCAACAACACCCACGCCGTGTGGTGCGTCCAGGAGAGCCTGAACTACTTCCAGACGTACTGGAACCAGCAGTACAAGTGGGGTCCGGCGATCCCGACGCTGGCCCAGGACGGCGTCTGGGGCGCGAAGACCAAGCAGGCCGTGATGTATTTCCAGCAGGCCATGAACCACGCCGGCCCCAACCTCGATGTCGACGGCTACGTCGGCCAGCAGACCGGCAACTCCATCGTGGCCTTCGGCGACCCCTACTACACCGGAGGCGCCACGAACAGCGGCGCCTACTGCTTCCAGTACCTGCCCACCCTCTACAACTGATGACGGGGGTCCTCCGGTCAGCCGCGAGGACCACGTCAGGCGAGGGACAACCGGCCCTGATTCTCGGCCGAGCTGCTGACGAACGACTCCGCGAGGTCGTGGCCAGGGCGAACATCGCATAGCAGCTGCCCACCCCTCTCCGACCGGAGATCCGTCAGCCTGCCGAGGGCGCGCCTTGCTCCTTGTTCAGCAAGGTTCCGCGCGGCCGGAAGCCAGTCGAAGAGTAGAAGCGAACGGCTTCTTTGTTCGGCGCGAAGATGCCGGCATAGATGATCAAGAAACCGCGCTTCGGGGCGGCCTTTTCCGCCGCTGTCAGCAAGGCCGCCCCGACGCCCTTGTCGCGATGCCCGTCCAGGACGACGGTGTGGATCTCGGCCGCGCGGCGGGGAGCCAGGATCTGATGGTCCGGGGGATCCGCCAACAGAACTACCTCCACCATGCCCACCACCTCGGCGACCAAGATCAGCACTTTGGACTCGGCTGCAAGCACCTCCTGGAAACGCACTGCCTCGACGTCGGGCACGCGGTAGATGGCCGGATCGAGTGGGACGTGCCTTTCAGCATTCGCGAGACGCAGGCGAACAAGCGGGAGGCCCGGTCTCCCGCCGACGGCCGGGGAACCGCACCTTCCAAGGAACCGCAACTCTTCCCGAGCGGACCGTTTCCCGTCCCTTTCGGGGGTACACGAGCGCCGAACTCACCGGAGAACGGCGTCAGGAGTGCCATGCGTGCCAAGGTCGGATACTTCAAGACCAAGTCACTCAGGAGACGTCTGCGCCGCTGCGCCCGCGAGGTGTTCGGCTGGGAGCGACTGCGCCCCTCCCAGCTCGACGCCATGACAGCCGTGATGGAGGGACGCGACACCATCGTGGTGATGCCGACCGGCGCCGGGAAGTCCGCCGTGTACCAGGTGCCGGGGGTGCTGCTGAAGGGGCCGACCGTCGTGGTCTCGCCCCTGATCGCCCTCCAGCGGGACCAGGTCGCCCATCTCGCCCGCATCGAGGGATCCGATGCCTCGGCCGTCAACTCCGCCCAGCGCCCGCGGGACAACGAGGCGGTGTGGGAGCGCGTACGCGAAGGCCGCCTGGACTTCCTGTTCGTCTCGCCCGAGCAGCTCGCCAAGGACGAGGTGGTGGAGCAGATCGCCGCGGCCGGCCCCGCGTTGATGGTGGTCGACGAGGCGCACTGCGTGTCCACGTGGGGATACGACTTCCGGCCCGACTATTTGTCCCTGTGCCATGTCCGCGAACGCATCGGCCGGCCTCCCCTCCTGGCCCTCACCGCCAGCGCGGCGGCCCCCGTGCGGGCCGACATCGTGGAGCGCCTCGGCATGCGCGAGACGCACCAGGTGGTCGCGGGGTTCGACCGCCGCAACATCACTCTGGAGGTCGTACGGCACCGGGAGAACGCGGGCAAGCGCCGGTGGGTGGTGGAGCGGGCCGCGGCCGAGGCCAAACCGGGCATCGTCTACGCGGGAACACGACGGGAGGCGGAGGAGTACGCCCGGGAGCTGTCGGCGCTCGGATTTGACAGCGCCGCCTATCACGCGGGGCTGGCGGCGGCCGAGCGCTCCCGCACGCACGATCGCTTCCGGGACGGCGAACTCGACGTGGTCGTCGCCACCTCCGCGTTCGGCATGGGTATCGACAAGCCGAACATCCGCTTCGTGCTGCACGCGTCGGTGCCCGGTTCCCTCGACACGTACTACCAGGAGATCGGCCGGGCGGGCCGCGACGGAGAGGCGTCGACGGCGATCCTCGCCTACCGGCCCGAGGACCTCGGCGTGCAGCGGTTCCGGACGGGCACACCCCCCGACCCGGAGGTACTGGGCGGGCTGATCGACGCGGTGCGCGAGCACCCGGAACCGGTCACGGCGACCGGTCTGCGCGAACGGACCGGGCTGTCTCCGACCCCGCTGACGTCGATGCTGCACCTGCTGGAGGAGGCCGGAGCCGTGACGACGCGCAAGCGCGGTGCCATCGCGGGCGTCCCCGGGGCGCGGCGGGACGCCTGCGTCCGCGAGGCGGTGCGGATCGCCTCCGCCCGTGTCGATCTGGAGCGTTCCCGGGTGGAGATGATGCGGGCGTACGCCGAGACGAACGGCTGCCGCCGCAGGCACATGCTCGGATACTTCGGCCAGAGCCTGGCGGAAGGCGACTGCGCGGGCTGCGACACCTGCGCCCGTATAAAGGAGTTGAAGGAGGCCCCCCTGCGGACGGAGGACATCCTGTCCGGTACGGGTCCTGAGCCGCTCGGGCCCGTGGCGTCCGACGGCGCCTTCCCGCCCGGGACACGGGTGGGACACAGGACGTGGGGCGAGGGCGAGGTGATGAGCGAGGAGGGGAACAGGATCACCGTCCTGTTCGAGAGCGTGGGCTATCGCACCCTGTCCCTCCCCGCCGTCCAGGCGCGGGGCCTGCTGACACCGGTACCGTCGACCGCGACGAGGAACTGACCGCTGAGGAGACAGCCGCCCCCGCCGGCAGGCGCGCGATGCCGACACCATGCCTGCCACAACCGGCAACGGGACGCCCGGCACGCTGCGGCATCATCGCCTGAGGCCGGGGCCCGGCGCGTACTCCCGGGAGCCCGTAAGCCCTTCCTCACCCCTTCAGCCCGAGCCAGAAACTGATGGCTGAAGCGAGTACGCCGCCTGCCACCATGACTACGAACTGCCTGACCTCGGGCCAGGTGATGAACTGCTGCTTGAACTTCTTCACCAGTGGTTTCCTTTTCTCTAAGTACCGTCGCTGTATGCCGCAGGAAGATCACCCCGGAGGGTGGTCCGCCCGAGCTGTCCCGACGGATTAGCTTGAGAAAGGGCCTGGCGAGACACTACCGCCCAGACCGCAGCACCGTACGCCGATCACAATGGCCCAGCACCTGTAACGGATCTCCAACTCGGCCCGTCTATGCGGTGACGCACCCGAGGGACGGTCGGAGACATCCCTCGGGCGCCGACCAATTTCCCGACCCGATCCGTACGGGAGCAGCGCCATGGGAATGGAGATCGAGCTCGTCGGCGGAGCCTGCGACGGCCGCCACGTGACCATCTGCGATGACCCCACGACCTCGACCCCGTACGTTGCAAAGTGCGCCTCGAACACTCCAGCGCCGCTTCGTCGCGGCGACGGGCAGTACCGCGGGCCCTCCGGGTATCCAGGGCCCATGAACGACAGGAGCGAGGCCCCGAGCTCGGACCCCGGCGGGGACTGGGCTTTCCTTCCCGGCAGCCGGACCTATCCCGCCCCTACTCGCGCAATTCCAACGCTGGCGGGCGCGATGGCTTCAACGGCGGGGATTGGGCATCCGGCATTCTTGGCGCGCTGATCGGGTCGGGAGCCGTGTTGGCAGCGGCGGTGAAGTACGGGTTCGACGTGGCAAAGACCCCGCTGACCGAGCGCGGCAAGACCCGCCGGGAGCAGCTGCGCCAGGACGGCCAGACCGAGCGCGCGCGGATCGCAGCGGGAAGCACCTCGCCCGCACCCGCGGAGCCTGACGGCGACGGGCCGCTGGAGGACGACGCGGCTGCGCCCGGGGGACGCCGCCTGACCAGCGTGCGGCGGCAGATGTAGCGCTGGGACGGCTCCAGCCCACCCCGCCTCCGCACGGAGCGCTGAACTCAGGCGAGGCGAAGGCGACTCTGCCAGCCGAAGATGGGCAAGCATCCGGGCGGTTCTCCCGTAAGGCGGGCAGCATCGGTGAGAGCGCGCCTTACGGGCGGCACGAGGCCCAGGATTGCCGTTGCACTCCCAGCTGGCCACGTCGGCCGAAATGCTGGCCGTCGCCTCTCGCCGACGGAGCCAGCAGACATGACCCACGCACTGCTCAGCAACGAACCCTCCCACCGCACCCGCCTGCGCTGAGTGGCGGGCGCTCATCACAGTCGGTCATGCGGTGCTTGGCTTTGTTAGCCTGCGATAGCCTGCAAGATCGGCTGGCCGAGTGCGCCGAGCCAGCCCGCGAGCGCTCCGAGCGGCCCGATCAGCCCGGTGCTGGCCGTGGCCAGCGCACCCGCCGAGGACAGCAGACGGGTAATCCGGCCGAGCCGGCCCGCCACTGCCTCCCGGTCCGGCTCCGGCCGGGCGACCTCCTCATCCAGCGAGTCCAGCTCGGCCCGCACCTCGGGCTCGATCGCTGGCGGCAGCGTCGTTCGCTCGATCGACGCCCTCAGTTCTTGGAGCAGGTCGCGCACCTCCTGCCCGCCTGCCGTGAAGGCGGCCGACTGAGCACCGTGAACGGTCTGGTTCCCGGCGACGTTGTTGACCACGCCGCCCTGCTGGTTGCCGATGTTGAAGGCCATGGCTTCCTGTCTCCTCACCGCTGCCAGGACGCCTGCCGCTCGGCATCCTCGAAGTGGCGGCGCCGGGATGTCGTGACGATGTGCAGAACGATTCCGACGACCATCAGAACTGTCCCGATAGCAGCCATCACGAACCCGACCGCCCCAATCGGTACCCCGGCCACCTTCGGTCCGAGCAGCTCCGGGGAGGAGCTGCTCGGATTCCCCGACGAAATATCGTCGTTGGTCCTGGTAATGAATCGGATGATCCCCCAGCCGTAGATCCCGCCCCCGACCAGAAAGAGCAGGAAACCGAGAATGATCAGGTGCCGTGCCCTGGTACGTGTCGCGGCGATCTCCTTGAAAAAGCTCTCGCGCTGCGCCTGCTGAACGTAGTTGTACTGGTCACCGGCGACGTTGCTCAGCTGGTCGGCTTGCTGCTCCCCGATGTCGAATCGTCGCTCGCCGCCGGGCGGCGTACAGCCGGCCTCGCGCGGTACCGGGCGGCCCGGGGGGCGGGAGGGCGGCGGTCCTGCGGCGGGGGCGCCGTGAGGCGTAGACCCGGGCCCAGAGGCGGGGCCCCAGCCCGGCATGGTGTCCGAGATGCCGCCCAGGGGGCCGTCGGCTCCGGGCTTCGGGGCCTGAACGGTCCGGTCGGCGGGGCGTAGCTCTTCGTAGTGCACTTCGAAGGGCCCAAAGTCCAGCACGTCGCCCGAGTGCAGCACCTGCTGGCCGAGCACCGGGTGACCGTTCAGCATGGTGCCGTTGGTGGAGGCGAGATCCTCGACGGTGGTCCGGCCCGAGGCCCGCCACACCACCGCGTGCCGCCGGCTGACGCCCGGATCGCGCACCTGGATCTGGCAGTCGGAATCCCGCCCGACCAGCATCGGCTGGTCGTCGAGGACGTAGACCCGGCCGCGCAGCCGGTCTGGACGGTCGACCACGAATTTCGGCAGGCTACGTTCTCGCAGAGGTGGGTGCATGGCACGACCTCCTGTCTTGGCGAAGCTTCCGGTCTCGGACGAAATGATTCGGTCAACCGTGGAGGAACTGGTATCCGATCCACACTTGGATTCGTGTCAACCCGCTCAGATTCAGTCCTGTGTCGAACTGCTCTTGCGGGATTGTCAACTGCCAGCTTCCACCCACACCTCGTCCCCAGAACGCCAGCGATTTGGGTGCGTCGAGGGGCGGTTCATCGCCAAATGCTTCATCAGGCAGTTGCAGCGGCGTTGTCTTGGCGTCGCGAGTGCTGACCTTGGGCAGCAACCACTGGGTCGTAACGCTCTTGTCAAGCCGACGCTGCTGATACTTCCCGCCGTGGTGCACCTCGCACGAGATCGCACCTTCGGGATGAGACGCTCCGACGAGCGCCAAACGGACGCAGTTGATCTTCGCGTCGAAGCGGTCGGCCGGTATGTCGGCGACTGCGTCGATCGTAAAAGTAGCCCGGTGCAGCGACTGCAACTCAGCCACCTGCGGATCGGCGGGGCTGAACGATCGCCTGATCCAGTCCCGATCCAGCGATCCGTCGAAGTACTGGGTATAGTCGGCCTGCAGTTCGCCCAGGGTGAGTATCTTTTCCCACGACGAGGTGAGCTCCTTCGCGAGCCTGACTTCGTCGATCCCATTCTCCTTCTCGTAGTAATCGGTCCCGAGGTCGGTGCAGATCCGGCCAGCATCGATGGGAAAGTGAGCGTCCTGGTTCCTCAGCGTGTAGATCTCGACCGACCGCTTCGCCCGGAAAGCGAGGCCCAGCAAGGCGTCGGCCTTCGACTGAGCGGTGTAGATGGCCGACAGCCCCGTTTGCTTGAGCGCCTCCGCATCCAGAACTTGTTTGTGCTGCAGGGCATCCGCTTGTGTGGCAGCGTTCTGCGCGAGAGCCAACCGAGCGGTGGCCGCATCGACGCGCTGGCGGGCGAGCACAGCGCGGTTGCGGGCTAGCAATAGTTCGTGAGTGAGCTCGGTGCCGCGCCTGATCAGAGCCACATGCGGTGAATTCTGGGCCGTTGTGACCTCAGCGAGCCTCTGCGCGACGGTGCCGAAGTTGACGATCGTGCGCGCACTGCCGATGACAGCAGAAGCATCCTGATCAACCGCCTTGTACGCATTTTTGATCGTCGTCAGATCGGCGTCGTCACCGCACAGGAGTGCCTGGGCGATCGGCGCTGTGCTGTCGAACACGGTGTCCGCAAGCAGCATGAGGTCCGGTGCCAAGGCAGCCAAGCTTGCACCGGCGGTCGGGACTGCAGCCGCCACGCTCAAGATCGCGCCACCGACCTCGGCGATCGTTTTGACGAACCCACCGAAGGAGATTTCGGGCGGGTGTGGCTGCTGCTGCGCCTCGACGATTGCCCTGCTGATGGCGGTGGTCGCCTGGGCCAACTGAGTTTGTGCGTAATCGACATCGCTGTCGGCCTGCGTCTGCTCTGTCTTGGCGATGCCCAAGGTGCGGTCGGCGTCCTCACGCGCTGCGGCCGCCTCGAGCGACAGCTGACCGGCGACCTCGGCCAGACTATCGATCCCCTTGGCCGTGTTGAGCTCGCTGATGCCTATTTCAAGAAACGGCAGAACAAGGGGCAGAAAGCGCGTGAATGCCTCGGTGTACTTGTCGAAGTTGGGCACCACATCCATGTCGGGTGGCAGACCCAGCACATTGGCGCCTCCACCGACCCACACCGCGCCGGGTGTCGGGGCGAAGCCGACGAGCTGGCGCTGCAGGCGGATCGCATCGGCGTTGTCGGGTTGCAGCTCCAGTGCCCGCTGGAACTCGACCGCCGCGAGGGCTCCGTACTTGGCATGATCCGGCACACCCGATTCGCCCAGGTGATGCAAGCACTCGGCAGCGTCCGGCACACCCGAGTTGTACAGGCGGTAGAAGTGCTCGCCGACTGCGATGCGGTAAGGGGCCCAGTAGTTCGCGAATGGCCAACCGGTGCTGTTGAGCAATGGTCGAAGACCGGCGACGTAGTCGGCTTCGTCAAGGGTGGTGAAGTTGACCTGACCATCGGCGCCCCAAGGGCCATCCACTCCGGGATCCCCCTCCACCGACCCTTCGCTGTAGGGGCCCTGTGCGGCTGCCCCGCCAGGGCCCCCTGGACCGCCCGCACCGCCGGCGGCCGAGAGATCCGGTGGTGTCGCAGCTTCGTCTTGGATGCAGGTGAACGTGATCGACCCGCCAACGCCGCCCGGTCCGCCCGGTCCGCCCGAACCGCCGTTGGTGGGATCAGCGCCCGGGATGTCCACAGCGGGATGATAGACGTCGCGGGTCTCCCCTGTTACTGGGTCTGTGACGGTCTCCCAGTATTCGTCGCTGTGGTAACTGGCTGTCCCCGGCGAGCCGTCTGCCCCGGCCGCCCCGGGAGTCCCGTATCCGCCGGAGGCATCCACCCGTGCGTTGATCGACCGCCGGCACATCACCGTGACCGAGCCGCCGGGCCCGCCTCTGCTCGTAGCCCTGGCGTCGATCATCCCATTCGTGCCGTCGTAGACATCGGCGATGATGATCACTTGATTTGTGGTTACCGGCAGATCACACCCGACCTTGTGCTTCACTACGCGCCCGATCAGGAACACCGGCCCGATGCTCGGGCGTGTGCAGAATTCCTTGAAATCCTCTGTGATCGTTACCACGTCACGTATGTAGGGATAGTAGTCGGGAAGCATGCGGCGCTCCTCGCCAATAGATTCATCCGAGGTAGATGCAGGGCGAGCTTCTCGGAGCAAGTGCGGTAGTCCATGCCTTAAGTGCTAGAGAGACAACACCTTGCATGATGACAACGCGATGGCCTGCTCTTTTCTGGTTGTCACACAACGGTAATGATCGGCCGAAGCGGTTCGAGTAGAACCGCGGCGACGAGGGCGAATGCGGGACAACTCCCAGCCCTGAAATGCCGATTGCCAGGTTCGATGCACCGGCGGCACTGTGGCCCTGGCCATGCCCCGAACGGGGTTACCCCGCTCGGTGGGCACGAGCGCCCGGGCTTGCCAAGTTTCTGTGACACTTCCAGTGTGTGCCCGGGTGGCCAAGCCTTCCAGTTGAGCGTATACATGATCACCTTCTGCTGGTCGCCCTGCACGGTCAGAGTGGTGATGGTCAGCACGAGACCGAATCGCATGAGACAGCTCTCCAGCGCTGCATCGATCCGGGCCTTGTCAATATCTGCGGCGGCGCACGCCATCAAGCTCCCAACTCCCGGACCGGCCCCGGCGTAGGTGGCTGCTTCGATCTAGTTGGTGGCCTCGCCCTCGCCCTCGGCGTAGGCGAACACGACCGCGCGCTCGGCCGGGCCGAGGCCGCGCGGCACGGTGCCGAGCCGTCGTTGTCGAGCCTTGCCCGCTGTGTGCGCGAGCAGGTCGACGCGCGCTGAACGCCTCGGTTGCCCGGTGCCCATGCCGAGTCCGGTGAGGGAGACTACAAAGCGGTTACGGTCGGCCGGTTCGGCGACGATCAACGCGACAGCCCGATGCGGTCGAGCCTGATCGGTCCGGTCGGGACGCTGCCATCCGATGGGCAGGCCAGCGCCCACGGCCATCAGATGCTCGGAGTTCGCGAGGACCACCAAGACGTCGTTGCCTTTGGACTCAACCAGCAGCAACTCGACCTCGATCATGGCGGCGGTGCCCGCGTGCCGGGCGTCGGCGTGCAGTCCGAGGACGACGGTGGGGGAGTCGGCCGGCCCGGAGCATGCAAGGGACAGGGCGATGCCTCCGTGCGGGCCGACGGCGAGAGGATGCCGGGGCACCCCGGGGTGGTGCGTCATCCTCGGGGTCCGGTTGGAGCAGCGTGTCCAGTGCGCCGAGCAGTGTGATTCGTTCGTCGGGATCGGAGATCCGGGTACGTACGTGGGCGAGCGGATCGGCGAAGAAGCCCTCGTCGTGTTGACCGTTGCGGACCAGGCCGACTGCGCTCGCGACGGCGAGGACCTCGTCATCGAGGCCGTCGGCGCCAATCATGCCGCGCCCCGGTGCCGTGGCAGCCGGAACTGGGCCACCGTGAGATGGCCGTTGCCGATTCCGAGACCGGTGACGGTCGCGCGAGCGGCATTTGCGGCGCGCGTGAGCAGGGCCGCCCGGACGGTGCCCTGTACGAGTGTTCCCCAGCGTCCTGCAAGAAGCGGCGCCCCGCTGGGCAGTTTCTCGGTTGCGACGACGAGCGCGGGCGGCTCGCCGGTCCAGCGAGTGCGAAGAGCACGTCCACGTTCCCGCGGCCGGTCTCGGTGCACTCCAGGGGGACGGTGACTGCGAGCGCACCGTCATGGACGGTCACCGTCGTATCGGTGGCGTGGACGACGACCTCGTCCACGCCGTCGGACCAGACGGCGCGGGGGTGACCGCCGCCCAGCAGGGCGTTGCAGCCCGTCGGCCAGCTTGTCTCCGTGCAGCGCGGTGGTGCTGTGCGGGGCCATGGGGCACCTTCCCTGGCGCGTGCATCACCTGCGTGCACCCTTATGGTCGTATGGTTATCCGAAACCAACTGGGATCTGCCGAGGCTTAGTTCACCGAACCGTGTGCCCGGCTGGGCTTGTTTGGTCTCCGCGGTTGCGAGAGCAGCTTGACCCTCGGTCAGGACGTTCTGCCGATAGCCCAGGGTGCCCGTTAACCGCATTAGGCAAGATCCAAACGTTTCTGAGTTCCTGTTCGATCGAGTCTGGTCCTCCGCCCGGTCGACGGCCTCCGGGAACCGCCCACAGCCAGGTCGATCCCGGTCCCTGCAGCCACCGGTCGACGTCTTGGCTGGTTCCCGACAGTCGTGCCTGGGCCATGCCGTTGCCGGTGTCCTCGGCCAGGTGCTGCGGCGGGAGGAGCGCCCTCACAAGGGCGGGCTCGGAGACTGCCCTTGGGGAGCGAGCCCATGGAACCCGGACCCGTTGACACCGGGAACCACGAGATCATTGGGTCGTGTCAGCGGCCGCCTCCTCGCCACCCGTTCAGGGCACTGTGGGAAGACGTCCGTCAGAACACGCTGTCAATCGAAAGGGCTGATGGAAGCAGCGGCCTACCTGCAGGACGAGAATGCGTTGCTTGCCACTCGGTATAGCGGCAAGCCGTCTGTCCAGGAGGGGTGTTGACTAAACCGCATTTTTCCGGAGGCGGCTTGTCCTTCGTCCAGTGCGGCGATCGCGCGGGCCGTCACACCCAACCGCCGTCAGGGTGCAACTGGTTTGAGGGCCTCGGTCTCCCACACCGCTGTTGGCAGTAGACGCCATTTCGTTTGGCGTGATCTTCCGGTAGTCCGGATTGGTTCAGCGGGTGATGCCGGACGGTTTGTGGGAGTTGTTCGAGCGACTCAGGATCCGGTGTCTCGTGTGTCCAAGATCAGGGGGCAAGGCGCCTGTTACGAATTCTTACCACGGTCCGTGGGTCTGCCGCCCGGAGGTAGCGGCTTTGAGCTCCGTCACGGCTCGCCCGGAACGATCCAACTCCACCTACCCCACATCATACCGAAGTCAACAATCACCTCACCGTATAGGACAGGGCTTAAAAATTTGCGACATTCGGAGGTTGAATCGGTAATTTCCTTTGGTGGCCTGATTAGTGCTCGGGGTTAATGAGCCGTCGCCGTAGATCGGCGTTACGGTTGAGTGTAGGGGGAGCAACTCCGGGGGGCTGTAACCGGATCGGAATGCAGGAATCGTGCCACCGCATTCATCAGGTGAACACCGGAGGAACCCATGACGACACCGATCGAGCAAGGCGCAGAAGGTCCCGCGGTAGTCGGAGTGCAAGTAGCCCTGAACGCGTTGGGGGTCTTCAGCGGTGAAGTGAACGGAATTTTCGATCAAGCCACGGCTGATGCCGTGACGCAGTTCCAATCTGGGCTCGGTCTCCCGGCCACGGGCGTCGTGGACTCGGACACCTTGTCGGCACTCGGCAGCCAACCGTTCCAGCCGGAAGAGAGGACGCAACTGCCTGGAGATGAGTTCCCGGCCCTCGCGCGCGTCGTGAACAGTGGAGGCGACGCGGACGTGTACCTCGACTCACTGGGTATTGACTCGTCCGGTCTCAGCGACGATGGCAAGGTGTAGCAGCCGATTCCACAACCGCATGCAAACACAAGGGAGTTACCATGCCTTGCCTGGCCAATAAAATAGCCGTCGGTGCATCCGTCGCTGGTATGGGGCTGACTGCGGTTGTCGCAGTCGGCGGTACCCCGACCGTTGCGATATCGGCGGCTGCGCTCGCCGCTCTGGGCATACAGTTCGTCGGCTACTGCGTGGCAGTGATGTCGCTTGCTGCGTGCATGGATGACAACGACCGGCATCAAGACGCCGAGACGCTGCGGCGGGAGATCGATGAACTGAAGCGTGAAATGCAGAAGCTCCAGCCCGCGCTCGTTCCTTGAGCTCTTGCAGAGCCACTGATCGGGTGACGATTTCGCCGTCTGCAACGGACAAGGCTCCTGTGCCGTTGAGGGCAGGGCCCGTTCAGTTGCGGTGGGTGTGGGATTTGAACCCACGGTGACTCGCGCCATGACGGTTTTCGAGACCGTTCACAGGCTTGGCTCCGCCACTGAGACTCGGCGGTGACCGCGATCACGTGTTGTGCATGACGTGAAGCCGCGATATGCGTTAGACCCGCCGGCGACGCGGCACCCACACCAGAATCGGTGAAGATCAGTGTCCGGGCTGCTGTTTCGGAAGCGTTCTGTCCGCCCTGTGGCACGTACTCGTCGAGAAGCGTCCGGGGCACGGGGTTGGACTCTTCGACCCGGCTTTCGGACAGTGCCTCTGCGTCCTCGTCGACCTCACCCGCGTCCGAGCGGAAGTCCCCCGAACAGACTCGCGTCGACGAACTGCGCCCATCGTGGAAGGCGGGCTCACACGATTCGTGCGCATGAAGCAACCCTTTGAGGCCCGGTTTTCGGGCCGGGCCTCAAGCGGGCTTCTTGGTCAGCTGATGTGAGCTGCTTTGCTGATGGCCGTGCCACTGGTGTAGCCGGTCTTCTTGGCGGTGACCTTGACGGTGATGTCGCGCCCGCGGTCGCTCGTGGTGAGCCTATACGTGGACTTGGTAGCGCCGGAGATGGTCTTGCCAGCGCGGTACCACTGGTAGCCGTAGCTCGTCGGGGCCGGGCTCCAGGTGCCATGGTTCGCGGTGAGGGTGGATCCGGTCTTCTTGGTACCGCTGATGCTCGGCGCGGTCGTCGCCTTCGGCGCGGCGCCAGCCTTGACCGCAGCCGTGGCGGCGGTGGTTGCGTTCCCGTCGGTGTGGCCGGTGAGGTGGGCGGTGACCTTAGCGGTGAGCTTTGTGTCCTTGTCGGTGGCGGTGGCCGTGTAGGTGGCCTTGGTGGCACCGGTGATGGCGGTTCCGTTTCGGTACCACTGGTAGGTGTAGCTGGAGGGGGCGGGTGTCCAGGTGCCGTAGGTTGCGGTGAGGGTCTTGCCTACCTGGGCCGTGCCGGAGATCGTGGGCACCGTCGTCGTCTTGGGTGCGGCCGCGGGCTGAACGATGACCGCGGCGGACGGAAGTCCCCAGGTGTCGCTGTAGTTCTCGCGCCAGGCGCTCTCTCGCACGGTGATCTTCTTGCCGGCGTCCTTGGCCGTGAGCATGTAGCTCGGGCTCGAGTAGACGTACTTCCCGTCACGGAACCATGCGTAGTCGTCCCCGTACAAGGATGCGGCGGGAGTCCAGGTCCCGTGCTTCGCGGTCAGCAGTGCGCCGACTCGCGCCGTACCGGTGATCGTCACCGGCTTGGTGTTGGTCAGGTACTCCCAGCGAGGGTCGATCAGGATGCGCTGACTGTAGGGGTGTTCCGGGTCGCCTGATGTCCCTACTGCCGGCCCCGTGTTGAAGTCGACCTCAAGGCTGTCGCATCGGCGGTCCCGCCCGGGGGCCAGATCCGCCGGAATGGTGAAGGTGAGCGTCGAAGCGTCACCGGAGACGGCCGCAGTCAGCCATCGCCCGTCCCCGCAGTTGTCGTAATAGACAGCGGAACCGTCGCCTTCGGCCAGAGCATCGGTGAAGAAGCCTGCCGATGTCTGAAGCGTGATCGTTTCACCAGGGGCAAGCACGCCTGTCCCGTCGAAACCGGTCGGAGCGAAGAGCCCGTCACCCGTATCGACCGCGTGGACACCCTCGAAGCCGATGTTGCGGTTGGTGACATCGCTGGACAGGCCGCCGTGGCGGTTCTGGCTGTCGGTCTCGAGGCGGCCATGTGAGAGGTCGAGATCAAACGTCTTTGGCCCTCCCGTGGAGCCGGCGCCCATATCAGCGCTGATGATCACTTGGTCCTGGTCGTTTATCGAGGCTGAGCCCAGGCTGAGCCAGCCGTCGTCGGGTTGCCCCTCAACGGTGAGGTTCCAAGACGTGACGGACGACCGGCTCCAGGCACCCTTGTCCGCGGTCAGGGCGATGTCGAACTGCTGCTTCGCCTCCGGCACCGCGCCCGACGTGATGTCCGAAGTGCCGTCAAGATGCTCTGCGGACAGGGTCCACGTCGCTTTGTGAAGGTGGCTGAGCACTTCGGCCGGCAGCGTCACATGAAGCGACGTGGCCCCTGTGTTGAGCTGGAAGACATCGGGAACGCCGGGGGTGTAGGAGCGCCAGTCGTAGGTGATGTCGTGGCTCGCTGCTGCGGGTACCTGCAGCGTGACGTGGCTGTCCGCCGAGGCGCCGGGAGCGGCCAGGAGGCTGAGCCCCGTGAGGATGACGACCGCAGTGGCTGTCGGTCGAACGCGTCGCATGTTCGAAGTTCGCTCTCAGTGTGAGTGGTGCAGCACTACCTCAGACCCTCTTGTGTGAGGATTTCGTGGGTTGATTGCAAGGATGATCTTCATATCACTCGTGTCTGCCCCTGACAACGGCATGACAGGTGCGATCTATTGGGGCATGGTTGCTGACGCATCCACCGGGGAGGATCATGACCTTGATGCTCACGGGCTGGCCATGGCCTGGATCTACGGAGACGTGGTGCATCACGACCCGCAGTGGCGCCGGGCAGGCGATCCCTTCGGATTGCGCGACCGGTTTCGCGCCGCCGTGCCGTTGGTCGCCTGGGCCATGGTCGGCACGATCGAGCTCCTGAACTTCATCCGAGTCCTGACCCCGGGCCGGCCCTCACCGGCCGCGGCCCGTGACGGCTGGCGGCCGCGCCACTGCGCCGGTGCGTGAGGTGGTGGAGCGGACGGAGACCCGGACGGTGACGGTGGCTGTGCCTGCGCCGCCGCGTCCGGCGGTCAGGATGAGCGGGCAGCCGTACACGCTGCCCGAGGACGCCGTCGAGTGGGCGGAGACCCTCAAGGCGCTGCGGGACGTCGCGGGGGTCGGGCAGATCTACCCCTTCCGCGAGCAGCTGGCGAAGATCTGTGACCGGACTGCGCAGGTGCTGCGGGAGGCCGTGCCGGTCTGACCGGCGGGCGGTCAGGGCGGAAGCCTGTCCGGCGGGTCCAGAGTCTCTGGTTCTGGTACCGCCTGCTGGCCGGGTGCCACGCCCGGAGCCTGCCGGGACGGAGGAGGAGTTCGAGGGCTGTAGCGGCGTCCTTGGCGGCGGTCTTGCGCAGCATGCGGTCGGTCCGGGACTGGCTCCAGGCGGGGAGGAACTCGGTATAAGCCCGGAGCAGGTCGGCCAGGCTCTTGAACGCGAAAGCCACTACGGCGACGAGCGAGGTCGCGTGGGAGAGGCGGGACAGTTCGGCCAGGATCTCGCTGGAGGCAGGCACGGTGGACTCCGATTCTTCGGGCAGGGCTCTTTCACCCCTTGGTGTGCGGGGTGGGGGCAGGACAGTGACAGGGCGGCGGCGTTTGTGTCTCGCCACGGCCGGAGCACCGGCCAGGACAGGGACGGCGGGCCTTTGGCCGCACTGTGCTGGGTTCGGGGGTTAGCCGCGCAAGTGCTGCCGGGGAGGGGACGTTGCCATGTCCGGCGGGCTCATTCGATAGTTGGCGAGCTGCAACTGCCGAGCCGGTCCGCGAGATTGAGCAGCTGCTCGCGGCGGGCCGGGGCGGCCTATTGAATGGCGCCACGCAGGCAGGTAAGGGAGGCCCCGGCTGCCCCTGGCGGGTGATCTCGGAGAGAGCCCGTGACCGGGCGGGTGGGCAGCGGGGTTGACCGTGCATGCACCTGACCCGACGTCTACTCACCACCGCGGCCGCCGTCACCGCCGTCCTTGCGACCGCCCTGTCCGCTGCCCCACCGACTTCCGCTGCACCGTGCACGTCGACGTGGCAGGCGGTCCAGAAGGTGGCGGTGCGCAGGCCAGCGTGGAACGAGGGGCCGGTCGCGACGACGCGTTCGCCGGTCGTGCGCTACCTGCACAGGAGAGAGCGGGTACGCTCCTGCGTAGTCGCGGTCGGCCGCACCTCGTGGTCGCAGTACCGGGAGTGCGGCGGCGGGAGCCTGTGGCGGGTTGTACCGGGAGGGCAGGTGCCGTCCGGATGCCTGCGCCGGACATGAACCAGCGAGCCGGCCTTGCGCACCACGACCACGACCAGGGCCTCGCGTTCACCCTCGCCGTCCTGCTCCTGACTGGCAACGCGCTGCTGATGTCCTGCTGGACCGGTCCCCTCGCCACGTTCGCCATCGTGGCCGTCCTCGTCGGCACCGCCTACACAGCACCCGCCCTCGCCTGCCGCCTGGCCCTGCGCCGCGCCCTGCGCCGGCTCTTGCGCACACCCTGCCCGGCGCCTGAGCATCGCGCCCGCTCCCCGGGCCTGAACGTGGCACGGCCACCCCGGGCATCTGGGGTGGCCGTGCGGAGATCAGGTGTGGTGGTGGGCGCGGTCGTTGAGGTCCCGCAGTAGCACGGTCAGGAGGCGGGCCAGTTCCTGTTGTTCCTGGGGTGACAGGGTTTCGATAAGGCCCTGCTCGTAGGTCAGGAGGCCGTCGACGGCGTTCTCCACCGCGTGGTGCCCTTTGGCAGTCAGCTCTACGGGCACGGCGCGAGTCCCGGGGTGCGCGGCCAGCTTGCGGACCAGTCCGTCGTGCTGGGCTCGGTCCACCCGTTGGGTCACAGCTCCCGGTGTGATCAGGCAGCGGGTGGCGAGCTCGCGGGTGGACAGGCGGTAGGGCTGGCCGGAGCGGCGCAGGGTGCTGAGCAGGTCGAGGGTGGCGGCGTCCATGCCGACCTGGGTCAGGACGCGGCGGCGTTCGTCGGCCAGCAGTTTCGCGGCGTGGCGGATGCGGGTGAGGATCCCGATCGAGTCGACCGGGAGTCCGGGCTGCTCGCGTCGCCAGGCCTGGGCGATCTCCTCGGCGCGGTCGATGCGGGGCTGGTCCGGGGTGGTCATGGTGGTAGTGTCCCACACACGTTTAGCGCTAAACGAGGAGTGGGATGCGTCAGATCGTGGTTACCGGTGGGGGAACCGGGATCGGCCGGGCGGTTGCCGAGGCCTTCGCCGGGCAGGGCGACCAGGTAGTGATCACCGGGCGCCGCAAGGACGTGCTGGAGGAGACCGCCGCGCACCTGGGCCCGAACGTGCGTACCGTCGCTTTCGACGCGAGCGATCCCGGGCAGGTCCAGGCGGCACTCGACGCCCTGCCCTCGCACGTGGACGTGCTGGTCAACAACGCCGGGGGCAACACCGACATCGGCACCGAGCCACCCCGTGACCTGGACAGCGTGGCGCAGGCCTGGCGCGCGAATCTCGACGCCAACGTGCTCTCTGCGGTCCTGGTCACCACCGCCCTGCGACCGCGCCTGAGAGCAGGGGGAGCCGTGGTGAGCGTCAGCTCCATCGCGGCTCACCGTGGCGGATCCGGCTCCTACGGATCCGCCAAGGCCGCCGTCGAGGCCTGGAACCTCACCATTGCCCAGGACCTCGGCAAAGACCAGATCACAGCCAACGTCATCGCCCCGGGCTACATCGAGTCCACCGACTTCTTCCAAGGCGGCATGACCCCCAACCGCCGTGCCGCCCTGCTCGCCCAGACAGCCAACGGCCGGGCCGGCACCCCGGCGGACATCGCGAGCACCGTGCTGTTCCTCGCCTCACCGGCCGCAGGACACGTGACCGGCCAGATCCTCCACATCAACGGTGGGGCCCTGTCTGGGCGCTGAACAACAGGCTTGTCCACACGCTCTCGACCTTGCCGCCAGTTCAGGAGCGGCTCCTTGATGGCGACGGCGTCGCGCCGGAAGACTAGTCGGATCGGGCCGCTGGACGACCATGTACTGGCACGCCATGCTTGGCAACGGCTCCCGGGCGCTGGTGGCGACCCGGGCCTTTGACGACACTACTTCCACCCGTGAAGGCTTCGTTCTGACGGCCAGCCAGTTGCATCGCGTTTCTTCAGCACCCGCGCGATCGAGAGCGGTGACCTCACGAACCCGCTCGGTGAGCAACTCGTCCTCGTTACGGCTGTCATGCTGGCCGAACCGGGCCAGCTCCTCCAGGTTGGCGACCAGGGAACGGAGCCCACGGTCTGAGCACGGGCCTGTCCGACCAGGGCCGGGCGTGTGGTCGGCGACGCCGGGGTCATTGCTCAGCAGCTCCAGCGGCGCCTCGACGGCGACCGGGGCCTCGGGCTCGTCGACGACCGGCGGCGAGATGGCGGACACCGGCTCCGGTTCCGCTCTGCCCTCACGAGCGCGGCCGCCGCGATCCTCGCCGCCGATGCGGGCGCCTGTCGCGCGGCCCCAAACCGACGACCGGATGGGGCCGTCCGGGCGGAACAATGTCCCAGTTCCACTGGTCTAGGCCGTGTTGTGAAAGTGGATCACCATCGTGGATGATCACGAGCCGTGGGGCGTGGTGATCTGACGGACGGCCAGTGGGCCCAACTGAAGCCGTTGCTGCCGCAGGGCAAGAAGCCGGGTCGGCCACCGACGTGGACGCGTCGCCAGTTGGTCGACGGCATAAGGTGGCGGACCCGGACCGGAGCGCCGTGGCGGGACGTGCCTGAACGGTATGGGCCCTGGGACCGTGTCTATGACCTGTTCCGACGCTGGCAACGGGGCGGCACCTGGAAGCGGATCTTCGTGCAGCTGCAGGCCGAGGCCGACGCGAAGGGCTTGATCACGTGGGACGTGAGCGTGGACTCCACGGTCGCCCGGGCTCACCAGCACGCTGCCGGTGCGCGTAAAAAGGGGCACTGCAGAAGGAGCCTCCCGGTGGAGTCTTCACTGAGCCCGACGACCATGGCCTCGGGCGGTCGCGGGGCGGGCTGACCACCAAGCTGCACCTGGCCGTGGAGCAAGGGCAAAAACCTCTGTCGCTGCTGATCACCGCCGGCCAGCGGCACGACAGCCCGCAGTTTCAGCCGGTCCTTGAGGGCATCCGGGTGCCCCGTATAGGCCCGGGCCGGCCACGGACCAAGCCGGACAGGGTCCGCGCGGACAGGGCGTACGGCTCCCGCGTGAACCGGGCCTACCTGCGCAGACGCGGGATTGGCTGCACGATCCCGGAGAAGGTTGACCAGGTCCGCCACCGCAAGAAACTCGGGACGCGCGGCGGCCGACCGCCCAAGTTCGACAAGGACGACTACAGGGAGCGCCACGCGGTGGAGTGCGGCATAAACCGGCTCAAGCGCCACCGGGCCGTGGCCACGAGATTCGAGAAACTCGCAGTCCGCTACGAAGCGACGGTGCTGGTCGCGGCCATCAATGAGTGGCTGTGACCAGCACTGCACGCTCTATTCCTTTGCAGACAGACCTGCGTCCGCCGGTAGATGATCCACCACAAGCGCGGCTGCTTCTCCAGGTGTGGCTGTCTCGCCAAGGAGCTGGCCGTAACCGGGCGTGTAGATCTTGTACGGCGGTCCACCACAGACGATGAAGGGCAGCCGGTCGCCGTCCGACTCGGGCCATGGTGGCGGGGCCACGAGCAGGAAGTGCAGCGTGCCGTGGGTTGGGAAGGGGTAGAGGGCGCGCAGCCGAGGCTGCGCGTGTGCCGCTTGGACGACCAGAAGATCCCCGTTGCGGGTGCCCGGAGTACCTTCCAGCAGTCGCCGCCAGGCCGTCGTGATGTCAGGAGCTTCGGACATGAGCCGATCTTCCAGACCTATGGACACCGCGTGCAAGTAGCTGGCGAAATACCTCCGGGTCTGATGACGACTTTCACAACACGGCCTAGTTCGGGTGGTTCGAACCTTCGGGTCAGCTGGTGGTTGCCGTAGGTGTTCCAAATCTCGACGGCGTCCTATTCGGTAGTCACCTGGCCCTCCCGCGGATGGTGGGACAGGCGAGGTCAGGGGCGCAGGGCGTAGCAGCGCAGGACGTCGAGGTTGGCGGTGTGGACGGTGGACCAGCCAGCGGTGAGTATCTCCGCCTGGGCGCGGGTGATACCGAGGTTGTGCAGGGGGTCGGTGGTGGCGCGGCGCCCGGTGATCTCGGTGACAACCCAGAAGGTCCCGCCCGGGGCGAGGAGGTGGCGGACGCGGCTGAGGAAGGCTGGCTTGTTGTCGATCCACCGGTAGACCAGGCGGCAGGTGACGAGTGCGTACGCCGGTTCCGGCAGGGCTCCGAGGTCTGCGGTGGTGATGTCCATGCACCGCCAGAGCGGTTCGGGGCCGGGGCTGGGGTCTTGGGCGGCGGCGAGCGCGATGGCGCTGGGGGAGCAGTCGATGCCGGTTGCGCGGTAGCCGAGCTGGGTGAGGCATCGGGCGAGGGAGCCGTCGCCGCAGCCGATGTCGAGGGCCGGGCGGTCGCGGCCGGGGCCGGCGTGGTCCTCCAGTAACCCGTGCTCGGTGTCGTCGAGTTGCCGGTAGCGACGGCCCTGGGACCAGAGCGGTTCCCAATAGGTCGCGGCCGCGGTGGGCGTGGTCATGGGGCTCCCTTTATGGGCGGGGACGACCGCGGGGCACGCGGCGCCTCGTTAGCGACCGCGCAGGTTTGGCCGACGAACCCCGCTCAATCCATCAGGGCGGGCGGATGGGCGGGGCCGGTCAGAGGGATTGGCTACCAGTGAAGGCTCTGTCTGTCCGGGGTGACGGTGACGGTGAACTCGTTCAAGGCGGGTGTGCCGGCTGCGTGCCAGTTGCTGAGGCGCTCCTCGATGGAGTCCCAGAGGTTGTCGGGGCCGTCTTGGCGGACGATCCATCTGCCGTTGTCGTCGTAGAGGGCGGCCCAGGAGCCCGAGGTGACGTCGATCAGTACCTCTTCGGTGGAGCCTTCCCGGTTCATCGTCAGCCTTTGTGCATGGGGTGCGGCGCTCTGGACGACGAACCGGGTAGCCCAGTGGGACAGTACGTCGGGGCCCATGACGGTCTCCCGTTCTTTGCCCTGGTTCAGGTCGGGCAGGAGCTCGAGGGGCGGAGGCATGTGGGGGCGGGCGAGCATGAAGCTGACCTTGCCGCCGAGCACGGGGCCGGATGCCGTCCCGTCGTCGTGAACGGTCAGACGTGCCAGTTCCGATGCGCCCAGCCACCCGCCGATGGTGGTCAGGATCAGTCCGCCGGGCTTCGTCTGTTCGATCCACGCGGTCGGCACCGTGTGTACGGCGCAGGTCGTGATGATCCGGTCGTAGGGGGCCGACGCGTCACAGCCCAGCAGTCCGTCGCCGGTGACGAGGGTGGGAAACATGCCCTGGTTGGCCAGGGCGGTGCGTGCGCGGGTGGCGACATCCGCGTCGTACTCGATGGAAGTCACATGGTCTTCGCCCAGGCGGGCGCAGAGCAGAGCGGTCGAGTAACCGGTGCCGGTGCCGATCTCCAGTACCTGCGAGTCGGGTTCGACGTGGAGGTCCTCCAGCATGCGCACCACGAGGGACGGCAGTGTGCTGGAGCTGGTCGGCTCGCGCATGATCCGGCCCTGGATGTCGGCCGGCACGATGGTTCCGGCGATCTGGGTGATCAGTGATTCGTCCTGGTAGCAGGCCGCGAGCCAGTCGTCGTCACCGTTGAGGACCGGTTGCCAGGCGGCGGGTACTGCTCCGTTCACCCGGCGGAAGAACCCGCTCTGAAGGAACTCATGCCGCAGAACAGATGCGGTGGCCTCCTTCCATGGCCTGGTGCGCAGGCTGCCGCCCGCGGTCAGGGTCTCGAGGAGCTGCCGGTGTAGCTGGGCTGCGTCGGTCACGTCGTCCTCTCCAATAGGTCTGCCAGGGCCGCGCTCATCGGCAGGCCTGTCTCGGGCTCCAGCCAGTACCACTGGCCGGACGGGTTGCACTCCAGGAACCACCATTGCCCGTCCGTGTCGACGGCGAAGTCAAAGGCCCCGAAGACGAGACCGAAGCAGGCCAGGTAGCGGTGGAGCGACTGTTCGATCCCCGGCGGTGGTTCCACGGGGGTGTAGCGCAGCCGGCTGTAGTCGGTGCGCCAGTCCAGGAGGTCGGAGTCGATACGGACGCAGAACGTCTTGGTACCGATGACGGTCACGCGTACGTCGGCGGTTTTGCGGATGCGTTGCTGGAAGAGGTGCGCGGTGCCGGCGATGCGGTCGTCGAGGTCCTCGGCCTGAACGTCGGCGACCTCGACGACGGAGGAGACGCCGTCGATCCGGTACACCGGGTTCCACAGCGGCTTGTACAAGACCAGGGCGTAGCGTTTGACGAAGGCTCTGGCGGCGTCGGGGTTTGAGGTGATGAGTGTGGGCGGGATGAGGAAGCCGGCCGCCACGGCTGCGGCGAGGCCTGCCGGTTTGAACTCGGCGTCCCCGATGCGGTGCGGGTGGTTGACGTAGAGGCAACCGGGCAGTGCGGCCAGTACACCGCCGAGCCCGTACCGGGCCTGGGTGACGGCGAACCGCGCGTCCTGCTCGCTCAGGTGGGGGAAGGCGAAGCCGGCGGGCCGGCGGTAGTACAGGGCCCGGACCTGGGCAAGGTCGGCCGTACGCGAAGGGGTGTGCAGGCGTCCGCTGAGGCCGTCCGCAGTGATCTCCGCTTCGAGTGACAGCGACAAGGGGAAGTCCCCCGAGTCGAGCCGCACGACCGGGACATCCCGGCCGTGCAGCTCGTTGATCACCACGTCGGCGGTGGGGTCGTGCAGTGCGGTGACGACCAGCACCGGACGAGGGTCACTCACTGGTCGCTGTCGCTTCCCTGGTCGGAGTCCGTGGCTCCCTGTCCCTGCCCGTCGGGGCTGGTGCCGGTCGACGGGGTGGTGCCGGTACTGGTGCCATGGCCGGGCATCTCCATCACCTGCCCGAGCCCGTCGAAGAACACCGTGGTCTGGGTGATCGGGTCCAGCTCGGCACGGGCATAGCCCGGCGCCATCGTCGGATACGGCGCCATACGAGCCACTCCCCACGGCAACGGAGCGGCGCCCCCCGTCGGGAGGGCGGGATCGGTGGGCAGACGGTCAGAGTGAACGTACATAGTTGTCTCCTTCGAGATTGCAGGGATGGGCCCGGCGCGGGGAGCGGGGGTGTGTACGCCGCCCAGGGGAGTGGCGGGTACGTCTCCCCACGCCGGGGGCTGTTGCCGCCTGACAGCCGCAGGCCCAAGAGGAGCGTCCGGGCCACCAGGCGGGGCTTTAGGGGGCGGCGTCGAGGTCTCGCATCAGCTCGTCCACGGTGAGGACGGTGAACGAGGAGATTCGGCGCACGAGTTGGGATGCGAGGCAGGTGGCCAGGTTGGGGTGTCCGTAGGGCAGGGCCATCTCGGGCTGGGCGACGACGTGGATGCCGTGTTCGGGGCTGTAGCCGTAGATGACGCCGACGACTCCGTACAGCGGCGCACTGCGGGCGAGGAAAACTCGTGGCCGGCCTGCCAGGTGGGGGCAGAGTCGGGCGGCGGCCTTGACGTGCCGGGCGCATACGGGCGGCTGGTTGGTGAGTACCGTGTCGGCCCCGGGGCCGAGGTCGTGCGGCCCGGCGAGGAACACCGTGCCGAGGCGGGTGCGGGCCGGTTCGGTGCAGACCTGGCAGCGCAGGGACTGCATCGTGATGCGCTGGCGGAAGGGATGCATCATTTTCCACTCGGGTTCACCGGTGGGCCAGCCGTCGTCGTCGACGGGGTTGAGGGAGCAGCGGCCCCACAGCACGCCGTGCAGATCGCGATCGCGTGGATCCTCGTCGAGGTAACGCAACCGGTACCGGCCGGGGCCGGAGCGCGTGAACAAGAAGTCGGCTGGCGCGGCTTCCTCGCCGCGGCGCTGGATGACGAAGGGGACCGGGCCCCCTCCGGGCGGCGTGCTCACGTGGGTGCCTTTCTCCGTACTGGTGATGTTGGTCGCCGGCAGGCTTGAGTTGGTCATGCCGCCTCCCTCAAGCACCCCAGGACGATCAGACGCTCGAAGAGTTCGTTGACGATCCAGCCCGTTCGGCGGAGCTGCCCCACCGCCCTCAAGTAGTCGCCGGGCAGCTCCCGGCACTGCACTGTGCTCGCCTTGGCGATGAGCTGCGCGGTGATCCCGTCGGCTGGGGCGGCGTTAGATGCCACGGCGATCTCGACCAGGCGTGAGAGGTGGCCATGCAGGCGCACGACGAGTACGGCCACCTGCTCCTCGCTCGGCGTGTATTCGTCCAGGACAGCGCTGACGTCGTCGAGGACGGCCTCGCCATCGAATGGCCGCCATTTGCGGACCTTCACGAGTAGGGAATGCAGTCCATCAGGGTCCAGCGGCGGCGTCCACACGGGTACCAGGTGTGGCCCATGAGGACGGGTCGCGGTCACCGGTCCTCCTCCCGCTGTAGGCCGCGCGTCAGTCCGGCTCCTTGGCGCACTAGATCGCAGCGAGGCGCGTGTACAGCTCGGCGGATGACCAGGAATGGGACAGGTGAGCGATAGCCCACAGACGACCGCCAGGAATCTTCTCGGCCTGCACCCGACGGGACAGTGCGAATCAACTGGTCCGCCGCGCCGTCCCACTGATCAGCGCCGGCAGCAACCGCGAGAGCAGCTAGTTGCATGCGGTGGCTACCGAACTGTTGGCCGCGGTCCTCGAGGTGCTCCTCTGCCGGAGGAACTTCAACCCCGCTCAAATCGCCGAGGAGGGGTTCACCATTGAACGGCCCCCATCCATGGACCTTGGCCTCGACCGTCTTCAACGTGACCTGTTCCAAGGGAAGAGTCCGCACGATCACGGACTGACCCTGGAACGAAACCGTGGCGAGCGCAGTCACGACTGCTTCCCGCTGAGCGAGAATGAGCACCATGTCGTTGCCCCCGCATCGCTGATCCCCCACTGGCCGTTGCGGGTGCGGGCGATGCAGTCCATCAGGAAAAGACCACGGCCGCTTTCGGAGTCATCACCGGCCACACGCAGTTGAGGGCTGCCCTGCATCCCGTCGTGGACAAAGATCTGTAACTGTTGGTCGCTGATCACCGTCATGACGGTGATCCGGCTTCCGCCGCTGTGCTTGATGGCGTTCGTTACCAGTTCCGAGACAACGAGGATTGCGTCGTCGACCAGCTCGTCGAGTGCGTGAAACCTCAACCGGGTGGCTGTCAGGTGACGAACATCTTGTACTCGTTGGGCATCACGATCACAGACAACGCCGTCGATCCCAACTGAGGAGATTTTGAACGTCACCATCATCAGATCTCGGACGAGCGTCAGACGGCTGGGGACGGCCGCTGCGAGAGAACTGCACCCTGAAGCGAGAACACGAGACAGATTTCGGTGCAGTGCGTACTGCGGCCCGGGTGAGTCAGCGAGGGACATCGGCTACTCCACATAGACAGGCCGCGAGAACATCCGTTCGACGAGAGTGTCTGGGCGTCTCAAACCGTCGTCGGGTTGCAGGGATAACCGCGTTCAGGTCTGACTCTTCGGACAAGTGACTGCCACGGGAGACAGCGCTCCGGCCGCCAGCCTGCCTAGGGCGGCCCGCGGCCGGCGCAGGCCTGAGCGGGCGATGCTTGGACAGGAAGCCGAAGCACGAGATACGGGTGGCTAGGCAAGGGCTGACAGCAGGGCTGGAGGTGTTCAGCGGCGGATCGGTCATGGTTGGTCGTCCCTTTTGGCGTGGGCCGCCCGGCCCTGCCGGGGGAGACAGGGCCTGGCTATCCAGTCGCCGGTCTGCAGGCCTGGACTCCGGCGCAGACACCGGGGCCTGTGGCGACCGATGACGACGGTAGGACTGCCGGAGCTCAACTCCCAAGGAACTTGCAGGAGTTTGCAGCATGCCAGTTGACGAGTATCTACGGCTCGCTGACTATCGATGTGTCCAGCAAATTCACGCAAGGACGAAGACAGGAGATCAACCGTGAAGTTACGCTTCCTTGGCAGCAACTCCACTGGAGGAGACTGCCCGACGCTCTACGCAACCGACCGGGACACCTACATCGTCCAGGGGTGGCAGATCTTCGCCAACGACCTGCTGATGCAGCTTCACATTCCCGACGGAGAGAGCGCAGTTGAGGTGCCCACGGAACTGTTCGAGTATCTGAAGGAGGACGGACTGCCGGCCAGCCCGATCACCCGTGTCCAGGCGCCAGTCATGATCCTCACCTCCCAGGGCACGTGCGTCGTCCAGGGCAAAGCGGTGACAGACACCGAAGCCCTGTCCCAGATGTCGATCCCGCACTACGAGACCTGTGTCGAGGTCCCGAAGTCGAACGTCACCGCCCTGGCGAAGGAACCGAGTGGAACTGATTTCCAGCGCTGAGCGCAACCTGCTCTTCGCGCGCTACAAACACGACGCCTTCCACCTCGAGCTGCGAGACGACTATTCGGTTCCCGGCGAGGAAACGCCGTTCCGTAACTGGCTCCGTGGCAGAGACGTCGACCACTCCTACCTCGCCCCTTGGACGCAGCTTGTGCGCCAGTGCACCGCGCGGGGCATGACCATCCGCCGGGTCCGTGTTATCACCGAGCCGGTGACCCCCTATATCCAATGGGAGCATGCTCTCACCTCACTGAACGTGGAGGCCGGAGAGGACATTCGCTGGCTTCCACGTCATCTCCTGCCGCAGACCATCACTCTTCCCTTCGGTGGGAATGACTGGTGGTTGTTCGACGACCAACTCCTCGCGATTGGCCACTTCGACTCAGTCGGCCGAGTCCTCGGATCGCAAGTTGTCCTGGCCCCGGACACAGTCGCTGCGTGCGTAGCCCTCCGCAACGAGCTCTGGACCGCTGCCATTCCCCACACTGACTACAAACCCTGAACTATCTGTGACGACACAAGTAGATGAGGCACTGCAAGCGCTCGGCGCCCGGCTGCGCGGCTTCCGCAAGGATGCCGGATATACCAGCGGCCGGGCCTTCGCGCTTGCCACTGCATGGCACGAATCAAAGATCTCGCGTATTGAACACGGCAAACAACGCCCAAGCGAAGGCGACATCCGCACATGGTGTGAGATCACAGGTCAAACCGATCAACTCGGCGATCTGATCGCGATCGTCCGACATGTCGATGAACTCTGGCTCGAATGGCGCCGCCAGTTGCAGACCGGAGCGGAACGCCGGCAACACAAAGCCATCCCCGTGTATGCCAGGACCAAGGTTTTCCGCATCTGGCATCCCACTGTTGTCTGGGGGACCCTGCAGACCACCGAATACGCTGCTCATGTATTTGAACAGGTCGTCAACTACTACGAGATCCCAGACGACTCCGAGGCTGCCGTTGCAAAACGGCTTCAACGTCAGCAATACCTCTACCAGGGCGAGAGGATCTTCAACGTTCTGCTTGGAGAGCAGGCCCTCTACACCAACTTCGGTGGTCCCGAGACGATGAAAGGGCAACTCGATCGCCTATTGGCCGTGATGGGACTGCCGCGACTCAGTCTCGGTATCGTGCCCCGCTCTGCGCCAGCTGCCATCTGGCCCGGAAATTCGTTTTCGATGTTTGACGAAAAACTCGTCCTCGTGGAGACCTACTCTGCTGAGCTATCGGTCTCCCAACCACGAGAGATCGAGCTTTATGCCAAGGCTTTTGCCCTCCTGCAGCAGTCAGCGGTCTACGGCAAAGCCGGGCGGGACTTGATTCTCGCAGCGATCCAATATTTTGACCGGATGCCCGCCAAATAGGAGGCCACCTACCATGCCCGAGAAGCTGAATTGGCGCACCAGCACCTACACTTCCCAAGATACCTGCGTCGAGGTCGCCGACAGCAGGCCGCAAACCGTCATGGTGCGCGACACCAAGAACCGTGATCATGGGGTCATAGCCGTCGCGTTCGAAGCCTGGGCGGCCTTCGTGCAGGGAATCAAGCATCAATAGAGTCAGCAACCTCGGATACGTCGATGCCCCGGCCGTCGCGTCATCCTGCTGACCCTGCGCCGCTCCGTCGGCTTTCCAGGGCGATGTTGGGCAAGGGCGGCCAGCACCTGGTGCCGCAGAAGTTTGGCCTGCCCGGAGTCTGCCGGTGAGATCTGAGCGTTCGGTGTTCCGGCGGTCATGCAGGATCTCTCGACGCGCGCCACTGATCATGGCCGTTCCGCACGTGCTGGCTTCGTGTATGGCGCGTGCGAAACCAACCGAGTCGGTGGCCATCTCATTGCGGGGCAGTGGGGCCCACCAGCGCTCGCTGGGAAGGGCCTCTGCGGTCTGACCCTCACGAGCACACCTGATCGACCCGACCAAACCCCTGACCATGAAGGCCCGACCACGCCATCGGCGTGCGCCTGCGCGACGGTCTTCGAGGAATCCGACCTTGGGGCTTGCCGGTGAAGGCTGGCGATGGCCGGTCCGCAGCAGCAGATGCTGCTGCGGGGCGTGGTGGCGAGCCACGCCATGCCGGCCATCGTGCGCCTCCCGGCCCGCAAGGAACCAACAATCCACAGCCGGGAGCCACAAACAGGGGGCGGTGGGAAGGAAGCCCAGCCGCCGAATCTACTACGAGGGCTTGTTCCTGCCCTTGGGGTTGCGCTTGGCGGCCTGCTCAAGGATCCGTTTGCGCGTCCACCGCCGGCGCCCACCCCTTTCCGAAAGGGCGTCAGGGGTCTCCAGAAGAGGCAGGTTGCCTTGAGAGAGACTGCTGGAGAAGGAGTTGACGCTCTTGAACTGCAGCAGCGCCGCGGCCTCGCTGGCTCCCAGGAGCTCGTCGGGATCGCCGTCGACCGAGACTTCGGGCAGCGCCGGCGCTCCGCGTTGGGTTCCCAGATGCTGGCCACTGCCGGGGCGGGTGGCCATCCAGTCGAGCAGAGTCTGCACACGCCACTTCCTGCGGAGGTAGGGGTGCTCCTCTGTCCCCAGCTCCTCGACGACGTCCGGGTCGGGGAAGTACCCGTAGCCCAGGAACCTCGAGGCCTCGGCGCCGGTCAGCAGATCCTGAGGGTCACGGGACGGAGGCGTGTGGTCGCGCAGTCTCGCCAGCGGACGCTGGGCGAACCACGCAGTGACCTCGGCGTGGTCCCACAGGCGGGCGCGTCCGCGCATGTCGGCGATCTCCGGGAAGCCGTTTTCATCGCGCTTCGTGTAGACGGCGTAGTGGGCGGTGGCGGTGAGCGCCTCGTACTCCCCGACGCCGTAGAAGCGGTGGGCCTGGGCGAACGGCTCGCGGGCGTGCATCTCCAGCCGGACCGGGGGCTCCGGAACAGGACTCACCGGCCCGTCTCCGGAAACGCCGGGGAAGCGGCGCGCCAGCCCAGTTCGGGTGCGATCAGATGCCGGACGTCGTGCAGGATCTGTTCGTACTCCTCGCGATGGAACTCGTACGGCAGCTCCAGGCGTAGCTCCGACACTTGTGCGAGGACGGGATCGGCCGTCAGTTGTTCCAGGATCTGGTCCGCGGTGCCGACCACGTCCGGGGCGAACAGGATCCGCTTCCCGCCCAGTGCCGCCACCGTCTGCGGCTTCAGGGTGCGTTCGTGCCGACTGGCCGCGTAGTTGCGGTAGCGGGCCCGAGTGGCGGCGTCGGCGCTGTCGAACGGCACGATCACCCGTCCCAGCGCCACTCGCGCCGCCGACGGGTCGTCGCCGAGGTTGCGCTGGTACTCGGTGAGCAGGTTCGCCTGGGCGGTGGTGAAGTCGTCGGTGTCCTCGCCGGAGACGATGTTGCCGGACAGCAGGTTGAGGGCGTTCTCTGCGGCCCAGCGGACCGAGCGCAGGCTGCCTCCGCCGTACCAGATCCGCTGCACCAGTCCGGGGTTGTGTGGCTGCAGCCGCGGTCGCTGGATGTTGCCGGGCGAGTGGATCACGGTGTCCGGGCCCCCGAGGTAGCCGCCGCGCAGGTTGTCGACGAGGCGGGCGATCCTGCCGTACGACAGGTCGAAGCTGCGCCAGTCGCCGTCGTACACCAGGTCGCCGAGGAGTTCGGCGTGCGGCATGCCGGTGCTGAAGCCGACCTGGAGGCGGCCGCGGGAGAGGACGTCGGCCAGCGCGAGGTCTTCGGCGAGGCGGAAGGGGCTCTCGTAGCCGATGGGGATGACCGCGGTGCCCAGCTCGATCCGCTGGGTGCGCTGGCCGGCCGCAGCGAGGAACACCGCGGCGGAGCCGACGCCGTGTTCGAGGTGGCGCTGGCGGATCCAGGCGCCGTCGAAGCCGAGCCGTTCGCCGTACTCGAAGAGTTGGAGTGTCTCCTCCAGGCCGGTGTAGGGGTCGTCGTCGTCGAAATTGCCCGGGGTGAGAAGGGCCAACGAAGCGATGGTGGGCGTGCTCATGCGACCGTGCTCCTCAGCTCGTGGTGGTCTCGGCGGCGGGGGCGGGGACGCGGCCGCCGGGGATCGCCGCGAGCAGTTCGCGGGTGTACTCGTGGCGGGGGCGGGTGAACAGTTCCTCCGGTGGGCCCGTCTCGACGACGCGGCCGGCCCGCATGACGGCGACCTGGTGCGCGATCTGGCGTACGACGGCCAGGTCGTGCGAGATGAAGAGGTACGCGACCCCGGTGTCGGCCTGCAACTCGGCCAGCAGGTTGAGGACTTGGGCCTGCACGGACACGTCGAGCGCGGAGACCGGTTCGTCGCAGACCACCAGGTCGGGGGAGAGGGCGAGGGCACGGGCGATGGCCACGCGCTGTCGCTGCCCGCCGGACAGTTCCGCCGGGCGGCGTTCCAGCGTCGCGGCCGGAAGGGCCACCCGGTCGAGCAGATCACGGGCCCGGGCGAGCCGGGTGGCGCGGTCGCCGATCTTGAAGGCGCGCAGCGGTTCGGTGATTACCTCGCCGATGGAGAAGCGGGGGTCGAGGGAGGCGTAGGGGTTCTGGTAGACGAGCTGGGCGCGGCGGCGCAGTTGCCTGGCCTGGGGGCCCTTGGCGGTGGTGACGTCGGTGCCGTCGAAGAGGATCTGTCCGGCGGTCGCGTCGGCAAGGCGGAGAATCAGGCGGGCGGTGGTGGACTTGCCCGAGCCCGACTCGCCGACCAGGGCGAGGGTCTGGCCTCGGTGGAGGGTGAGGCTGACGTCGTCGACGGCGCGAAGCGTGCGGGGGCCGTCCTCGGTGCGGGGCAGCCTGAACTCCTTGACCAGGTTGCGGACTTCGACCAGGGGTGCTGAATCAGGCTTGGGGACTGCGGAGGCCGGGGTGCGGGGCCGGGCGGTGGTCAGGCTGGGGGCGCTGGCCAGCAGGTGCCGGGTGTAGTTGTCCTGCGGGTCGGCCAGGATGTCTTGGGTGGGGCCCGCCTCGACGACCTTGCCCTGGGACATCACCACCAGGCGCTGGGCCCGGTCGGCGGCGACCCCGAGGTCGTGGGTGACGAGCAGGATCGCGGTGCCGGACTCCTCGGTCAGGCGATGGAGATGGTCGAGGATGACCCGCTGCACGGTGACGTCGAGTGCGCTGGTGGGCTCGTCGGCGATGATCAGCTCGGGTTTCGCGGCGATGGCGATGGCGATCAGGGCGCGCTGCCGCATGCCGCCGGACAGTTCGTGCGGGTACTGGCGGGCGCGGGTGGCCGCGTCGGGCAGTCCGGCCCGGTCCAGGATGCCGATCGCCTCTGCGGGGGCCGAGCGGTGGGTTGCGAGACCGTGGATGCGCAGCACTTCGGCGACCTGGTCGCCGATGCGCTTGACCGGGTTGAGGGAGACCGTCGGGTCCTGGGGGACCAGCCCGATACGTGCCCCCCGTACGGTGCGCAGTTCCGCCTCCGACAGGGTGGCCAGGTCGTGTCGGCCGAAGCGGACGGTGCCCGCGTCGATGCTGCCGTTCGTCGACAGGAGCCGGGTGATCGCGTGCGCGGTCGTGCTTTTGCCGGAGCCGGACTCGCCGACCACCGCGGTCACCTGTCCCGGCCACACGTCGAGGTCGACGCCGCGGACGGCCTGGACTGTGCCGCCTCGCGTGCGGTACGACACCGACAGGTCGCGTATCTCCAGCAGTGGTGTGGTCACGTCCTCACCGTTCTCACGTTCGTCGGTCATCGCTGCCGGGACCATTCGCCGTCCAATGCCCGGGCGATGCGGTTGGTGGCCAGTACGGTCGCGGCGATCGCCAGCCCGGGCAGTGCGGTCAGCCACCAGGCGTTGGCGAGGTAGTTGCGGCCGTCGGAGATCAACGTTCCCCACTCCGGGGCCGGCGGGGGAGCGCCGTAGCCGAGGAAGCTCAGGGCCGACACGGCCAGGATGGAGGAGCCGAAGTCGAGGGTGGCCAGGACGATCACCGGGCCCGCCGCGTTGGGCAGCACATGGCGGCCCAGTACCGAGTACCAGCGCGCCCCGCTGGCGCGTGAGGCCTCGACGAAGACGGCCTGCCGCACCCGCAGCACCTCTGAGCGCGCCACCCGCGCGAACGCGGCGACGCTGGCGATGCCGACCGCGACTGCCACCTTCACCGTGCCGTAGCCGAGAGCGGTGACCAGGGCCAGGGACATGAACAGGGCGGGGATGGACAGGAGTACGTCGACGAAGCGCATGAGTACGTCGTCCACCCAGCGGCCCACGAACCCGGCGACCACCCCCAGCAGCCCGCCGACCACGAACGCGACCAGCACGGCGATCAGCGTTGCCTTCAGTGACAGTTGGGCGCCGTGGACGACCCGAGAGAACACGTCGCGGCCCAACTCGTCGGTGCCGAACCAGTGACTGCCGCTCGGAACACGGAAGTTCTGCGACGGCACGCCCTTCAGTGGGTCCTGCGAGGTGAACAGGTCCGGCCAGAACGAGGCCAGCACCACCAGCACGAGGACGGTCACGGACAGGAGCAGTCCCGGGCGGCGTACCACGAAGCGCAGCAGCCGTCGTACGTCCACGCGGCGCCCGGGATCAGGCTTCGGCCCCGCCTCGACCGGGCGGGCCGGTCCCCGTGCTGCTTCGGCGGGGTCGTCGACGAGGCTCTGGCTCATGTGAGTGCCGCCCTTCTGCCCGAGGCCACCACGATCCGCGGGTCCAGGAGTGGATAGACCAGGTCGATGACCAGGTTCGTCGTCACGAAGATCAGCGCCCCGAACACCACCACCCCCTGGACCAGCGGGATGTCCTGGGCTGTGACCGCCGCTGCGGTCACCCGGCCGAGGCCGTCGCGGGAGAACACCGTCTCGACGACGACCGAACCGGCGATCAGCTGCCCCACCAGCAGGCCGACGACCGTCAGGGCCGGCAGGGACGCGTTGCGCAGCGCATGCCGCAGATGAACCCGCCACCGCCCGGCGCCCTTGGCCCGCGCGGTCTCCACATACGCCTGGTCGAGCGCGGTGAGCAGGCTCTTGGCGAGGACCTGCGCGATCTGCGCGCCCGTCGGCACCGCCAGCGTCAGCGCTGGCAATACCAGCCCCTCGAGTCCGTCGTTGCCGAACGCCGGGAACCAGCGCAGCCGGAACGAGAACACCTCGACGAGCAGCAGCCCCACCCAGAACGTCGGGACGGACACCCCCAGCGGCGGCAGCGACAGCAGCAGCTGCCGCAGCCAGCGCTGTGTGGTGTAGGTCGCCAGCACCGCCAGACCACCGCCGAGGACCACCGCGAGCAACAGGGCCGCGCCGGTCAGCTGCAGGGTCTGCGGCAGCGCGTCGGCCAGCGTCGAGGTGACCGGGCGGCCGGTGGACACCGAGTCGCCGAAGTCCCCGCGCACCGCCCGGCCGAGGTACTCGACGTACTGCACCAGCACCGGCTTGTCGAAGCCGTACTCGTGCCGCAGGGCGGCGAGCTGCTTCGGGTCGACCTGCCCCGAGTCCATACCAGCGCTGGCCATCGCCGTGACCGGGTCGCCCGGCAGATAGTCCAGCACCAGGAACGAGACTGTGTAGGCCGCCCACAGCACACCGACCGCCTGGGCCAGCCGCTTGATCACATAGCGGCGCATGCGCTAGCCGATCCAGGTGTCGTGCAGTTGGATCCGGCTGGAGGCGTCGAAGTTCAGGTCGTGCACCTTCTTCGCCACGCCCAGCTGGGTCTGGAGCTCCACCACCGGCACGTAGCGGGCGTTCTGCACGATCAACTGCTGTGCCTGGGTGACCAGTTTCCTGCGCTTGGCCCCATCGACGGTCGCGGCCTGCTCGGACAGTGCGGAGTCGAGGGAACTGGCGGGCAGGCGGTAGAAGTTGGCCAGCTTGGTGGAGAAGGAGCTGCGCAGGATGTCGGGGTCGGCACGGGTCACGTTGCCCCACACCGCGTCGTAGTCACCCGACTGGAGCGTCGGGGCGAACTGCGTGACCTGGAGCTGCTTGAGAACCACTTCGACGCCGACGGCCTTGAGCTGCTGCTGGATCAGCTCCAGCGCGGGCTGGTTGGTGGCCGCGTTGGGGAACCACTTGATGGTCAGGCTGAGCTTCTTGCCGTCCTTGGCGCGGATGCCGTCGCTGCCGGTCTTCCAGCCGGCCTCGTCCAGCAGGGACTTGGCCGCGGCGGCGTCGAAGGTCAGGCCGGAGGCGAGGTCGGTGTAGTCGGGCGTGGTGTGCGCGAGGACGCTGGTGGCCGGCTGGGTACCGGTCGGGAACACCGTGTTGGCGATCTGCTGCCGGTCGATGGCGAACAGGATCGCCTGGCGCACCTTGGCGTCCTTGAGCAGCGGCCGAGAGTTGTTGAGGCCCAGACCGAACACGACGCCGGGGTTGGCCCGCCGCTGGAGGGTGACCTGGCCGCCCTTAAGGGCCGCCTCGTTGGCCTTGCCGACGCTGGAGACGGCGTCGACCTGACCGGACTGCAGGCTGCCGGCCCGTACACCCGCCTCCGGCACGACCTTGAACACCAGCTTGTCCAGATACGCATCGCCCTTCTTGGACCACAGCGAGGAACCCCAGGCGTATCCGGTGCGCTTGGCAAGGGTGAGGGACTGGTTCTGCACATACTGCTTCAGCACGAACGGCCCGGAGCCGATCACCCCGTCGCTGCACTTCTGCTGCGGGGTCTTCTTCACGCTGGCCGAGGACTCGATCCCCAGCGAGTGCGTCGAAGTGGCCTGCAGGAACTGGGCGTTGGGCTGGCTGAAGGTCACCTTCACAGTGAGCGGGTCGACCACCGTGGTGCTCTTGACGCCGCTCAGATAGCCCTCGGCGAGCGTCCCCAGGGCGCCGAGCTTCGGCACCGCGTCGAAGTTGTCCTTGACCACCTGCGCGGTCAGCTTCGAGCCGTCGCTGAAGGTGACGCCCGACCTCAGATGGAACGTGAACGTCGTGGTGTCGGAGCTGATGTCCCAGCTCTTCGCCAGCCACGGCACGATCTTGCCGGTCTTGGGGTCCTGGTCCGTCAGGGAGTCCACGATCTGGCGCACCGAGTAGATGGTCTCGTTGCTGGCGACCTGCTGCGGATCCACGCAGCCGGCGTCCGAACCTACCGCGAAGGTCAGGGTGCCGCCGGACTTGGGCTGTCCGGTGCCGCTGCCGGAATCGCCGCCGCCGGAGCCGCAGGCGGTCAGCAGAACACTGGTGGTCACAAGGGCGGTCAGTGCCGCCCACCGGGAGGTTCTGACATGGGAAAGTGCAGTCACGGAGGGCTTCTCCTACTCGTGTCACCAGGCACGGACGCCGTACGAGGCATGGCTGTGCGTGGGCGTGCGGCCCCGGCCGGCGCGACGCCGGTGCCGGGGGAGCGCTGTGCAGAGGGGGATCAGGGCGAAACGGGGGGATCAAAGACAGGCGGAGATCAGGCGCAGGCGGGTGCGGCGACGACAGGTGTCGTACTGCGGCCTGCGGCGGGAAGACCCGTCAGGCCTGACAGAGACAGCTGGTCGAGCGCTTGAGGTCGATGTGGCGCCGACGCGAGAGCCGGGAGAACACGGTGGCGCCGGCGAAACGGGCGCTGAGGTCACCACCGTGCCGCATATCGGTCCTCCACATGATCCGGCCCCGCTCCCGGGGCCACGCGCTTGCGGAGATCGTCGGTGATCCCGCCGGGCTTTCACCTGGAGCACCCCGCCGCGCGGGAGGGTTGCCGGTCAGCGAGCCAGGGCTTGACGCTGACACTCAATGCCGTTCGTGATCGTACGGAGCGGTCTTGGCGTACGTCAATGGCGCAAAAGGACGCCTCGTCAGGGGAGTCCGGGGCGAGAGTGCCGGCTCAGGAGCCGCCGCGCTCGCGGGGGATCTTCTGGCCGGCCTCGATCGCCACGGGCAGCCGGTTCTCGGCCGGGGGCAGCGGGCAGGTGGCCAGGTCCGTGTAGGCGCACGGCAGGTTCGCGGCGCGGTTGAAGTCCAGGACGACCGTGCCGTCGGCGGCGGGCGGATCGAGCGCCAGGGACCGGTTGGCGGCGTAGGTGGTGACCCCGGAGGTCGCGTCGGTGAACAGCACCAACAGCCGTCCCGCACCATGGCCGGGAAATGCGGTCAGCGACAGCGGGCGCCCGTCGAGCTCGAACTCGACCCTGCCCGGAGCGTCGTAGACATGCTCAAGGCCCTCGACCGCGGCGCCCACGGTGGCCGGCCGCGGTGTGTCGAAGGGGATGTAGCGGCCAGTTACGGCCCAGCGCGGATCGGGGGCGTAGGCGGGCGTGCCGGTGAAAGCCGTGCGCAGCGGCGCGTCCGGGTGCCTGGGGCGCACGATGTCCTGGCCGCCGCGCTTGGCGACCTCGATGACGGCGTCTCCCCAGACGGCGTCGACGCCGCCGCGCTCGGGAAGCACGTCGAAGCGGTGCTCGCCGCGCACCGGCGTCCCGTCGACGACCAGCTCCTCGCCCTCGTCGAGGTCCACGACGACGCCTTCGGGGCCGGTGTGCCACGAGCCGGGCGCGTCCGGGAAGCGCTGGGGCCGGTCGTCGAGCCAGTGCAGGCCGGTGATCGCCAGGAACCCGTGTGGGTCGGCGAGCCGGGCCTCCTGGCTGCGGTGCCACTCCAGCCAGGTCTCGGTGAAGGCGTGGAGGTCCGTGGTGGTGGCCTCGGTGGTCATGGGAATCTCCTTTGTGCCGGGGGTGCCTTCGGGCAGGGGATGCAAGGGGTTGTCGGGCCGACGGGTGTATTCAGCCGGCCAGCGCAGCCGGGCGATGGGGCGTTCGAAAGGAAGGCCGAAGCCGGACTCCGTCAGCAGTTTCGTGCCCAGGGCCAGACCGAGGTGATAGCGGCCGTGGGTGGCGGCCTGGGCGGTCTGGGCCTGGCTGGAGACGAGCAGCGGGTGGCGGCCGAAGACGGGGATCGCGGAGGTGCCGACCTGCAGTCCGGGCACTTCGCGCCCGACGAGCGCCGCGAGCTGGGGTGAGTCCGCGCCGAAGGTCTGCCCGAACCAGGCCGAGGTGAGACCGAACTCTGCAGCTTCTTGGGCCAGTTGGACGGTGGCGTCGACCTGGTTCGGCGCGTCGGACGCGTTGAGCGCTACTCCAACAGTCATGTCAGTTCAGAACGGGCGTCGGCCGGACCCGCATTCCGGTCCGCGTGTGACAGCTTCTTGTCAGTCATGTGTACTCAGCCATGAGTGGAAGGGCTGGCCCGGGGCTCAGCCCGCCTGCCGTCGGTCCGGTGCGGACCGGTGGGTGAGCGGTGCGCGCAGGCCGAGGTTCTCACGCAGGGTGTTGCCGGTGTATTCGGTGCGGTAGATGCCGCGTTCCTGTAGTTCCGGGACGAGCAGGTCGACGATGTCGTCGAGGCCGTCGGGGATGAGGTACGGAGTGACGTTGAAGCCGTCGATCGCGCCGTGCCGTACGTAATGGGCGAACTTGTCGGCGAGGCTGGCCGGAGTGCCGACGTGCCCGCGCTGGGGGCCCAGCGCGATGACGGTCTCGCGCAGCGACCAGCCGTGCGCCTCCGCTTTTGCCCGCCATTCGGCCACGATGGCGCGCGGGTCGGCGATGCGCCGCGCACCGAAGGAGCCGTCGTTCTCCGTGACGACCGGGTCCTCCTTGGGCAAGGGCCCGTCGGCGTCGCGGTCGGACAGATCGATGCCCCACAGCAGTCCGGCGATGCCCAGGGCCGTGGCCGGGGTGACCTGTTGGAGCCGGATCCAGCGCTTCTTCTCCTGGGCCTCCTCCTCGGTGGCGCCGATGATGATCTCGGTGCCGGGCAGGATGCGGAGGTCGTCGTCGGGCCGCCCGACCGCGCGCAGCCGACGCCGGATGTCTTCGGCGAAGGCCAGCGCGTCGTCGAATTCGGTGCCGTGCGCGGAGAAGATGACGTCGGCGTTGCGGGCGGCGAAGTCGCGTCCCTCACCGGAGTCCCCGGCCTGGAAGATCACGGGGTGACCCTGGGCGCTGCGCGGCAGGGTCGGAGCGAGGTCGACGTCGAACTGCGGCCCCTTGTGGCGCACTTGGTGGACGGCGCCGGGCAGCGACCAGGCGGGCGCGCCGATGGTGTCGGCGACTGCCCCGTCCTCCCAGCCGTCCCAGAGGGCGCGGGCCACGGTGAGGAACTCCTCGGCGCGCCGGTAGCGGTCGGCGTGGTCGAGGTAGCCGCCGCGGCGGAAGTTCGCGCCGGTCCAGGCGTTGTCCGTGGTCACCACGTTCCAGCCGGCGCGGCCCTCGGAGAGCAGGTCCAGACCGGAGAGGCGGCGGGCCAGATCGGCGGGTTCGTTGAAGGTGGAGTTGGAGGTGGAGACGAGGCCGATGCGGCGGGTGACCGCGGCCAGCGCGGCGAGCTGGGTGATGGCGTCCGGCCGTCCGGCCACGTCGAGGTCGTGGATCCTGCCGTCGACCTCGCGCAGCCGCAGCCCCTCACCGAGGAAGAAGGCGTCGAACAGGCCGCGTTCGGCGGTCTGGGCGACCCGGCGGAAGGAGGCCGGGTCGATCTGGGAGCCGCTGTCGGGGGCGGACCAGATGGTCCAGTGGTTGACGCCCTGGAAGAACACCCCGAAGTGGAGCTGGGCGTCGGGCCGGGGGACGTCGAGGGGGTCGGTGCGGGTCATCGGGCGTCCTCCGGGGCGGCCGCGGCGGCGGTGGCGAAGCGGTTGGCGGGGCGCTGCAGACCCAGGGTCGAGCGCAGGGGCGTGCCGGGCAGCGGACGGGCGACAAGACGCCGCTCGGACAGGTCCGGCAGGACGAGGCGGGAGAGGACGGACAGGTCCTCGTCCAGCACCAGCGGATGCAGCCGTACGCCGTCGACGTGACGGCTCAACTCACCGAGCAGAGCGATGAGTTGGTCGGCGGGGCCGATGTGCCGCAGCCTTCCCCGGTCGGTCCATTCCGCGTGTCGTTCGAGGTCTGCGACGCGTTCGGCGGCTGTGGCCTCGGGTGTGTCCAGTGCCACCTCGACCTCCGCGAAGACGCGGGGCGTACCGGCGTCTGCGGCGGCCGTGGCGACCGATGCGAGGTCGCGCCCTGTGACGAGCGCGACGTCGAGCTGTGCGTCGGGAACCCGGTCCGGACGGCCCAGGACGACGAGCTGCCCCTGCGGCGGGCGCGGCACGATCGCCGGGCCCTTGACGGCATACGTGTCACCGGTGAAGTCGATGTAGTGGAGCCGCTCGCGGTCGAGGTAGCGGCTGGTGGCCACTGACCGGATGACCGCGTCGTCCTCCCACGAGTCCCACAGGGCGCGGGCCACATCGACCCCATCACGGGACTCCCGGGCCCGCGCGTCGGCGCCGGCGACGAGCGGGCGCCCCCAGGCCCGGGCCGCCTCGGGACGCTCCTCCTCCGTCACCACCCACCCGGCGCGACCGGCGGAGATGTGGTCCAGGGACGCCAACTGACTGGAGACGTGGAAGGGCTCCGCATACGTGACCGGGACGACCGGCGCGATCCCGATGGTGCTCGTGGACGCCGCGACGAAAGCTGCCCGCTCGACTGCGCCGATCCGGCCCACCGGATCCGGTGCGGCGCCCGGCGGCAGCACGCCGTCGTCCAGGGTGATCAGGGTGAACCCGGCGTTCTCGGCGATGGCGGCGACCCGGGCCACGCGGCGCGGCGTGAGCAATTGATCGGGGGAGTGGGCGGCACGGCGCCAGGCCGCGGGGTGGGCGCCGTCGCCGTCGAGCTCGACGGCGAGGTGCAGGGCAGAGCCGGACAATGGGGTTCCTTCCGGGAACACGGGAGCAGGAAAACGCGAGCACGCGCGGCCACAGGCCACGACGAGACAGCCGGCGGGGCTGGCCGACAGGGGTCAGGCGTGTGCGGAAGGACAGACGGCGGAGGAGGTGCGGCAGTAGTCGACGTGCCGCCGGGTGATCAGCCGCGCACCAGTGCACGCACCGCGCGGTGCCGCGCCCAGTACGTGCATCGAAGCCTCCACCTGTCAGGAACTTTCCCGTTCAACGTATGTCGTCCGCCCCGCTGAATGTCAAGGTCGACCATGGGCGCAGGGTCGTCCCGCCCGCTGGGACGCATGGTGGACGCATCTTTCCTGGTGTGCTTTGATCCGGCCATGGAGACCACTGGCACGGCACACACGGTGCTGCTCGACCCGTTCTGGGTGAGCCGCCGCGCCGACCAGTTCGACCAGGTCTGTTGCTGACCGCCGTTCGACGGCTCGCGATCCCGTTCTTCTCTTTCTGTCTGCTGCCTCCTTTCGCCCTCAACTAGCCATTGCTGGGGGCGTAGTTGTGAAGCGCGCGTGTCCGCCCTGCCGTGAAGGAATCTCCCATGGCCCAGTCCACAGCCTTGCCTGTCATCGACGTCTCCCGCTTCCGCGCCCCGGACGCGGACCGTGACGCTTTCCTCGCCGAACTCCGCTCCGCCGCCCACGAGGTGGGCTTCTTCTACGTATCAGGGCACGGTGTGTCAGCGGCACTGCGGGAAGAGGTGCTGAGCGCGGCCCGCCGCTTCTTCGCGCTGCCGGAGGAGCAGCGGCTGGAGATCGAGAACCTCAACTCACCGCAGTTCCGCGGCTATACGCGCACCGGCACCGAATACACGGGGGGCAGCGCCGACTGGCGCGAGCAGATCGACATCGGCCCGGAGCGGGCGGCGCTCGAGACCGGCCCGGACGATCCCGACTATCTGCGCCTGATCGGCCCCAACCAATGGCCCTCCGCACTACCGGAGCTGCGGGACATCGTGCTGCGCTGGCAGGCGGAGGCGCTGCGGGTGAGTCGTGAGGTGCTGCGGGCGCTCGCCGCGGCGCTCGGGCAGGACGAGGGCTACTTCGACCAGTGGTTCGACGACGAGGCGGCCGTGCACGTGAAGATCGTGCACTATCCGCCGCGCGTCGCCGAGGACGCAGACCAGGGCGTGGGTGCGCACAAGGACTACGGCTATCTCGCGCTGTTGCAGCAGGACGAGGTCGGCGGGCTCCAGGTGCAGCGCGAGGACGGCGAGTGGATCGACGCGGTACCCGTGCCCGGCGCGTTCGTGTTCAACATCGGTGAGATGCTGGAGATCGCGACCCAGGGCTATCTGAAGGCCACTCAGCACCGGGTGGTCAGTCCGCAGCCGGGTGTTCACCGTTACTCGATCCCCTTCTTCCTCGGCCCGTGCCTGGACGCGGTTGTCAGGCCGCTGCAACTTCCCCCGGAGCTGGCGGCGTTGAGCCGTGGAGTGACCGACGACCCGGACAACCCGCTGCTCGCGGCCTTCGGGGAGAACGCGGTCGTCGGCTGGCTCCGCTCGCATCCGCGGGTCGCCGAGCGCTGGTGGTCCGAGGCCCTGGTGAAGCGGGAGGCCGAGAACCTATGAGCAACTGGGCCTTCGAGACCCGTCAGGTGCATGCCGGTGCCGTTCCGGACCCCGCGACGGGCGCCCGAGCGGTGCCGATCCACCAGGCCACCAGCTACGTCTTCCGGGACGTCGCGCACGCCGCCGCGGCCTTCGAACTGTCCGACCTGACCACCCACGCCTACACCCGGCTGTCGAACCCCACCACCTCGGTGGCCGAGGAGCGCATCGCCGCGCTGGAGGGCGGGTCGGCCGCGGTCGCCGTGGCCAGCGGCCAGGCCGCGACGAGCCTCGCCCTGCTCAACCTGGCTCGCGCGGGCGATCACATCGTCGCTTCGTCGTCCCTGTACGGCGGCACCCGCACCCTGCTGCAGCACACCTTCGCCGACTTCGGCATCGATGTCACCTTCGTCGACGACCCGGACGACCTGGGCGCCTGGCACACGGCCGTACGTCCCACCACGAAGGCGTTCTTGGGTGAGACCATCGGCAACCCACGCGGCAACATCCTCGACAACGAGGCGGTGGCCCGCATCGCCCACGAGGTCGGCGTGCCGCTCGTCGTCGACAACACCGTGCTCACGCCCTACCTGCTGCGCCCGTTCGAGCACGGCGCCGACATCGTCGTGCACTCCACCACCAAGTTCCTGTCCGGCCACGGCACCGGTATCGGCGGGGTCGTCGTGGACAGCGGGCACTTCGACTTCGGTGCCGACCCCGATCGATGGCCGGGACTGACCCGCCCCGATCCGACCTACAACGGCCTGTCCTTCTGGGACTCCTTTTCCGACCTTGGCCTTGCCTACGCGCTGCGCCTGCGCACCCGCCTGGTCCGGGATCTGGGACCGGCCGTTTCTCCCTTCAACAGCTTCCTGCTCCTGCAGGGCCTGGAGACGCTCAGCCTGCGCATCGAACGGCACGTGGCCAACGCCCAGTCGCTCGCGGAATGGCTGGAGGAACAGCCCCGGGTGACGCGAGTGCACTACGCCTCCCTGCCCTCCAGCCCGTGGCAGACGCAGGCCAAGCGGTATCTGCCGCGCGGTGCCGGAGCGGTCCTCGCCTTCGAACTTGTGGGTGGCCTGGAGGCGGGCCGGCGATTCGTCGAAGGCGTCCGGCTGTTCAGCCATCTCGCGAACATCGGCGACGTACGCAGCCTCGTCATCCATCCCGTCTCCACCACCCACGCCCAACTGGACGCCGGTCAGCAGGCCGCAGCTGGTGTCACCCCCGGCCTGGTGCGGCTGTCGGTCGGGATCGAGGGTATCGACGACCTGATCGCCGACCTCGACGCAGGGCTGAGAGCCGCCGTCGTATGAACCCCGTCGCCAGCACCCGAGGAGCACGATCCGCCATGCGCCGCAGCACCGCCCTCCGGCTCGCCGCCAGCTCAGTCCTCGCCGGCCTGGCCGCGACCGCCTGTGGCACCGGCGCGGCCGACGACCCGGCGAACGCAGGGCCGAGCAGCCTGGACGCCTTCGCCGAGCGCGTCATCCCCGGGTTGCGGCGCCGCAGCCTGTTCCGCACCCACTACACGCGCCGCACACTGCGCGATCACCTGGGCCTGCCGCGGTCGTCCCGGCGGGCGTAGTGCTCCCGGGAGAAGACCGCGCCGCACGGCGGGTGCTGCTGGTGTGCATGGCGGCGGGCGGGACGACCCTGCTGGACCAGGCTGTGCTCAACATCGCGATCCCCAGCATGCGCCAGTCGCTCGGGGCCACCGGGGCGGACGTCCAGTGGATCGTGGCCGGGTACTCGCTGGCCTTCGGCCTGGCCTTCGTCCCCGGTGGCAGCCTCGGTGACCTGCACGGGCGCAAGTGGCTCTTCATGGCCGGGGTGGCGGTCTTCCTCCTTGCCGGGGTGACGGCCGCGACCGGAGGTGAGCCGGAGACCCTGATCGGTGCCCGGCTGGTCCAGGGTGCTGCGGCCGGGCTCGTCAACTCGCAGGTGATCGGCACCATTCAGGACGTCTTCCACGGTCCGGCCCGCGGGCGTGCGCTTGGCCTGTACGCGGTCACCGGCGGCGTGGCCACGGCCCTCGGCCCGCCACTCGGCGGTGCGCTCGTCGCCGGACTCGGCCCCGAGGCGGGCTGGCGGTGCTGCCTGTTGATGAGCACTCCGTGCGCCGTACTCACCCTGACCCTCGCGGCCCGCCTGCTGCCTCCGCCCAGGCGCACCGCCCGCAACTCCCGGCTGGACGTCCTCGGCCTCGGTCTGCTCTGCGGCTGCACGCTGACGCTGATGGTGCCCTTCATCCGCACCCCGGACGGCGGGGGAGAAACACTGCTGTGGGGCACCGCGGTGGGCGTGCTGGCAGCCGTCTTCGCCGTGCACCAGCGCCTGCGGGTGCGGCGGGGCCGTCAGCCACTGGTGCACCCCGCGCTGACCTCGTCGAAGCCGTACATGCTGGGCACAGCCGTCGCCATGGCCCAGTTCGGCTCCTCACTGGCCGCGTTCCTCGTACTCACCTTCCTGCAAAGCGGCCTCGGTCTGTCCGCTCTGCTCACGGCGGCGGTCACCCTCCCCGGGGCGGTCGGGATGGGCATCTCCTCGGCCCTCGCCTGGCGGCTCGTGCGACGGATCGGACCGCGTACGGTGACCGTCGGACTGACCCTGGGCATCGGTGCCGCCCTGACGGGAGCGGCAGTCGCGCTCTACGCGCCGACGGAGGCGCTGCCGATGGCACTGGCCGGGACGCAGCTGATGTCCGCCACCGCCGGAGGGCTCACCGTCTCGCCCAACCAGACCCAGGTTCTGCAGGATGCTCCGGCCGAGGCCGCGGGAGTGGGCGGCGGCGTCCTGCAGATGGCCCAGCGCATCGCGGCGGCCATCTGCCTCAGCGCCGTCCCGGCGGTCTATCTGCACGCCGCTTCCGGTCCCCCGGGAGACGGTCAACCTCGGACCGGGTACGCGCTGGCCTCCTGTGTCTGCGCGGGCCTGCTCGCCGTTGCCCTGCTGCTGTCCTCGAAGCGCCGCCCCGTCCCGCCGTCTCGCCTGTCCGCACCACCGTCGGCGCACCACGCCGGCGCGGTTCCCCGCTCCAAGGAATCGACCTGATCCCCCGCGACGCGGGTGCCACACCTCGCCCTCTTCATGCCTCAGCGGCTCTCTCACCCCTACCGAAACCGAAGGAGATCACATGAGTTCGACCAGAACGCGGCCCGCCCTCGTAGTCCTGGGTGCGGCGGCGCTGTTGACCGCGTCCGTCGCCGTTCCACAGGCCGCGGCGGCCGGCCGTACGTCCACGTCCCTCGCCTGGTACGACGCCACCGCCGAAACCATCGCGGCGGCCGGGGCATCCACCCAGATCACCAACAGCCGCACGTGGGCCATCAGTTGGCTCGCCGCCGCCAGGGCCACCCGGAGCGTGCCCGCGGGCGTCGAGCGCGGCGTGTATCAGGAGGCGGCGCTCGCCGGGGCCGTACACCGTGCGCTGGTGACGCTGGTCCCAAGCCGTGCGGAGCAGCTCGACGCGACGTACAAGGAGACCCTCGACGCGATCCCCGATGGCCCCGCTGAGGAGCGGGGTGTCGCAGCGGGGGAGAAGCAAGCCGATCTTGTCGTGAAGTCGAGGGAGGGCGACGGCCTGGATCCCGCCTCGGTCAACGCGCCCTATCCCGTGAAGCCCGCGGCGCCGGGCGTCTGGCAGCCGACGCCGCCCGACTACGCACCGGCGGCCCAGTACGGCAACCGTCTCGCCAAGCCGTTCCTGCTCAGAACGCAGAGCCAGTTCCGGCTCGGCCCGCCGCCCGCCCTCGACTCCAGGCGCTACGCAGCCGACCTCGCGGAGGTGCGGGCGTACGGTGCCGCGGACAGCGCGGTGCGCAGCGCCCAACAGACCGAGACCGCCACCTTCTGGCTGGGCTCCTCCCTCACCCTCTACACCGAGCCGCTGCGGGTGGCGCTCTCGCGCGCGGACCAGGGGATCGCCGGGCAGGCGCGGCTGGTCGCGCTCTTCCACGTGGCGCTGGTGGACACACAGATCGCCACCTCCGACAGCAAGTACACCTACGAACGCTGGCGTCCCGTCACCGCGATCCGCACCGGCACCATCGTCCCTGACCCGGACTGGACGCCGCTGCACACCACCCCCGCTCACCCGGACTACCCCAGCGGCCACAACACCTACGCGGGCGCCGCACAGACCGTGCTGTCGGCGCTGGTCGGGCCGCGTACCGCCCCGTTCGACCTGACCAGCCCCACCGCGCCCGGGGTGACGAGGACGTACACCGCCTGGAAGCAGCTCTCGGACGAGAACGTGGACGCTCGGGTCTTCTCCGGCATCCACACCCGGTCGGCCGACCAGGCGGGGATCACGCTTGGCACGAACGTTGCACGGTACGTCCTGCAGAACGCGGGACGGCTCCTCGCCCCACGCTGACCCTCCGAGCGCTCACCGGCAGCGCGGCGCCCAATCCGTTGCTGACAAAACGCAGGCGATGACCGTACCGAGGCCCCGCCGTCGTGTGGGGCCTCGGTGGGCCGGCCTCATTCGAACGCCGCCGCGTCGCGCAGCGCCTGGGCCGCACGGCCCCACCCCGGCGCACCGCCCGCAACTCCCGGCTGACGTTCTCGGCCTCGGCCCGCTCTGCGGCCGCCCGCTGACGCTCACCGGGTGGCTGTCTGCAGGGCCCGCTGTTCGGGCGTGGCCACCGGGGGGATCGAGCAGAGTGCGCAGCCCGGGGAAGACAACGAAGCACCGCTGCTGATCGAGGGAAACGGGCCGAGCGTGGACGACCGGCGGCGCTGCCGCACAGGAGGCTTGCCCTTGACGCACACGTCAGAGGCAAGCAATGCGGGCTGTGCGGTCTCCACGACCAGGCGGAGGCGTTCTCCGTGTCCGCAATGCAAGACCTGTCCGGAAAGTTATTGACCGACGTGGTGGACCTCTGCTGAACTCCCGTCTTATGAACCCGCGCGTGGATCTCACTCGGCGGCGCCACATCGACCTGGCGCACGTCTCCAGCGCGTTTTGTTGTCGCTGACGCGGCAAGGGATCGTCGTATCCACCTCCTGAGGGCTCCCCTCTCCTCTCATCTCCTTCTCGTATGAGCCGGGAGCCTGTTCGCGCACGCCGACGCGGCCGCTGAGAACGCGGCTGTATCGCTCCTGCGACCACGCGCCTTCTGCGACCACGCGTCCTCTCTCCGGCCGGCCCAGTCCGGTATTCCGCGTGGTCGATCAGTCCTGCGCAGTACCCAACCCCCTTCACCCGACTCCCCGTTCTCCAGCAGCCCTTGGCGTGCCCATCTGCCCGGGAGGGATCCCCTCATGCCTCCGTCCATCCGAAAGCTCACCGGCCGCATCGGCGCGGTCGTCGACGGCGTCGACCTCGCGGCGCCACCCGACCTCTCGACAGTCACGATGCTCCGAGACGCCCTCAACGAGCACAAGGCGATCGTGTTCGACGACGTGCAGCTCGACAACGCCGGTCAGGAGCGTGTGGCCGGGTGGTTCGGCGACCTGACGACCGCCCATCCGAACGTGCCGGCCGCCGACGGCACGACGAATGTCCTCGCCGTCGACAGTGCGACGTCCAAGGCGAACGAGTGGCACACGGACGTCACCTTCGTGGTCAACCCGCCGCAGCTCACCACGCTCCGGTCCATCGTGACCACGCCCTACGGCGGCCAGACGCTCATCGCCAACGCCGCTGCGGCCTACCGCGACCTGCCCGAACCGCTGCGCGCCCTCGCGGACACGCTGCGCGTCGTGCACACCAACCAGTACGACTACGCCCGCCCCGCAGCCGCCACGGCGCAGCGACAGGAGTACGACCGGGCCTTCGTCTCGACGCCCTACGAGGCCGAGCACCCACTCGTGCGAGTCCATCCGCTCACTGGCGAACGCGGGCTGTTCATCGGCGGGTTCGCCAAGCGGATCGTCGGCCTGTCGAGCAGCGACTCGGCAGATCTGCTGCGCATCCTCCAGTCGTATGTGACCCGTCCGGAGAACATCCTGAGCTGGACCTGGTCCCCGAACCAGCTGCTGATCTTCGACAACCGGATCACCCAGCACTACGCGGTGGACAACTACGACGATCACCCGCGCCGCCTCAACCGGGTGACGATCGCAGGAGAGGCACCGACCGGTGTCGACGGCCGCCGCAGCGAGCAACTGATCGGCGATGCCTCGCACTACAGCAGCGTGCTGGCGGTGGCGGCATGACCGAGCTCAGCCTCAAGGCGCCGGCCGTCACCAAGGGCCCGGACGCCGAGACGACGAACGTGCGGGAACGCGAGGTGTTCCTGCCGCGCGACGCCCGCCGCCGGACGTTGCTCAGCACACTCCGCGAACGCCTGCGCTGGCCGCTGGGCATCTACACGACACCGGTCGCGATCCTCATCGCCTGGGAGATCCTCGCCCGGGCCGGAGTGGTGTCGAAGACCTACGCCCCCGCGCCGACCTCGATCGTGAAGTCCGCCGCCGATCTTTGGCAACAGGGTGTCCTCGGGCCGGACTTGGCCATCTCGCTGCAGCGGGCCGGCATCGGTCTCGCGATCGGTCTGACGGTGGGCATCGTCAGCGGGGTGCTCGGCGGGCTGCTACGCAGCGGTGAGTACCTGTTCAACGGCTTGGTACAGGTGCTGAACACGATCCCCCTCCTCGCGGTGCTGCCGCTGATGATCGTGTGGTTCGGTATCGACGAGCTCACGAAGGTGCTGCTGATCTCCTTCGGCGCCGGTGTCCCGATGTATCTCAACCTGTTCGCCGCGATCCGGGGTGTCGACCAGCGGCTGATCGAAATGGCGCGCACGACGGGCGCGGGCACCTGGCGCCTGGTGACGCGCGTGCTGGTGCCCGGGGCCCTGCCGGGGTTCCTGGTGGGCCTCCGGTTCTCCCTCGCGTACAGCGTCCTGGGCCTGGTCGCCGCCGAAACGGTCAACGCGGACAAGGGACTTGGCTTCCTCATCACTCAGGGGCAGACCTATCTCCAGACCAACCAGGTCTTCGTGGGGCTGGTGATCTACTCGCTCCTCGGTCTGCTCGCCGACCAGTTCGTCAGGGCTCTCGAGCGGGTGCTGCTGCGGTGGCGCCCCAGTTATGAGGCGTCATGAGCAACACGATCGCGACGGAGCCCCGTCGGCAGACCGGGGTCGTCGTCGAGCAGGTGGTCCGTCGGTTCGGTGACCGAGTGGTGCTCGACCATCTCGACCTCACCATCGCCGAGGAGGAGTTGGTGATCCTGCTCGGTCCTTCGGGCTGCGGCAAGAGCACCCTGCTGCGGCTGCTCGCCGGACTGGACCGGCCCGACGGCGGGCGCGTGGAGGTCCCGGCCCGGCGCGCGATCGTCTTCCAGGCCGACCGGCTGCTGCCCTGGCAGCGGGTCCTGCGCAACGTCACGCTCGGCCTGCACGCGGCAGACGCGGAACAGCGGGCCCGCGACGTGCTCTCCGAGGTCGGCCTCGCCGGGCGCGAGAAGGCCTGGCCCAAGGAGCTCTCCGGCGGTGAGGCCCAGCGGGTCTCACTCGCGCGGGCGCTCGTCTCTGAGCCCGAACTCGTCCTGCTCGACGAACCGTTCGCCGCCCTCGACGCGATCACCCGGCTGCGCATGCACGACCTCGTACGCGCACTGCGGACCAAGCATCAGGCCGCCATGCTGCTCGTCACCCACGACGTCGACGAGGCGATAGCCCTGGCGGACCGCATCGTCGTCATGAGCAACGGCCGCATCGGCACATCGCACGAGGTGCACCTCACCGCCGCGGACCGCGAGGCGAGCGTTGCCCGCGAGGAACTCCGCGCCCGGCTCCTTGAAGACCTCGGCCTCGCCGACCGGCTGTGACCTGCCCGAACACCCTCACCCAGCACAGAAAGCACGACAACCCCATGCGAAAGAGAACCACGAGACTCATCGGCGCAGTCGGCTCGCTCGCTCTGGCGAGCACCCTCGTTGCCTGCGGAGGATCGTCGTCGGACACCGCCGCGCCGCTGAGCAACGCCGTCGACGCGAGTGACGCCAAGCACCCCGAGTGGAGCAAGTACACCTTCACGATCGGCGACAACGGCGGTGACGGCAGCCAGGAACTGGCGAAGGTTACCGGCGTGTTCGACAACGCGCCCTACAAGGTGAAGTTCGCCCGCTTCACCTACGGTCCGCCGCTCGTGCAGGCCGCCGCCTCGGGCGACATCGACCTGGGCAGCGTCGGCGACGTACCGCCGATCACCGGCGCGGCGAAGGAGTACGGTTTCAAGGTCGTCGCCGTCAACCGCTCGCTCACTCCCGACCAGGCGGTGGAGAACATCATCGTGCCCAAGGGCTCGAAGCTGAAGACGGCCGCCGACCTCAAGGGCAAGAAGATCGCCGTCCCGCAGGGCAGTTCGGCCCACGGTCTGGCCCTGAACGCGCTGAAGAGCGTCGGTCTCACCCCCAAGGACGTGAAGCTGGTCTTCCTCGATCCGGCGGCCGGTGCCACGGCGTTCAACACCGGGAAGGTGGACGCCTGGTCGATCTGGAACCCGCAGTCGGCGATCGCGGTCAAGAACGGCGCGCGGATCCTGGTGAAGGGTCTCCCGCCGATCGACCAGACGAGCAGTTACTACGTCGCGAGCGACACGTCACTGAAGGACAAGACCAAGCGTGCGGCTCTGACGGACGTCCTGAAGAGGCTGTCGCGAGAGTTCGCCTGGGCGGTCAAGAACCCCGACGAATACGCGCAGGCGCTGTCGAAGGAGCAGGGCATCCCGCTGGATGACGCCAAGGCGTCCCTGGCCGCCTACTCGAACCGGGTGACTCCGGTGGAGCAGTCGGACATCGAGCTGGAGCAGAAGCTCGCCGACGCCTTCCTGGAGGCGGGGCAGATCGCCAAGAAGGTCGACGTCCCGTCGATCGTCGACAACCTTCTGCCGGCCGACTACGACAGCTCCAAGCTCAAGGTCACCTCATGAGCGCGGGACGGAGGAGGCTCCACCTCAACGCCTTCCTCATGGAGGCGGGCCACCACGAGGCGGCGTGGCGGCTCCCGCACAGCAATCCCCGGGCGGACTTCGACCTGCGGCACTGGATCGAGCTGGCACAGCTCGCAGAGAGCGCCAAGTTCGACTCGCTGTTCCTCGCGGACGGCCCGGCCCTCATCGGCACCGGCGAGTTCCGCCCGCCCGGCCAGCTCGAGCCGCTGACGCTGCTGACTGCGCTGTCCCAGGCGACCAGCAGGATCGGCCTCATCGCGACCGTGTCGTCGACGTACAACGAGCCGTACAACCTCGCCCGCAGGCTCGCGTCCGTCGACCACGTCAGCGGTGGCCGCGCCGGCTGGAACATCGTCACCTCGGCAGGGGCCGACGAGGCCGCCAACTTCGGCCTCGACGACCGCCCTGGCCACGCCGAACGCTACGCCCGCGCCGACGAGTTCCTGAAGGTCGCCAAGGCGCTGTGGGACAGCTGGGAGTCCGAGGCCGTCGTCGCGGACAGGTCCACGGGCCGCTACGCCGACCCCGGGCGCCTCCACCGGCTCGGCCACCAGGGCAGGTACTTCAAAGTGGCCGGCCCGCTCAACGTCGAACGTCCGCCGCAGGGCTACCCGCTGCTCGTCCAGGCCGGCTCCTCCGAGGACGGCAAGGACTTCGCGGCCCGCCACGCCGAGGCCGTCTTCACCGCCCACACGACGTACGAGCGCGCCGCCGCCTTCTACGCCGACATCAAGGCACGCACCAGGGCCGCGGGGCGCGACCCGGACGGCGTCATCGTGCTGCCCGGCATCGTCCCGTACATCGGCTCGACCGAGGAGGATGCCCGGGCGCTTGCGCGGCAGTTCGACGAGCTGCGCGTCCCGGAGTACGGGCTGCGTCAGCTGGCCGCGGTGTTCGAGACCGAGCCGTCGGCCTTCGAACTCGACCAGCCGCTGCCGGAGTTCATCCTGGCGAGACCGAAGCTGGAGGGCTCGCAGAGCCGTTCCGACCTGATCATCGATCTCGCGGTGCGCGAGCAGCTCACGGTCCGGCAGATCATCTCTCGGCTCGGGGGCGGACGCGGCCACTTCGAGTTCGTCGGCACACCCGAGCAGGTGGCGGACACGATCATCGCCTGGTTCGAGGGCGGTGCGGCAGACGGGTTCAACATCATGGCCCCCGCGCTGCCGTCGGGCCTGGCGGCCTTCGTCGAGCACGTGCTGCCGATCCTGCGCGGCAAGGGGTTGTTCCGCGAGGAGTACGAAGGCACCACCCTGCGTGAGCACTACGGGCTCCCGGTGCCCGCGAACCAGTTCCATGGCTGACCTGCTTTCCGGGCCTGATCCGCTTCCCACGGCCGGCCCGCTTCCCCTGGGCGACCCGCTCGCGACTCCCGCCGCTTCCACTTTCCGGAGCGGCGGGAGTCCGCCCGCGCTGCGGGTCGAGGGCCTGCGCAAGACGTACGAGGACGGCTTCACCGCGGTGGCTGGGCTCGACCTGGAGATACCGGATGGTGCTTTCTTCGGGCTGCTCGGCCCGAACGGCGCGGGAAAGACCACGCTCATCGGTTCGGTATGCAACATCGTGCGCCCCAGCGCCGGCAGCCTCTCCGTCTTCGGGCACGACCACCGCAGCCGTCAGGCCCGCAGACTGCTGGGTCTGGCCGCGCAGGAGATCAACGTCGACCGGTTTCTGTCCATCCGGCAGATCCTGGTCTACCACGCGGGATATCACGGCATCGGCCGGAAGGCGGCCGCCCGGCGCGCGGACGAACTGCTCGCCCTGTTCCGTCTCGACGACAAGGCCGACGTACGAGCCTACGAACTCTCCGGCGGCATGCAACGGCGCCTCGTCCTCGCGCGGGCCCTCATGCACCGTCCCCGCCTGCTCATCCTCGACGAGCCGACGGCCGGCGTCGACGTCGAACTGCGCTCGGAGATCTGGCGGGTCGTGAAGGGCCTCAACGCGGCCGGCACCACGGTCCTGCTGACGACTCACTACCTGGAGGAGGCGGAGACCTTGTGTGACGAGATCGCGCTGCTGCGCGCGGGCCGGATCGTCGACCGCGGCTCCGCCGCCTCGCTGCGGGAGCGGTACGCGGCCCGGGACATCTCGGAGGTCTACGAACGGGTGATCACGGCGGAGGAGATGGCCTCGTGAGCAGCACCGAAACGCCGGCCCTCCCGGCGTACGACGAGTCCTTCCGGCCGGAGCGCTCACCGTTCTTGTGGTTCCTGGAGCGCGAGGTCCTGCGCTTCCTCACGATCTGGCGCTACAGCGTCGTCGGCCCGGTGCTGTCGACCGTGCTGTTCGTCGTGGTCTTCGGATCGGCTCTCGGCTCGCACGTCGACACGATCGACGGCGTCGGCTACGGCAGCTTCATCGTGCCCGGCCTCTTCGCCCAGGCGATCGTCAACGTCGGCTTCTTCAACGGGACGACCAGCCTGTTCGAGGCCCGCCGGGACCAGTACATCAACGACGTGTTCGCGAGCCCGCTCAGGTGGTGGGAGATCAACGCGGCACTGGTGGGCGCCGGCGTCGCCCGAGGCGTCGTCGTGGGCGCGGGCGTCCTGGCGGTGGCCCTGCCGCTCACCCACGGCGGCACCCCGGCCCGCCCCGTCGTCCTGGCGTTCGGCACGCTCGGAGTGCTCCTGGTCGCCGCGCAGGTCGGCGTGATCGCGGGCGGTCACGCCAAGTCCCTCGACCATGTCTACTCCATGGAGTCGATCATCCTGCTGCCGCTGGGCTTCCTCGGCGGCGTCTTCTACTCGGTCCGTCAACTGCCTTCGTTCTGGAACTACGTGAGCCACCTCGACCCCGTCTTCTGGCTGGTCCAGGCCGAACGGATCGGGTTCCTCGGCAAAGGCGACGTCAGCGCCGGCTGGGCCCTTGCCGTGGTCTGGGGCCTGGCGGCGACGCTGACGGCCTGGTCGTCCGCGATGTTCGCCACCGGCCGACTCAAACCCTGAATCCCATACGGGAAGGAACACATCATGGCGAGCACCGAACCCGAACAGGCTCTGTCCACCGACGTGTTGGTGATCGGCGGCGGCCCCGCGGGCACCTGGGCCGCGATCAAGGCCGCTCAGGGGGGAGCCGACGTCGTGCTGGCCGACAAGGGATACACGGGCGCGAGCGGAGCGACCGCATCCGTCGGCACCGGCATCTGGTACGTCGACGACGTCCCCGAACTGCGCGAAGCCGCCATGGCGAGCCGCGAGGCACTCGGCGGATTCCTCGCCGACCGGGACTGGATGGCGCGCGTCCTTGACGAGACCCACGCGCGCATGGATGAACTGGCCCGCATCCAGCGCTACCCCTTCCCCGTCGACGCCGACGGTCGTCAACTGCGCGGCGACCTCCAAGGGCCGGAGTACATGCGGCGGCAGCGCACCCGGGTGCGGCGGCTCGGCGTCCGCATCCTCGACCACACCCCGGCGCTGGAGCTTTTGACCGACGCCGACGGCATCGTCTCGGGGGCGCGGGCGCTGGACCGTACGACCGGTGAGACCGTCCGCATCGAGGCCGGGGCGGTGGTACTCGCCGCCGGGGGATGCGCGTTCCAGTCCAAGACGCTCGGCTGCGACGTCAACACCGGGGACGGCGCGCTGCTGGCCGTCGAGGCGGGGGCACGGCTGTCCGGGATGGAGTTCTCCAACGCCTACGCCATCGCCCCCAAGGGCACGTCACTGACCAAGACCGCCTACTACTCGTGGGCGACCTTCTACCGCGCCGACGGCTCGGTCCTCGACGGCGCGGGCAGCACCCGCGGCCGGTCGGTGATCGCGAGGGCCCTGCTCACGGAGCCGGTCTACGCCCGCTTCGACAAGGCCACACCGGACGAGCAGCTGGCGATGCGCAAGGGCCAGCCGAACACCTTCCTGGTCTTCGACCGGCTGGGCATCGACCCCTTCACCGACCTGTTCGAGATCACCCTGCTCGCCGAGGGCACGGTGCGCGGGACCGGCGGTGTCCGCATCGCCGGCCACGACTGCTCCACCGACGTCCCCGGTCTGTACGCGGCCGGCGACACCGCGACCCGCGAGCTGATCTGCGGCGGCTTCACAGGCGGCGGCAGCCACAACGCCGCGTGGGCGGCGTCCTCGGGCAGCTGGGCGGGCCGGGGCGCCGCCACGTTCGCCGCCGGGCGCGGCCGTCCGGGCCGCGCCGTGCGCCCAGTGGGGACGGCGGGCCTGCGCCCCACCGGCGCGGTGAACGTCGGCCACCGCGAGGTCGTCACCGCCGTACAACGCGAGGTCCTGCCGTACGACCGCAACTACCTGCGACACGCGGACCGTCTGGAGCCGGCGCTGCGTTCGCTGCACGAGACGTGGTCCGCGGTCCGTGAAGGGCTCGGAGCGAGCGGCGAGACGCTGTTCCGGGCCAGGGAAGCGGCCGCGATGGTGGCCCACGGCCGCTGGATGTACCACGCGGCGCTGCAGCGCACCGAGTCGCGCGGTATGCACAAGCGGGCCGACCGGCCGGCGCAGGACCCGGCCCAGCACCACCGGCTGCTCACCGGTGGGCTGGACGAGGTCTGGAGCCGCCCGGAGGCGGTGCAACGGCAACTGGTCGCGAGCGGAGGCCGAGCCGCATGATCGAGATCGTCGACCCGGATCGCTGCATTGCCTGCGACCGGTGCATCGAGGTGTGCCCGACGCGCGTCTTCGATCGCGGCGCTGACGGCGTTCCGGTGATCGCGCGCCAGGACAGCTGCCAGACCTGCTTCCAGTGCGAGGCTTACTGCCCGACCGACGCGCTGTTCGTCGCCCCACTGGTGACCGCGGTCGCTCCCGGCTCGCGTTTCCGTGATGTGACAGAGCTCGAGGACTCCGGTCTGCTCGGCGGATACCGGCGTGAGCTCGGCTGGGGCAGGGGAAGGACGCTCGGCGCCCGCACCGCGGTCGGACCGGAGTATCCGGACTGACCGGACCGGAGTATCCGGACTGACCAGGGCCTGGATCGTCGCAGGATCCAGGCCCAGACTCCTGTACCCGGCCGAGGACGCCGGACACCGACCACGAAGAACGACTTGTCGCACGTCGCTCTGATGCTCCGCAAACGGGGACAGGGGATCGCAGATTCACAACCTGTCGTCCCGATGATGTCCCGACGGTGCGAGGAGACTTCGCGGGCGAGAGCCTGCGGGCCCTTTCGTCTGGGCCTTCTGCGGTGAGCACGCAGCTCGTCGGCACGTCATCCACGCGGATTCGACACCGTCGCCGCGTCCCGACGGTTGCAGTGGGAAACGTGTGGTGACCGTGTCGAGGCGGGCCGCCGTCCATCGGGGCGTCCGCGATGCGGGACGGCCCTCTTGACGCCGATGTCGGTCGGATCGACACTCACTGAGGGAATCCTAGTGAATAGGTAGGGAAATTATGAGGCGCTTGGAGTCGGTCACCGTCCGATGAGCCGTTCGCCTCTTCTGACCTCCCGCCGTCACATCGATCTGCTGCGTGTCTGCAGCGCCATCAACCCCCAGGGCTGAGCCGCGCCCATCCCGCACCGGAGACGCCCTCGGGCGTCGTGCCGTCCGGTGCGCACGGGAGAACTCCGCTCCCTCACCCGACGTCGCTTCCGCCGCGCGTACGTCCGCGCCCGCTCCCGGGGAGAGTCATGACTGTCACACCGCTGGCCGCCCACGCCGCCGACCGACCCGCGCCCGCCTTCCGGGGCCGGATCGGCCGGGACGCGCGCAGCGGCCACTACGCCGTTCCGGGCCGCTACCGCCTCCATCTGTCGACCGCCTGTCCCGGCGGCCTGCGCATCGCCGTCACCCACAGCCTGCTCGGCCTGGACACCGTCTGTCCGGCCACCTTCCTGCCCGCGGTCCCCGACTGCCCCGAGGGCGGCCACTCCGTCCTGCGTCCGTTGTACGAGGCCAGCGCCCACCGGTACCCCGGTCCGGCCGTCGCGCCGGTGCTCAGCGACGACTGGTCCGGGCGGATCGTCAGCACCCACGCCCCGGACATCATGCGCGACCTCGACCGCCGGTTTGGCGGCGACCGCCCCTCGCTCTACCCGTGCGGCGCGGAGTCGGAGATCGAGGCCGTCGAGTGGATGTGCGCGCAAGGCATCGAACAGGCCGCGCAGCACGCCGGATCGGCCGGTGGCGCGCCGGTGGAACGTGACACGGCACTTGGCATGCTGCTCGAAACGCTCGGGGCCCTGGAACGCTGGCTCGAAGGACGCACGTACCTGATCCGCGACGAAATCATCGCCGCCGACGTCGAGTTGTGGGTCGCCCTGGTCCAACTCGACACCGTGCACCGCAACCACCTCGACGCCTCAGCCGTCCAACGCATCGCCGACCACCCGACCCTGTGGGCCTACGCCCGCCGGCTCGCCGCCCACCCTGCCTTCGGCGGCCACCTCGACCTCGACGGCATCGAGCGCCGTCACCACGCCCGTTGCCAGGGCCTGGAGGCCGCCGGAGCGGCCGTGCGGATCCTGGACTGGGCAGCACACGCGGCCCGTTAGCCGTTCCACCTGGTGGACCGGCGTTGACATTCGTTCGGGCAATTGTCTTGACTATGGCCCAGAACGGTCATGAGTGTCAGCGACAAGCCCTGGCTTGCTGACTGGCAACCCTCGCTCCGCGGTGGGGTGCCCCAGGTGACGACCGGACCGAAGACGTTTCGGTAAGCGCGAGGCCCACACGGGCCGGAACAGTGATGGTGACGTCATGTACGCAGCTCCCAGGACGGCCACGCGCCGCTCCCAGGGCTGCGTACAGCCGTACCCGAACCCTCTCGTCGCCGATCGCGCCGTCGATCTGCTCCGCGTGAACAGCGCACTGTGTACCGCACCGGGCTGTGCCCGCTGTCGGGGCTGACACCTCCCCGCAGCCCCCGCACTCCCTGACGAACACCGCCCGTGCGGTGTGCCGTTGTCCTCCCCGCCCCCGGTACCTCACCGTCGTGTGCGCTTCCGCATGCCGCCGTGCTTCCGGGGTGTTCTCACCCAGCCGGAGCCCACCATGAGTGAACCCCCTGGCGCCACCGTCACCCTCCCCGAGGCGCCGACCGCCGACGAACCATCGAAAGCCCTCACTGCCCAGCGAGTTTTGACGCTGCGGCGCCCCGGACGCTGGATCGCCACTGCGGTCGTCCTCGTCCTGGTCGCCCAGTTCGTGCACGGACTGGTCTCCAACCCCTTCTACCAGTGGGACCGCTGGAGCTACTGGTTCCTGCGCCCCACCATCCTCGACGGCCTGCTGATCACCCTCGAAGTCACCGCCTACAGCGCGGTGCTCGGCCTGATCGGCGGCATCGTGCTCGCCCTGGCCCGGCTGTCGAGGAGCCCCGTGCTGCGCGCGGTCAGCTGGACCTACGTCTGGGCGCTGCGCTCCATCCCGCTCATCGTGGTACTGATCTTCCTCTACAACTTCAGTGCCCTGTACAAGACGTTGAGCGTCGGCATTCCCTTCGGCCCGGCCTTCTTCTCCTTCGACGAGTCGAAGCTCGCCACCGACATGGTCGTCGCCGTGATCGGCCTCAGCCTCAACGAGGCCGCCTACGCGGCCGAGGTCGTACGCGGGGGCATCCTCTCCGTCGACCAGGGCCAGCACGAGGCGGCCGCGGCGCTCGGCCTGCCGAAGGGCTACCAGTTCCGGAAGATCGTCTTTCCGCAGGCGCTGCGCTCGATCATCCCGAACTACGTCAACCAGCTCATCGGCCTGATCAAGGGCACCTCGCTGGTCTTCTACGTCTCTCTGCTCGACCTGTTCGGCTCGGCGCAGACCATGGGTTCCACCTACCCCGGCGACATCGTGCCGCTGCTGCTGGTCGTCACCGTCTGGTACCTGATCCTGACCAGCGTCGTCTCCGTCGTCCAGTTCTACGTCGAGCGGTACTACGCCCGCGGTGCCATTCGCAGCCTGCCGCCGACACCGCTGCAGAAGCTCCGCACCGGGCTCACCGACCTGCGGGCCCGCATCCGCCGGGAGGCCGCCGTATGACCGCCGACACCATCGAGGCCCTGGCGGACGTCGAGGCCGCCACCCTCGAGGTCCACGACGTGCACAAGTGGTACGGCACCCATCGGGTGCTGGACGGCGTCGACCTGACCGTCCGCCCCGGCGAGGTCACCGTGATCCTCGGCCCCTCGGGCTCCGGCAAGTCCACCCTGCTGCGGGTCATCAACCATCTGGAGAAGCCCGAGATCGGCCACGTCAGCATCAATGGCGAGCTGATCGGTGTGAAGCGACAGGGCGAGAGGCTCAAGGAGCTGAGCGAGCGCGCCATCCTCACCCAGCGCGGGCGGATCGGCTTCGTCTTCCAGAACTTCAACCTCTTCCCGCACCTCACCGTCCTGGACAACGTGGCCGCCGCCCCGGTCGCCACCGGCAGGCTCGGCAAGCCCGAAGCCCAGGAGCTCGCCCGCGAACTCCTCGGCCGGGTCGGCCTCGGCGACAAGACCGGCGCCTACCCGCGCCAGCTCTCCGGCGGCCAGCAGCAGCGCGTCGCCATCGCCCGCGCCCTCGCCCTGCGCCCCGGCGTCATCCTCTTCGACGAGCCCACCTCCGCCCTCGACCCCGAACTCGTCGGCGAAGTCCTCGCCGTCATCAAGGACCTGGCGACCAGCGGCACCACCCTTCTCATCGTCACCCACGAGATCGGCTTCGCCCGCGAGATCGCCGACCGGGTCGTCTTCATCGACAGCGGCAAGATCATCGAGCAGGGCCCGCCCTCCGAGGTCCTCGACAAGCCCCGGCACGAGCGGACCAGGGACTTCCTCAGCAAGGTCCTCTGACCCGCCGCACCCTTCAGACCTCCCCCCACGCCACCCTCATCACCTCCAGCGACAAGGAACGGCCATGCCCACCCAGTTCACCCGACGCAGCCTGATACGCGGCATCACCGCGGCGACCGCCGTCGCCTCCCTGGCCACCGGGCTCGCCGCCTGCGGTGGCAACAGCGACGCGGCCACCTCCACCGACAGCGCCAAGTCCGGCGAGGTCGTCATCGGACAGGTCTCCAACGGCGCCGCCAAGCAGACCTCCATCAAGGTCTCCGAGGTCAAGTCCATCAGCGCCGAACTGCCCGCCGCCGTCAAGAAGAGCGGCAAGCTGGAGATCGGCATCGGCGCCCTGCCGGCCGGCTTCCCGCCGCTGGCCTACGTGGGCAGCGACCAGAAGACCCTCACCGGCGCGGAACCCGACTTCGGCCGCCTGGTCGCCGCGGTCCTCGGCCTCCAGCCCGAGGTGAAGAACTCCACCTGGGAGAACCTCTTCGTCGGCATCGACAGCGGCAAGGTCGACGTGGCCTTCTCCAACGTCACCGACACCGAGGAGCGCAAGAAGAAGTACGAGTTCGCCTCCTACCGGCAGGACAACCTCGCCTTCGTGGTGCCGAAGAAGAGCACCTGGAACTTCGAAGACAACTACGAGAACCTCGCCGGCAAGACCGTCTCCGTCAGCTCTGGCACCAACCAGGAAAAGATCCTCCTGGAGTGGAAGGCGAAGCTGGCCAAGGAGGGCAAGAAGCTCACCGTCAAGTACTTCCAGGACAGCAACAGCGTCTACCTCGCCCTGTCCAGCGGCAAGATCGACGCGTACCTGGGCCCCAACCCCGGCATCGCGTACCACAACCGCCAGGTCGCGAACACGCCCAACGCCACCCGCACCGCAGGCACGTACTCCGGAGCCGGCGCGAGCCTGCAGGGCCTGATCGCGGCGACCGCGAAGAAGGACAGCGGCCTGGCGAAGCCGCTCGCCGACTCCATCAATTACCTGATCGAGAACGGTCAGTACGCCGAGTGGCTCAAGGCCTACAACCTCTCCAACGAGGCCGTCGCCAAGTCCGAGGTCAACCCGCCCGGACTGCCCCTCGACAACTCCTGACCATCGCGTGACCGGGACTCCGCCGCCGCCTCGCGGTGGAGTCCCCGCGCGCCGGACACCCGAGCCGCACCCCGGAGACTGCCACACCATGTCCGTGACCAGCATCGACGCCAGCTCCTCGCACATCCTGGACAACCCCGCCTGGGCCGCGCTTACCGGCCCCCACGCCCCCTTCGCCGAACGCATCGGCCGCGCCGCCCGCTACCGCGAGGACGTGGCACCCTTCCACGCCCTCTCCGACGAGGACGACCCGCGCGCCTGGGCCGACCTCGCCGCACTCGTCGGCCCTGGCGGCACCGCCGCGGTGCGGGGCGTCACCGAGGCGGCGGTGGGCTGGGAGGTCGTGCGCACCGGACACGGCGTCCAGCTCGTGGACACCTCCCTGCGCGCGGGGCCCGACCCTGAGGCCGTACGGCTCGGTCCCGACGACGTGCCCGAGATCCTCGACCTGGTCGCCCGCACCGAGCCGGGCCCCTATCTGCCGCGCACCGTCGAACTGGGCACCTACCTCGGCATCCGCCACGAGGGCCGGCTGATCGCAATGGCCGGCGAGCGGCTGCACCCGCCGGGCTGGACGGAGATCAGCGCCGTGTGCACCGACCCCGCCCACCGCGGCCGGGGCCTGGCCACCCGCCTGGTCCGTGCGGTCGCCGCCGGCATCAGGGAACGCGGCGAACGCCCCTTCCTGCACGCCGCGGCCACCAACGCGAACGCGATCCGGCTGTACGAGTCGATCGGGTTCACCCTGCGCCGCCGTACCGTCTTCTCGCTCGTCCGGCACACCGGGGCAGCCGCTCTGGAAGAAACGGCATAGCCGTGCCGTTGTCCTTGTCGAAGGTGAGTGCATGGTCCGCTCGGACGGAGGTGCGACACGTGACACGTGTACTGCGTGCCGTCCGCCTCCACTCCCGGCCCCACATCGACCTCCAGCGCGTGGCCGGCTCCCTCTGTAGCTCCTGACCCCGCTTCCCTAGCCGCCGTGTGCCCCGACTCCCGCGGGCCGGCGATCTCGTACGGACCTCCAGGAAGGCACCCTCGTGTCCGCAACTCCCGCTTCTCCCCTGCACCTTGCCGTGGCTCTCGACGGCACAGGCTGGCATCCCGCCTCCTGGCGCGAGCAAGTCGCCCGCCCCCGGTACCTGTTCACCGCCGGATACTGGGCCGACCTGGTCGCCGAGGCCGAACGCGGCCTGCTCGACTTCGTCACCCTCGAGGACGGCCTCGGCCTGCAGTCCTCTCACTACGGTGAGTTGGACGGCCGTACCGATCAGGTCCGCGGACGCCTGGACGCCGTACTGATCGCGTCCCGTATTGCACCCTTGACCCGGCATATCGGCCTGGTGCCGACCGTGATCGCCACCCACACGGAGCCGTTCCACATCTCCAAGGCGATCGCCACTCTCGACTACGTCAGCAGCGGCCGGGCCGGCCTGCGCGTGCAGATCTCGCCCCGGCCGCACGAGGCCGCGCACTTCGGTCGCCGCACCTTTCCACCGCTCAGCCTGGAGGGCATCCAGAGCCCGGCCGGGCAGGACCTGCTCACCGACCACTTCGACGAGGCCGCCGACTACGTCGAGGTCGTGCGCCGACTCTGGGACAGCTGGGAGGACGACGCGGAGATCCGCGACGTCGCCACCGGCCGCTTCATCGACCGCGACAAGCTGCACTACATCGACTTCGAGGGCAGACACTTCAGTGTGAAGGGCCCGTCCATCACCCCGCGGCCGCCCCAGGGCCAGCCGCTGGTCACCGCCCTGGCCCACCAGACGATCCCGTACCGGCTGGTGGCCCGTCAGGCCGACGTCGGCTACGTCACCCCGCACGACGCCGGCCAGGCCCGCGCGATCGTCGCCGAGATCCGCGCCGAGCAGGAGGCGGCCGGACGCGCCGGTGAACTCGTGCACGTCTTCGGTGACCTGGTGGTCTTCCTGGACGACGAGCCGGCCGCGGCGGAGGACCGCCGGGCACGTCTCGACGCCCTCGCGGGGGAGCCGTACACAAGCGACGCACGCATCTTCGCCGGTACGCCCGCTCAACTCGCTGACTTGTTGCAGGACTTGGCGGTGGAGGGGCTGAGCGGCTTCCGGTTGCGGCCCGCCGTCGCCGGGCACGACCTGCCAGCCGTCACCCGGGGCCTGGTGCCCGAACTCCAGCGCCGCGGTGCCTTCCGCACCGCCTACGAGGCCGACACCCTGCGCGGCCTGCTGGGCCTGGCCCGCCCCGCCAACCGCTACGCCGCTGCCACCGTCTGAGCCGGAAGGACCCGCACCGACATGACCAGCAAGCCGCTGAAGCAGATCCATCTGGCCGCGCACTTCCCGGGCGTCAACAACACCACCGTGTGGAGCGACCCGAAGGCCGGCAGCCACATCGAGTTCAGCTCCTTCACCCACTTCGCGCAGACCGCCGAACGCGCCAAGTTCGACTTCCTGTTCCTCGCCGAGGGCCTCAGGCTGCGCGAACAGGGCGGAAAAATATACGACTTGGACGTCATCGGCCGCCCCGACACCTTCACCGTCCTCGCCGCGCTCGCCGCCGTCACCGAACACCTCGGCCTGACCGGAACCATTAACTCCACCTTCAACGAGCCCTACGAGGTGGCCCGCCAGTTCGCCAGCCTCGACCACCTCTCGGGCGGCCGCGCCGCCTGGAACGTCGTCACCTCCTGGGACGCCTTCACGGGCGAGAACTTCCGCCGCGGCGGCTTCCTGCCGCAGGGCGAGCGTTACTCCCGGGCGAAGGAGTTCCTGGCCACGGTGGGCGAACTCTTCGACTCCTGGCAAGGCGACGAGATCATCGCTGACCAGACGACCGGCGTCTTCCTACGTGACGCGAAGGCCGGCTCCTTCGTCCACACCGGCCAGCACTTCGACATCCACGGCCAGTTCAACGTCCCGCGCTCCCCGCAGGGCCGCCCGGTCATCTTCCAGGCCGGAGACTCCGACGAGGGCCGCGAATTCGCCGCTTCGAGCGCCGACGCCATCTTCAGCCGCTACGCCACCCTCGAAGGCGGCCAGGCCTTCTACACGGACGTCAAGAACCGCCTCGCCAAGTACGGCCGCCGGCACGACCAGTTGCTCATCCTGCCCGCCGCTTCCTTCGCCCTCGCCGACACCGACGCCGAGGCGGAGGAGCTGGCCCGGGAGGTGCGCCGCCAGCAGGTCAGCGGGGCCACCGCCATCAAGCACCTGGAGTTCGTCTGGAACCGCGATCTGTCCGCCTACGACCCCGAAGGCCCGCTGCCCGACATCGACCCGGACGTCAGCGACAACCACATCTCCAAGGGCCGCGCCCAGGTCCGGATGTACCGCGACCCGCTGGCCACCGCCCGCGAGTGGCGCGAGCTGGCCGAGGCGAACAACTGGTCCATCCGCGACCTGATCATCAACACCGGCAACCGCCAGAACTTCATCGGCTCCCCGGCGACCATCGCCAAGACCATCAACGACTACGTCCAGGCCGACGCCAGTGACGGCTTCATCCTCGTCCCGCACATCACCCCGACCGGCCTCGACGACTTCGCCGACAAGGTTGTCCCGCTGCTGCAGGAACAGGGCGTCTTCCGCACCGACTACGAGGGCCCGACGCTCCGGCACCACCTCGGCCTCGCCCACCCGGACGAGGCGTCCGACGAGCGGGCGGCGTCGTGAAGTTCCTCGCGATCACCCTGATCGTGCACCGCCCGGACCCGGTCACCGGGGTGCAGAAGTCCACACACGACCGGTTCCGCGAGGTCCTCGACAACGCCCTGCTCGCCGAGGAGCTGGGGTTCGACGGCTTCGGCGTGGGGGAGCGGCACGAGCGGCCGTTCATCTCCTCGTCCCCGACCGTCGTACTGAGCCATGTGGCCGCCCGGACGAAGCGGATCCGCCTGTTCACGGCCGTCACGACGCTCAGCCTGCTGGACCCGGTCCGCGCGTACGAGGACTACGCCACCCTCGACCATCTCTCGGGCGGCCGCCTCGACCTGATCATCGGCAAGGGCAACGGCGCCGCCCAGCGCGTCCTGTTCAACGTAACGCCCGAGGACCAGTGGGACCGCAACGCCGAGAGCTACGAGGTCTTCCGGAAGATCTGGCGCCAGGACAAGGTCACCGCCGACGCCCGCTTCCGTCCCCCGCTGACCGACGCCGAGGTGTGGCCGCGGCCGTACCAGCGGCCGGTCCGGGTCTGGCACGGCAGCGCCACCAGCAAGGAGTCGGTCGATCTCGCCGCCCGCTACGGCGACCCGCTGTTCTCCGCCAACGTCACCAACCCCATTGAGCCGTATGCCGAGTTGATCCGCCACTACCGCGAGCGCTGGGAGTTCTACGGCCACGACCCGGCGCAGATCGCCGTCGGCGCCGGCACCGCGGGCATCTGTGTCGCCCCCACCTCGCAGGAGGCGCTCGCCGCGTACCGGCCGATCTTCGAGGCCAACCTGGCCTTCTTCAAGAAGGCAGGCCTGCCGGTGGTCTTCGAGACCTTCGAGGACTTCGTCGAGCGCAGCTCGGCGCTGATCGGCAGCCCGCAACAGGTCGTCGACAAGGTGCACCGCTACCACGAGCAGTTCGGCCACACGGTCGTCCACCTGCACGCCGACGCGGGTGGGCTGCCGGAGTCCCAGCATCGCGCCTCCCTCGAGCTGTTCCAGTCCGAGGCCGCCCCCGTGCTGCGCCGCGAGATCCCCGACCCGCCGTTCGCCTGGGGCCCCGTGCTTCCGGCATCACCGATCACCCAGGAGTCCACCCGTGTCTGACATCTCCCTCGGCGTCCTCGACCTGGTCCCGATCTCCTCCGGATCGACGGCAGCCGATGCCCTGCGCAACTCCATCGACCTCGCACAGCAGGCCGAACGCCTCGGATATGCCCGCTACTGGTTCGCTGAGCATCACCTCAATCCCGGCGTGGCGGGCACGTCACCCGCCGTCGTCCTGGCGCTGACCGCCTCCGCCACCTCCACCATCCGGCTCGGCTCCGGGGCCGTGCAGCTCGGGCACCGCACGGCGCTGTCCACCGTGGAGGAGTTCGGCCTGCTCGACACACTGCACCCGGGCCGCTTCGATCTGGGCCTGGGACGCTCGGGCGGCCGCACGCCGGGACAGCCGGTCGCACCGTTGCCCACGGCGACACCCGTCGTCGACGGCCGCACCCCGAACGGCCTGCTGATCCCACCCCGCTTCTCATTCGAACATCTGCTCGGCTCACCCCGCATCGCGCTGCAGCGCAGGCTGCTCCTGCTGCCAGGTGCCGAGTCACAGGACTACGCCGAGCAGATCGACGACATCCTCGCCCTGCTGGCCGGCACCTACCGCTCGCCGGAGGGCGTCGAAGCGCACGTCGTGCCAGGGGAGGGCGCCGACGTGGAGGTGTGGATCCTGGGCAGCAGCGGTGGTCAGAGCGCCGAGGTGGCGGGCGGCAACGGTCTGCGGTTCGCGGCCAACTATCACGTCAGCCCAGCCACGGTCCTGGAGGCGGTGGAGGGCTACCGGTCCTTCTTCCAGCCCTCCGAGTTCCTCGACAAGCCGTACGTCAGCGTCTCGGCGGACGTCGTCGTCGCAGAGGACGACGCAACGGCCCGTGAACTCGCCACCGGCTACGGCCCATGGGTGCGCAGCATCCGTACCGCCGAAGGCGCCATCGAGTTCCCGACGCCGCAGGAAGCGCGTGCCCACGCATGGACCGACGAGGACCGGGCCCTCGTCCAGGACCGCCTCGACACCCAGTTCGTCGGCTCGCCGAGCCGGGTCGCCGACCAGTTGGAACAACTGCAGGAGGCCACGAGCGCGGACGAGTTGCTCATCACGACGATCACCCACGACCACACGGACCGGGTCCGCTCGTACGAACTGCTCGCGGAGGAATGGCGCCGACGGGGGCACTCCTTCCAGCAGTGAACGCCCGCGCCACCGACGTCGCCCTGGAGATCGGCAACCAGATCCTCGAAGTGACCGGCGCCCGCGCCACCGCCGCATCCGAGGGCCTGCCGCTTCTGGCGCAACGTCCGCACCCACACCCTCCACGACCCTGTCGCCCACAAGCGGCCAGAGGTCGGGCGCTGGGTCATCGAGGGCGAACTGCCCGGACCGACCTGGTACCCCTGACCGCCCCCAGAGCGCCTCCCCGGCGGAGGCGCCCCCTTCTCCCCGAAAGAGGACCCATGGCCACCGTCCTGTCCGTATCCGGCAGCCCTTCCGCCTCCTCCCGCACCAACCGCCTGCTGCGCCACCTGGACCAGCGACTGACCGCTCAGGGGCACGACGTCGTTCCGCTCGACGTTCGCACCATCCCGGCCGATGCCCTGCTCGGCGCGGACTTCCGGCATCCGGCGATCGTCGAGGCCACCGAACTGTTCGCGAGCGCCGACGGCGTCGTCGTAGGAACACCCGTCTACAAAGCGTCGTACTCCGGAGTCCTCAAGGCGCTCCTCGACCTGCTCCCGCAGTACGCACTCACCGGAAAGACGGTCCTCCCTCTCGCCACCGGCGGCTCCACCGCGCATGTCCTCGCCATCGACTACGCCCTGCGTCCGGTCCTCAACTCCATGGGCGCCGCGCACATCGTGCAGGGCTGGTTCACCCTCGACAAGGACATCACCGCCCACGACGACGGCTCGATCACTGTCGCACCAGCCGCAGCCGAGGCCCTCACCCAGGTCGTCGACCATTTCTCGCTGGCGCTGGGCCGTACCCCGCTCCTCGCCGCGGCGAGCTGAGGCCATGACCGCGCAGGTCATCACCGACGACGCCGAGGCCGTCACTGTCGCGTCCGCCCCGAGCAACGAGTTCCGGGCGGGCGCCTCGGCTCGCGACGCCGAACGCCGGCTTCCCCGCGGGGAGCTGGACCGGCTCTCCGCCCCGGCGCCGACGAACGTCCCCTGATCGCACCCCAGATCGGAGCCCCGAGTGTCCCTCACCTTCCACTGGTTCCTGCCGACCAACGGAGACAGCCGCCACGTCGTCGGCGGCGGCCACGGCACCCCCGCCACCGAGTCCGGGCGCGACCGGCCGCCCACTGTCGCCTACCTCAGCCAGATCGCCCGCGCCGCCGAGGACCTGGGCTTCGTCGGCGCACTCACGCCGACGGGAGCCTGGTGCGAGGACGCGTGGCTGACCACCGCGATGGTCAGCCAGAACACCGAGCGGCTGAAGTTCCTCGTCGCCTTCCGGCCTGGCTTCGTCTCACCGACGCTCGCCGCGCAGATGGCCTCCACCTTCCAGCGGCAGACCGGCGGACGGCTTCTGCTCAACGTCGTCACCGGCGGGGAAAGCCACGAGCAGCGGGCCTACGGAGACTTCCTCGACAAGGACGCGCGCTACCGCCGTACCGGCGAATTCCTCGCGATCGTACGAGGGTTGTGGGAGGGCAAGACCATCGACCTGCGCGGCGAGCACCTCCAGGTCGAGGACGCGAAGCTCGCACGGGTACCCGGCCCGGTCCCCGAGGTGTACTTCGGGGGCTCCTCGCCGATCGCCGGAGAAGTCGCCGCCAAGCATGTCGACGTCTATCTCACCTGGGGCGAGCCGCCCGCCGCCGTCGCGGAGAAGATCTCCTGGATCCGGGCGTTGGCCGACAAGGAGGGCCGTCGCGTCCGCTTCGGCATCCGCCTGCATGTCATCACCCGCGACACCTCCGAGCAGGCCTGGGCCGAGGCGAACCGGCTCCTGGACGGCTTCGACCCGGAGGCGGTCAAGACCATCCAGGCGGGCCTGGCCCGCAGCGAGTCCGAGGGCCAGCAGCGCATGCTCGCCCTGCACGACGGCGGCAGCCGTGACCGCCTGGAAATCCACCCCAACCTGTGGGCAGGCATCGGCCTGGTGCGCGGCGGCGCGGGCACCGCCCTGGTCGGCAGCCATGGCGAGGTCGCCGAGCGGATCAAGGAGTACCACGCCCTCGGCGTCGACGAGTTCGTGCTCTCCGGCTATCCGCACCTGGAGGAGGCGTACTGGTTCGGCGAGGGCGTCCTGCCGAGACTTCAGGCGCAGGGCCTGTGGCAGCACCCGTACGGACAGCAGGCCGCCCCTTCAGCCCAAGTGCCCTTCGCCGGCGCCGGGGGCCCGCGATGACCGCGCGATCGCGGCGGAGGTCGGAAGCGCCCAGGTGATCGCTGACCACGCCGAGACGGTCGTCGTCGCCGAGTTGGCCGCCAAATTCGCCCGCCAGGCCACGGCAGGCTCCCGGCCCCGTCCGGCGGCGCCACGCTCCGCGAGCGCCTCCACGGCCCGGCGGCAGCCCTCGGGGCCGGGACGACCACCCGGCCGCCCGCCATCGCGAACTCGCCATCCAGGAGCGTGAATCAGCCGGAGCGCACACTGGAAGCAGGTGGCGACAGGCTCGGGGGTAAGCGCATCCACGCTGACCCGGATGGCTCAGGGCAAGCGACCAGACGTGGACGGGCTTGCAGCACTGTGCGCGTGGTCCGGTCTGGACGCGGACGACTTTGTCCGTTCCGAGGGTGATGACCGGCCGCAAGCGGAACCGCTGGCGATGATCTCCACGTACCTGCGCAGCGACCGCAATCTATCTCCGGAGTCCGCCGCCGCCCTGGAGGAGATCATCAAGATCACTTACGAACGGTTGCGTCAAAAGGACTAGGCAACATGGCGTTTCGACGGGGCTTCAAGACAGAGGCCAACTCCCTCGCCCTCGATGTCCGGTCAGAGCTCCACCTCGGGGCCCTCGACCGGCTCGACCCCTTCGTGCTCGCGGACCACTTGGCCATACCCGTTGTCGCACTCTCGGGCATGGGGGCGTCGTCAGCAGGCGCCAATCACCTGCTCAACCACGATCCAAGCGCCTTTTCAGCCGTCACCGTCTTCGCCGGCTCGAAACGCACCATCTTGCACAATGACGCCCATTCGGACGGAAGAATCAGCAGCAACCTCACCCACGAAGCCGCGCACGGCCTCTTGCACCACCGCCCCACCCCGGCCATGGACAACCGCGGGTGCCGTCTCTGGGACCAGGACATCGAGGATGAAGCACAGTTCCTCTCCGGAGCGTTGCTGGTGCCAGAAGACGCGGCTCTGGCCATTGCGAGAGGTAGATTCACCAAGCCCGAAGCTGCGGCGCACTTCGGCGTCAGCGAGCAGATGGTCCAGTACCGCCTGAACATCACCGGAGCTGTCGGGCGCGTCGAACGTGCCCGACAGGCGGGCTACCAGTCCCGTTGAAAGCCGAGCGATCCACCTGCGCATGGATTGGCCGCGTGCACGGGCCGTAAGTGCCTGTGGGTGCCGTCGAGCAGGGCGATGAATTCGCGCTCGCTCATGCTGCGGCGCTTGCCCTGACCAGCCGGGTGCGCGATCAGCCGGTGGCACAGCCGGGTCCGTGAGCCGGGCCGCATTGCGATCAGCCCGGCGACCGACAGCCGCCCCGAGCGCCGCCCACTGACCGTCACGATCGGGGTTTGTCCGCGTCGGCCCCAGGTCCGGCCCCGAGGCGGCCTGCGGGTGAAGCCTGCCTCGTCCTCGAAGCAGATGTAGCCCCCGCTGGCCGCCCTGGTCCTTTTACCTCCGCCCAGGTCGCCTCCTTCCACACCTTCACGGCCTCCTCGTCGCGCTCGGCCACCTGCCGGACGGGCACCTGCGGGGAGAACCCGAGCCGATGCATCAGCCGGGTGGCACCCGAGACGCTGTAGGAGATGTGGAACTTCCGGCCGATCAGCGTGGCCACCCGCGCGGCGGTCCACACCTGGTCCTCCGTCCAGCCATGAGCGGCCGGCCCCTCCTGCAGATACGCGACGAGCTTGTCCAGGCAGCGCGGTGACAGACGGCACCGTGATCCGCTCGGTCCGCGCGAGACCAGGGCCGCGATCCCGTCGTCCCGCCACAACTGGTGCCACCGGTAGGCCGATTTCCGGCTCACCCGGAGACGCTGAGCGACCTCCAACGGCCTGATCTTCTGCTCGAACAACTCGGCCGCCTGCCGCCGTACGGCCTCTCGACGTCGGCGTCCCGTAGCGGTCAACCCGCCCCCATCCGCGTATCTCACACAACACGAGATACAGCCCGCACCCCGGACCCATCAGGCACGTTGGCAAAGATCACCCTGACGAGCCGAAGTCAGTAATCGATCCGGGCCTTCGTCCGCGCTCACTGCATGACTTCGAGGTGCGGATGATCGAACGACGTCGGGCAGACATAGATCTGCATGCGGTGGCCCCTGCCGATCTTCACCATCGGCGCATCGGCAGGAGTGCGCAGTCCGATGGGACCTGACGGCTTCTCGAGGTCCACCAGCGGGGTCCAGGTGTTGCTCCAGCCACTGCTTTCGCCGGAGTCGATGGTGAACAGGGGCTTGTACCGGGCGTTGCAGGCGTCGCAGTGCAGGGGCCGCGGGTCGCCGTGCATCCACGGGGCCCAGCCGCCGACCTTCCAGCCAGGGGCGACCGAGAGTTCGCGCTCGTAGTAGGGGCCGCCAAGCCCTGCTTCCGGGTCCTCCCCCTCTTCGTCTTCCGCGTCGCGGACACGGCAGGAGAGACCCTCAGGGTGGTTGTGCCATGCCGGGCAATCGGGGAGCTCCTGCTGTTCTCCCCAGTCGTGGAGACGGTCGGCGAGCTCTTCCGGGAGTTCGTGCGGTGCCGGGTACTCGGTGACGACCTCGGGGTGGAGGACACAAGGCGCGGGAACGTAGCTGCCGTAGTACTGGACGTCCGCGGGTTCCGGGGGATCGGTGAGCAGCGTGCCGACGCTCGCGGCGTTCCGCCAGACGAGGCGGGCCGAGGGAAGCTCGTTGTCGTGGTCGAGGGGGCACCACAGGACTTGCAGAAGGTCGGCTCCCTCGGGGCCCGCGAGGCCCGGGACGTCGCGGAGGTAGAGCTGGGCGACCGGCAGCAGGGCATTCGGCTCGGTGTGCGCCGGATGCCCTGCTCGGAGCGTGGCGAAATGCGCGCGCTCCTCGGGGTTGAGGCGGAACTCGCGAGGGTCGTGGGGGCGGCGCCAGGCGGCGTCGAGCATGGCCCGCATGTTGCGGATGTCGTCGAGGGAGACGGGCGGGTGCGCGTTGTGGTGTTCCTCTACGCAGGTCGGCCACGTTTCGTCGGCCGGCCACACGAGTGGTCCGCCGACGGAGCTTTCGTGAACGGTCGGCAGACCCTCGCGCGGGTGCAGGCGGACAGCCTGCTTGGCCAACGGCGCCAGCTCCGGGAAGATGTCCGCGATGTCAACAGACCGCGGTGGGGTGGTTCTTGACACTCGTGCTCCTTCAGCAGCCGACTGTGAGTTTCGGGCGGACTCTGCGGGTGGGCTGCGACAGTCCTGTCGACTGTCGGCCAGGCGGCCTTCGCCGAGATCGGTGCCGGACAGCCGCGGCCAACGCGCCGCCCTTCGGGCCCGGTTACAGCTCAGCGGCACACGGTCGTGTCGTGCGAGGCGGTGAACTCCCCGGATCGTCAGGGTATTTGCTCGCGCCCCGGGCGTCACGTCGATTGTTCTGGCGACAGGGTCCAGGAGGACCTGGTGCCGTTCCGAGTGCGGGCGCGGTCGCAGGTCGCAGGTCAGGGGTCGGCGTTCGCAGGTCAGGGAAGTCCATCGCGGGACGGGCCAAAAAGCCGAACGCCGTATACGGCGCCGGGTGGTTGGTCGGCGGGAATATCGGGTCGTGGGGTCTGAGGCCGCGGTCGCCCCTCGCCCCCAATCTCGACCGTACCGGCGGTGTCGCCGGTACGGTCGAGAGGTTCGAACCAGTGGAGGGATCAGGCCGCGACGAGTTCCTGCTCGTCGAGACGGGCGAGGTCGAGCATGCCGTCGGTGTCGGTGTACACCTCGGTGAGCTGCAGCTCTGCTAGACCTCCGAACACCGCGGGCCCCCCACCTAAGCTTGACTCTGTCGGGGATCTTGGAGTTCCTCGATGCGGCAGCGTGATCAACGGGCATGCTCGGGGAGTTCCGCAGACCGATGCAGCTGTCGAGGTGCCCGTTGTCCCTTCGCCCCCGTTCCGGTGAGCAAGTCCCTTCTCTGACCGCCCAGATCGCGCGGGCGAGCAACCCGGGCGGTACGACGGCGATATGGGTACGCGATCGCCTCGACGGGCTGTGGTGCGACGAGGACTTCGCCGACTGGTACCCGCGTGACGGGCGCCCGGGGCTCTCGCCTGCTCAACTGGCCACCGTCTGTGTGCTGCAGTTCCTGCTCGGCCTGTCGGACCGGCAGGCCGCCGAGGCGGTCCGCTGCCGCATCGACTTCAAATATGCGATGGCCATGGAGCTGGACGATCCCGGGTTCCACCACAGCGTGCTGGCCGACTTCCGCGACCGTCTCGCTGAAGACGGCCGTGCCGACCGCCTCCTGGACCTCGCACTGGCCCGCCTCAAGGAGGCAGGCCTGGTGCGCGAGCACACCACGCAGCGCACCGACTCCACCCACGTCCTGGCCGCGGTGCGCGACCTGACCCGCCTGGAGTGGATCACCGAGGTGGCCCGCGCCGCACTCGAAGAGGTTGCAGGCATCTCCCCTCAGCTGCTGGACGAGCTGGTTGAGGAGGACTGGGGGCTGCGCTACGGTCGGCCGGTCCGCCTGGATGGGGACGCCCTGGCGTTCGCAGATCCGGATGATCCGATGAGTGCGGGCCGCGGTCAGGTCGTGGCACCGGCCCGGCAAGGCCGGCGAGATCCACAGCACGTGCCCGGTTGGGTCGGTCACGACCTGCACGTTCACACCGTGGCGGCGGTGCTTCTGCGAGTAGTCGGCCCGGCCGTCGCCCACGCGGTCGCACTCGGCGAGCGTTCCGTCGAGCAGGACGTACTCCGGTTCGTGCTCGCGCAGGGCCTTGAGCAGGCCCGGCGCCCGACCAGCGAGAAGGCTGATCACGGCGGTGGTGTAGGCGTGGGCGGTACCCACCGAGATGCCGAAGCCGGCCGCGATCCGGGCCAGGGTGTCGTGCTTGCGCAGGTACACCAGAGCGACGAGCGCACGCTGGTGCGGCGGGAGCTTGCAGCGGCGGTCACCCTCGCGGGTGACGATGAGCATGGTGCCGCTCCGGCCCGTGGCGTCCGACGGCGCCTTCCCGCCCGGGACACGGGTGGGACACAGGACGTGGGGCGAGGGCGAGGTGATGAGCGAGGAGGGGAACAGGATCACCATCTTGTTCGAGACCGTGGGCTATCGAACCCTGTCCCTCCCCGCCGTCCAGGCGCGGGGCCTGCTGACACCGGTGCCGTCGACCGCGACGAGGAACTGACCGCTGCCCGCTGAGGAAACAGCCGCCCCCCGGCGGCAGGCGCGCGATGCCGACAACAGCCCTGCCACGGTCGGCAACGGGACGGGCCGCCCGGCACGCTGCGGCATCATCGCTTGAGGCCGGGGCCCGGCGCGTACTCCCGGGAGCCCCGTAGGCCCTTCCTCACCCCTTCAGCCCGAGCCAGAAACTGATGGCTGAAGCGAGTACGCCGCCTGCCACCATGACAACGAACTGCCTGACCTCGGGCCAGGTGATGAACTGCTGCTTGAACTTCTTCACCAGTGGTTTCCTTTTCTCTAAGTACCGTCGCTGTATGCCGCAGGAAGATCACCCCGGAGGGTGGTCCGCCCGAGCTGTCCCGACGGATTAGCTTGAGAAAGGGCCTGGCGAGACACTACCGCCCAGACCGCAGCACCGTACGCCGATCAGAATGGCCCAGCACCTGTAACGGATCTCCAACTCGGCCCGTCTATGCGGTGACGCGCCCGAGAGACGAACCAAGATTCCTTTTTCGGACATGGCGTGCGGGAGGGAAACCGCCTTCACTACGCGCCCGCGCACGCCCAGCGCAGGGCTCTCCAAGGAGCAGGAAGCCCGCTCGTCCGCCTCGGGGGGCGAACGAGCGGGGCCCGTATCTGACGTTAGTCCTGATTCTGCCGGTGTGTGTTCCAGGCCCGCGCGGCGGCCTTCATCGTCTGCGACCAGTTGTCGGGGCTCTGCTCGGCGATGGAGTCCCACAGGCGTTCTTGGACGCGGGCGAGGGTGTCGACCCCGGCCGGTGGGGCGGTCTTCCACGCGGGGTGCGTGGCGGCGACGCTTTCGGCCTGCTCGGCGGTGTGGCCGTCGGCGATCAGCCACAGCAGCCACAGCGCGGGGTCGATCCATGCCGCTCCGGTCGACGCCCACGCCCAGTCGACGAGCACGGCTCCGGCCTTCGTCATGATGACGTTGTGCGGGTTCCAGTCCGTGTGGAGAAGGCTGTCACCCTCGAACCACTTCAGCTCGGCAGGGCTTTCGACGTACTTCCTGAACCGGTCCGCCATGGTCTTCAGCTCGACGCCGGGGGCTCGCAGCCGGGCAAGCTGCCCCATGGTCGCGGAGATCTGGAATAGGTCGGAGGCGCCGGGTGTGTAGTCGGCGTGTCCTCCCTCGACGTACTCGAAGCCGAGAAGGCTCCAGCCGTCGGCTTCCTCGTACCAGTGCAGCGCAGGGGTGAGGTCGCGGACGTACGGGTTGATCCTCGCCTCACGTGCCTGTGTCCAGACGCGGGGGTGATCGAGGGGAAGGCCCTTGACGAACAGGGTGTGCGGGGCGCGGCGGCCGGTTCGCACGCAGGCGGCAATGGAGCTGTTGTAGCCCCCGTGAACGGTGCCCAAGTCGGTGATCGGGCCGCTGTTCTTCTCGATCAGTGCTCGCACTGCGTCCGGCAGCTCGGTGATACGCGGGGTGGGCATGAAATCTCCAGAGGTGCGGGAAGTCGGGGCCGCGCGGGGAGGCGCGGCCCCAACTGGTGGCGCTACTTGTACGGGTTGTCGTCGTTGCAGCCGGACTCCACGCTTGCGGTGAGCGCGGACACGTCGTCGACCAGGACGATCCCGGTCGGGTCGGCGAGTGCCTCGGCCGCGGGCGGGGGCGTGATCTCGACCATGACAGCAGTCATGACTACCTCTCTCCGTGTTGGCAGTAGTTCTTGAGTGGCGCCTTTGCGGCCTGGAAGACCTGTGCCATCGGTCGGCACACCCGGCAGGTGGCGGAGAGCTTGCAGCCGCTGCATCCGCCGGTGCGAAGCATGAGGGACTCGGCAATCTGGCCGAGTCGGGCAAGGCCTGGCACGCCTTCGGCGGTCAGGTCGATGTTCGGTTCCCGGCCGACCTTGCAGATCGAGGCCCGGCCGAACGGGTCGGCGTGGAAGAACGTGACGCCGGCCGGGCAGCCGGTGAACGGCTTGCGGTCGGTGAGGTATTCGGGGGACTGGGACGGCAGGGTTTCCGCGGTGCCGTGGATGGTGGGCGAGATGTTGGCGTACTCGCGAAAGGGCACCCCGAGCTCGGCGGCCCAAGCGCGCATGGCGTCGGCCTCATGCGCGTTGGTGCGCACGATGATCAGGCTCAGGTCGATGCGCAGGCCTGCGGCGAGTGCCTTGTGTACGCCTTCGCGGAACCGCTCGAAGCCGCCGCGACGGCGGGTCACCGCGTCGTAGGTGCCGGCCGTCGCGCCGTACAGACTCAGCGTCAGCTTGGTGGGCGGGTAGGCGCGGAGCACGTCCAAGACCCTGTCCCGGCGCAGCTGTGACCCGTTGGACAGGATTTCGAGCTGCATCCCCATCTCGTTGGCGAGCCGGTACGACTCGGGGAAGTCGGGATCGATCAGTGGCTCCCCGCCGGTGATCTGGAGCCAGATCACCCCGGCGTCCCGCATGACCCCCAGAAGCCTGCGTTTGCCGGCCATGTCCAGGCCCTCAAAACGCTTCTCGCCGAGGTAGCACATCTCGCAGTCGTAGTCGCAACCGAGATTGATCTCCCACGTGGCGCGGCTGAACCCGTACGGCCCCGGCTCGCGCATCAGCACTACGTCCGCGAGGGCCTGGCCAGAGACGTCCATCTGCCACTGTGCGGCGACGGCGTCGGCAAGCCACCCGGGAACGGTGCTCAGCGTGCGCAGCTCCTCGAATCGGGCGCGGGGGAGCTGCACGGCTTTCGGGCTTCCCCGCCGCAGTACCAAGCGGCGGTCTGCGAACGGTGTGGCAACGAGCTCGGGCATGACGTTCCCCTCACGGTTGGGGTCCCTGCCGCCGGGGGAGCCAGGTCAGTTGTTCGGCGGCAGGGAGTGGGCCGCGTGCGGCGGCGGGACTGGGGCGTACGCCGCCACCGCACGCGGGGATCAGGAGTCGGTACTGAAGAACCCTTGGAGGAGTGCCTCCTTGGGGACCGGGCCCGGCTGGAAGCGGTGGAGGAGATCGGCCAGGGGCCAGTGCGGAACCAGACGGTCACTGCGGCACGGGCGGAGCCAGTACGGGCCCTGTGGAGCCGTCTGCCGCATGGCGGGCAGGGTGAGCTCGTGCGGGGCGCCCCGGCACACGCCGTGGGCGCTGTCCCAGACGGCGTGCGTGCCCGGAGGGACGAGCCATATGAACCAGTCCCGCTCCGGGTCCGCGATCACGGGTCCGCAGGCGGGAGCGTCCGAGCGGGCGCCGCGCGGTCGCTGGACTTCGTCCATGAGGTCCACAACCGCGTAGGCCTCGGGGCCGGCGGCCGTCACGACGGCGTCGAAGAACCGGCCGCCCAGCGGCAGGCGACTCGACCGGCCCTCCTGGACATCCATTAGGTTCCGCACTCGTGCGGCGAGGGTGCCCATGTCCGGCGCAACCTCTTCGGGCGTGACGGCCAGGTCCCGCGCCGCAAAGTCGACGTGTTCCGGCATTCCGTGGAGCCGCGCCGCGCGCTGGGGGAGGGGCGTGTGCGTCATGCCGAGCCGTCCCACGTCGCGGGGAGGATGACTTGCACGGTCTTGCCGACGTTCGCACCGTCGTCGTCCCGCTTCACGTCCCACGAGACGGTTCCGCGGTAGTGGGCCGCCCACGAGAGCCCCGTGGGGGCGGGCCGGGTCTCGTGGCTCTGGTTCGCGACCTGCTCGAAGTCCGGGAAGTCGGGGCGCGCGTCGTCGACCTCGATGAGCAGTTCGCTGGTGCCGGGATGGGCGATCAGCCGGACGACGATCTTCCCGTCCTGGAAGGGCCGTCCGTGCCAGGCGGCGTTGTCGGCCAGGTGCCCGATGACGCGGGCGGCGGCATCGACGTTGCCGGGCCACCCGCAGACGGTGAGGCGGGGCCGGGCTCGCAGCCGGGCATTCGCCCCCGCTCCGCGATCGGCGATCAGACGCGCGGACCACCGGAACGGGCCCGGTTCTGCGGGCAACGGCAGGAGCGCGGTCGCAGTGCCGGCCGGACTCAGCGCGGTGACGCTCGCTCCTTCTGCGGTGGCGGCGTGACGCTTCTCTGGGGGGTTCACGGGGTGGCTCCCTGTCTGGCTGTGGCGCTCCGTGCATCCGTCTCCCAGCCCGGAGACGCCTTCTGTAGCTGGTGATGCGCTGGTCACCGCTGCTCCAAGGGCTGAGAACGATCGCTTCTTGTAAGAGGTAATCGCGTGGTCACGCTCTGCGGGTACCGTTGGTGACTGGTGGGACCGTGAACACCGTGAACGCCATGAGCTGTCGGGAGTTGAGTACATGGCCACGAGGAATCGCACACCCAACCCCGCCCTTGCCGGGCTGCTTGAGCAGGCACGATGGACGCGCACACAGCTCGCTCAGCAGGTCAACAGGCTTGGCCCGCAGGCTGGGTTGGATCTGACATACGACCGGACGGCGGTAGCGCACTGGATCGCTGGCACGCCGCCGAAACCCGAGGTCAGGGCGCTGATCCTCGAAGCGCTGTCCGCGCGCTTAGGCAGACCGGTCACGCACGCCGAGGCTGGCCTGCAACCCGCTCTGCCCGTCGGTGACTCTCTCTCAGTCGACACTGTGGAGGAGTTGATCGACCTCGGAAGGGCGGACATGGACCCATCTCGTCGAAGCCTCCTGGCTGCGACTCTGTTCACCGCAGCGCTCTCGGTCCCTGTCTTTCAGCAGGATGCACGGGCGGCCGACGAGCCGATAACGCCGGGCAAGGCCACCACCCGCATCGGAGCGTCACAGGTCGCCTCCGTCCGGTCCATGACGGAGCGCATCGCGGACATCCTTGACGAGTTCGGGGCCGGGCACGCGCGCCCGATGGCCGCCGCGTTCCTGGTCAACACCGTCGGGCCGTGGCTACGAGCGCAGGCCTCCGAGCCGGTGAAACAGGACATGCTCGCCGCCGCATCAGACCTGACATACCTCACCGGCTGGATGGCCATGTACGAGAAGGCCCACGGCCTTGGCCAGACGTACTACGTGAACGCGCTCAGGCTCGCCAACGAGGCGGAAGACCACGTCACCTACTGTCGGACCCTGCGCGGCATGTCGCTCCAGGCATCGAGCCTCGGGCACGGGCGCATGTCCCTTGAGCTCGCGGACTCGGCCGCAGAAGCAGCCCCCTCGGCCGGTCCCCGTCTCGTGGCCTTCCTGCGCGGGCAACAGGCGCACGCGGCTTCCATGGTGGGCGACCGGCGCCAGGCCCACACCCGGCTCCGGGAAGCCGAGACGGCCCTGTCGAAGGCGGACAACCGGCGGGACGCGATCGGCGGATACGACCAGACCGCCTACCTCTTCCACGTCTCGCACGTGCTCATGGAAGAGGGAGACCTGAAGGGCAGCATCGCAGCGATGCGGCAGTCCATCCGGGTGCAGCCCGCTGAAGAGCGCCAAGGCCGCGTCCACGCCTACGCCGTGCTCGCACAGCGTCAGCTCCGCATCGGGCACGTCGATGCGTCGTGCGAGTCATGGGGCCGATTCCTGGACGAGTACGAGCATGTTTCTTCCGTGCGCGGTGACGACCACTTCGGAACGATGCGCAGGGAACTCGCCCCGCACGCCGCTTCCCGCTCGGTCAAGGAGCTGAGCGCGCGTGTTCGCGAGGTAGCCGCGGCTAAGGCCTGAAACGATAGGCGCTTCCGGGGGAACTGCCGGCCCCTCGGAGGCCGCCGTCACGATAGGGCCATCCTGCCGCACACGCGTGGGACAGGCCGAGATCGGTGCGCGCGTCGATGATGCGGGATGCTCTCCGCCATGTGCACGTACAAGTGTGGCGTCATAGCTGTGGTCCGCTGTGGAGGGACCGTCCACCCTGACGATTCCATCCAGATCGGCCCCCGCCTCACCGCCCGCTGGAACGGGACTAGGTTCTTGTTCCGTGGTCAGCGACGTGCCCAAGACGGCGGGCAAGGTGGAGTGCGGCCGGGTAACGTCTCGCGCTTCGCCAGGGAGCGGTGCTGCCTGATTGGATCTCGGCTATGACATCGGACACCGAGACAATACGGAACCACTGGTGGTGGCGGCCCGGTTGGAGCGTGGGCCGTCGCTTCTACACGTGGCACCTCACCTTCGAGGGGCAGGACGATGTGCACCGGCTGGCTGCCGAGTACCGGGCCGCTCTCGCTCCGCTCGGCGACAGCGTCACCCTGATCCCCGACCGGTGGCTCCACCTCACCATGTAGGGCATCGGCTTCGTGGGCGAGACGAGCGAGAAGGACGTCGACAAGATTGTGGCCGCCGCTGCGGAGCGACTTGCCGAAGTGCCGGTCTTCGATGCCGAGATCGGCCCGGCCGTCATTGATCCGGAAGCCATCCTGTTGCACGTTCACCCGAATACGCCAGTGCGACGGGTACGCGACAGCATCCCGGTGGGGGGCGTGGTGGGGCCAAGGCCGGCCCCACTCCAGAGCAAGATCTTTTTTGGCGCCCGAAGCTCCACGCGTCTGTCGCGCTGGCCTGCGCTGGTTGGGGCTGTGGTCGGGTCCGGAGAGGTACCGGTGGGGGCTCGTTACCGGAAATTGATGTGGCTGGTCGGGTTGCTTTGGTCGGCCCCGCCACTCCTACGGTGAAAGCAGTACGAGCCTGTCCCGACTACCTGGCGGCATAGGCTCGTACATTTCGCACGGAGGCAGTTTTGACGCCACGGCGCCGGCTTTACGGGCTGGCCTGCAACCCGCCCTCGTGCGGGCCAGCAAACTGAGCAACCTGGGACCCAGGACGGCGGGTGTACGAGGGGCTGCGCAGTCGGTCTCGGAGCGTTGCCCGTCGCCGACTGCGCAACGTCCATCTCCACGTCCCGCATTGCACAGTCGATGCCGCACCGACTGCGCACCGGTCGCTCGCAGTGGTGCGGATACTGCGCAACGCGGCCACCCATCGCCGCGCCGGCGCACGCGGCCTGAGCCCAACAGGTGCGGTGCCCTCCGGGCTGCCTAGAGCACCAGGATCGCGAATTTGTGCAGGTCAAAGCCATGATGCGCAGCTATTGCGCAGGCCGCGTGGTGAGGGGGCTCGGTGGGCGGCTCGAAAGCGTATCCGTACGGGTCGACGAACGTCGTGCGCGCGCAAGTGCTGGCGGCGCTGGGGGTGTTGAAGTTGGCGACGGCGGGGCAGCTGCACCGGCTGATGGCGCCCGGCCACAAGGACAACAAGGCCTTCCGCAACGCCGCCCTGGACCTGGCCAGGCACGGCCTGACGGTCTCCGAGGGCAGCAGCCGGGACGGGCACAAGATCTGGTCGCTGACCCCGCTCGGCCTGGACGCGGCCGCCGAAGTCCTGGGACGGCCCGTGGGGGAGATGGGCGGCACCGCGCGGGGAGCTGCCCGTTCGGGTGCCCCGCACGCGATGGCGGTGAACGAGACGGTCATCGCCATGACCCGTACGCCCGCCGCGACGACCCGCCCGGTACCCCGCCAGCACCAGCCGGAGGAGCCGTCGACGGCCCCGGCCACCGTCGCGCCGACGCCGGACGCCCAGCCGGATCCCGTCCCGTCGGGGCTGGGGTGGATCGGCTCCTGGACGACCGAAGTCCCTCTCAATGCCTCCAGCAGCAAGACGAACCGGGCCGGTGTGCGGGTGGACGCGGTCTTGCAGGCGCCGGAGGCGGAGTTGCCTGTGCTGTTCGTGGAAGTCGACAACTGCACTGAGCCGGCTGACTTCCTGGCAGCGAAGTTCGAGAAGTACGTGCGCTACTTCCGCGCGCGGATGAAGAGCTCACTGGGCACCGAGATGCCAGCCTGGCGTGCCCACTACCGGCCCTCAGGACGTGACGGTCACCCGCCCGTGCTGATCGCCTTCAACCCCGGCACACGGATCGGCCCACAAGCCTTGAAGAACCGCATGAACACCGTCATGCACTTGACCCGAACCGTGTGGTCCGGAGCCTGGCATACAGATCCCAACTACGGCGCCCAGGAAGGCTACTACGACTACCACGACGCGATCCCCATCCTCTTCACCACTCTCGACCGACTGCGGGACGGAGGGCCGCGCGGGTTGGTGTGGTGGCGGTGCGGCCACGGCCGCTGGGAAACCCTGACCGACGCCCTCGCCAACCCCAACGACCACGCGGCATGGTCGGCCCGCACCGAAGAACGCCGCGCCTTGCGCCGGCAGGCTGAGCAGGAGCGCCAACGGGAACAGGAACAGGCGGCCGCATCCGCACAACGGAGCCCGCGACGGACTCCGGAGCTGTGGCCCGGCGAGCCTGCTCCATTACCGGCCTCAGCGGTTCCGGCCTGCGAGCGGTGCGGAGAGCCCCTTACCGGTCGCGGCGAGGATGCTCCCGAGGACGGGCGGCACTGTCCGTCGTGCCGCAGCGATATCTACCAGTACCCGACTTTGCGGCAGGCGCTCCTCGGGCGCCGACCACACGGTACGTAGCCATACCCCGTCCAGAGCGCGGCCGGAGCCGGACTACGGCTGGCACTCTAGACCGGGCAGCGACGTCGAATCCTCAGCCCTCGCATCCCGGATCACAGGCAGGAACGCGAGCGACGCCTGCTCCACGACGCTTGAGATGACCGGACACTTGGCGTGCAGGCCCGTGTGGCCCCAGAACGCGGGGCCGAACAGACGGACTGGGTGTACTGCTCGCTGAAGTGCCGCACCCAGGGGGCGGCTACGACGGGAAGCAGCCGACGCGGCGGGTGACCGTTCCGAACGGCCGTTGCTGTAAGCATTCACCGTGTGACGGCTGTCCATCGTGATTGCAGGCGCACTGGCGCCTCCTGCGCGGCCCGAGCAGCTCCCACGCACGAATGGTTCCAGGAAGTGGCGGTGCCAGCTTGCGTCGCTTGCCACAATTGAAGTGGTGGTGTCGTTCTCATCCCCACAGCCCGTGTCTCGCCCGCAAGTCCCGGGCCCGGGGCAGCAATTCGGACGGACCCCTGTGGCCCGGCACTTCACCCAACTCGCTGGGCCACACGCTGGGCCGATGCGCGCGGCGCCGATTCCCCTACCGGCGCCCCTACCGATCCCCCTACCAACTCCCCTACCGGCACCTTCACCTGCCCATCCCGATTCACGCAGGTCACACCCCTTGACCAGCCCCAACCAGCCGTCCCTACAACCCTCTTACCGCTCCTCCGTCCTGTTCTGCCCCCTAGAAGGCGGGGGCAGAACAGGACGGAGGAGCGGTAAGAGGGTTCGGGCATCGTCTGGTGGGCGTCGCACGTCGGGCGGCGGCCCTCCGCGCTCGCGCCGACCGAGTCGGCGCCCCGGCGGGGTGGTGAGGCGAGGAGCGGCCGGACACTGCACGGACCCCTGGGGGATTTGCTCTGACATCAGGGCTGGCGGCCGGGCGAGCCGTGGCGTGCACTGTCGCGTCCCACGTGGCGGCCGGACATCCGCGCGGCGGTCATCTCCCGCACGCGGATCAACCTGCACCGCAAGATCGTCAAGCATGCGGCGTTCACCGGCCAGTACCCGGTGGCGGTCCTGTCCGACTGCGTCGTCTACGCCGCGAACGGGTCGAGCCCGTTGGACTTCCTGCCCTACCGGGACGGCAAGCCGCTGCCGGGCGGCTTCAAGCTCGGCATCAACCAACCCCGGCCTGGTCAAGCACGAGGGCACCCAGAGCGTGCTGTGGGGCGAGGAGGTCCGCGAGCGGTTCAACGCACCGGAGCTCAATCTCGCCCGGTACATCAAGGATGGCACCGTCACCGAGTGGACAACGGCGAGTAGGGGAGTGGGCAGGCGATGAGCATGTTCGGGGACGGCCTGGACGCCGCGGTGCACCCGGCACCCAAGACTGCGCCCGCGCAGATGCGCTACCTGGTCAAGCAGTTGGGGGGCACCAAGGCGGTCGCCCAGATGCTGCGGATCTCCCAGCGCACCGTCGAGCGGTACGTGAAAGGCCAGATCAAAAAGCCCCGCCCGGACCTCGCCACACGCCTGGAACGCGAGGTGAAAGCCCGCTGGCAGCCCCAGATCCGGGCCAAGGCCCGACAGAAGGCGGCCACCACCGGCGGCATCATCATCGACACCCGCGCCCGCCTCGGCTACACCGCCCCGATCGGATCGACCGACCAGGACCGCATCCGGCACCTGACCGTCGCCCTCCCGCCGCAGTACGCGGCCCGCCTCTTCGACGCCCAGCAGGCCGGCGCCGGCGACCAGGAACTGCGGGAGATCGCCGCCGAAGCGCTGAGGGAGGTGTACTTCCAGGACGGTGGCCGCCGCGCCGGAAGCCTCGAAGAAGTCCGCTTCACGGACGTGGAGCACCTGGAGTTCGAGCTGTAGCCGTGTCCCCGAACAGCCTGCGAGCCCGGACCAGTGTGATGAGTGCGCAAGGTGGCCACCGAGTGCTTCAGGCGGACACTTCGACACTCGGAGTCGGCCCCAGCTGCCCCGGGAGTCGTACGACTTCGCCGCACGAGACTCTCTACTCGCTGGCCGCCGCGTCGGCATGCCCTTCCCCCACAGCAATCCGCTGAACAAGTTCATCGAGCTGACCGGCGATGATCATCCTGCGGCGCTCCAGCAGATTCCTGTAGACGGTCAGAGGTACGGGCTCCCCACTGGATGCCGCCCGTGTCAGCGCGAAGCGGGCCTCCACTTCCAACGCCAGGTAGGCCCTGCGGCGTGCGTGAGCCGCGCGCTGATGCACCTCCGGCTTCAAAAAGGCGATAGCAGCGCTGAGTCCCGCGCTGACGAGCGCCAGCACCGCCGCCGGGATACGGGCATCTGCTGAAGAGAGCCCCGCTGCGCCCGAGATCCCGGCCAGTACGGCAGCGGGCAGTCCAAGCGCGGCATGGGTGAACCGCCAGAACTGCCGACGGAAGCGGTTCTTCCGGGCTTGTTCTTCGCACTCGGTCCGAAGGTCGGCGACCTGACCCCCCACGACGTCATCTGCCATGGAGCGAGCCTGCCAGCCGGGACTCTTATCTGGACGGGGTATCCCTGTTCTGATCGCCACTCCGGCCAACCGTGTGCTCAGAGTGGCCAACTGGCTTTGTAGGTCACAACGGTTGGCAGGTCTGTTGTCGCCAGGATCGCAGCGTGGGCACGCGGCCGGCACCGCGCAGTTGTGCACCCTCGCCAGCGAGGGACATATATGGCCGCGCTCCAACGACGACCGACGGGCATCACCCAGGCGGTCCAGGCCCGAAAATCCCGCACGGATGTCAGCGGCGTTGGCGACACTTGATCCATGACGCTCGACCGTGCCGATGCGGCACCACCACCACTGATCCCCTCCGGATCGGCGTTGAACCCGATGGTGCTGGACCGGCGGATGCTGCTGCCCGTCCTCGACACCAACGCGCTGCTGGTCGAAGCCTGCGCCCTGGCCAAGCACGGCGGCCGGCAGGACAGGGTCACCGCGCTGGCCGTCACCGGCCGCGCCACCCCGTACATCGCCGCGCACGTCCCCGACGAAGCCGACGAACACCTGGCCAAAGTGGCCGCCGACCTTAACGCGTCGGAAGATCAGGCGCGCCGCGTACTCAATGAGCAGATCCTGCCCGCCCTTCGAGTGGTCGACCTCGAGATCCGCGACCACCTGGCCCCGCAGACCCGGCACATTCTGCGGGTCGACCCCAAGATGCCGCGCAAGTATCGGGGCGACCCGGACGACGCGCCCACCATGGCGCTCGCGGAGTTTTTGGGGCCGTGCGTCATCGTCTCCAAGGACAGTGTCTTCTCCCGCTTCGGGTACGCCGTCATCGACTGGATCCCTGTCGCAGAGAGCGTGCTGCGCATAGCCGGCCTGGAAGCCACCGCCGCGAACGCGCTGGTACTCATCGACATCGCGTTCCAGCTGTTCGGCGCAGGCGTTCACCGACTGGCGGTCCTCGCCGCGCACAACCCGCTGGCCGCGACGGCCGCCGTGAGCGGCCTGCTGTGGTGGTGCCACCGCCACGGCCACCTGACCCGCGACAACTGGAGACGCCGCCTGTCGCAGGCAGGGGGTGTGGCAAAGCCGATGCTGGAGCTGGCGCAAGCCGGGATGGCCGAGCACCGGGCGCTCAGCAACTCGCTCCTGGTGGTGGAGCCTCCGGCCTACCCCACCAGCGAGCAGCTCGCGGCCCGGTACCTCGCGCGCTGCGGCCGGCCCCTGACACCCGGCGAACTGCGTGACGCGCTCGCCCGGCGCGGCCACACCGTCTCCGCCGCGCAGCTGAAACGGGACATGCAGACCCACGGCGCGTTCGTCCGCGCCCCCGGCGACCTGTGGACCGTCGGTCGCCAGGTACGGAAGCGGATCTGACCTTGAGAACGTCCGATACGCAGCCACATTCACGGCGCGCCTGGCAGGACGGCTCCCGAAAACGCCGCGCCACCCGTCCTGCGGGGATCACTAACGGAGGTGCCGCAGGTTCTGTGCCCGCCATTGGACGAGGCGCTCGTAGGCCGCTTGCGCCCGTTCGGCGTCGCCCCCGAACGCGCCTGCTCGGAGCAGTGGCCAACTGGGTGTCAGTTCGGCCTTGATCGTGTTGGCGATGTTGGTGTCGTACTCCCAGTGCACGTCGCTGATGAACTCGCCGATCCATGGGAAGGCGGAGTTTTGCGTGTCGTTGTCCATGGAGATGAGGGAGGCGAGGAACTCGAAGCGGGTGCAGGCGGTCTGATACGCCGTGTCGTCGGGTTCGAGGACTCGCAGTGGTTCACGTGATTCCTGGCGCAGGAACCTGCTCTGCGGGAAACGCCATCTCTGTCCGTCCGGTGGGGGCATTACGGAGCTGAGGTCGGCCGGCAGAACACGGACGGGGTTGAGGTAGACGGCTGGCGGCTGGGTCTTGGTCCTGCCCGACAGGGTGGTCCAGGTGGGCTGGGACAGGATGGTCGCCAGGTATTCCTCGCGACGGCTGATGACGGCGGTGACGCCCATGGTCCAGGTGGCCAAGAGCGCCGGGAGGTGCCTCAGTGCCTCCAGTGCGTCGTTGAAGGCACCGGAGAAGCTGCTGCGCATGCGGGTAAGTCGTTCCACGGCGCTCAGCCACAGGGCGTCATGGGTTCCGTCGTCGTGGAAGACCCCGTGGGCCAGAAGGTGCAGCAGGACGTCGCAGTCGGACCGGTAGCCGCGCACGCTTTCATCGAAGATGGGGCCACCCAGAGGGCGCGCCGCTGCCGCCGTTCTGTCGAGGATGTCGGTGACGGTCTGGTGGACGAGGTCGGAGGCCTCGATCCTGCGCACTGGGTCGGGCAGAGCCCGCTTGAGGCGGACGACGGCCATGTCACGGGTGAGGGGCGGGGCCGCCATTCGGTCCAGGGCCTCGACGCGCTGCTGGAGGTCGGTGAAGAGTTCGTCCGCCGTCATGCCCTCGATAACGGCTGCGTTGTGCTGGGCGGTCAGGCGCTTCGCGGCTTCTCCGAGCGTGCTGAAGGACGACCAGAACAACGGATAGCGGCGGGGACGCACGCCTTCCAGGGCCCGTACGAGTGCCGTGTCCCAGTCTGCGGACCAGCCGCAGATGATCAGCCCGTACTCGTCCAGGACCCGCTTGAGCAAGTCCTGTTGCAGGGAGTCGTAGGTCTCCAGTTCGTCCACTGTGTTGAGCTGGTCCAGGTCGGCGTAGTCGCCGTGGAGCTTGAACACTGTCACCGGGGCGTGGGGGAGGGGCATCATCCCCGCGATCTGGCTCGGCCGGCTGATGACCTGGGGCGGGATACCTGCTTCTTCCAGGGCCCGCTCGGTGAGCCGGTCGAAGTTGGTGGTGAGGATGACGCGGATACTTCCCCGCTTCACCAGATGGGCGATCGCGTGGTGGGCGGGCGTGGGACCCTTCGCGCCGGGTTCATCGTCTTCCTGGGGCTGGAAGTACCGGGCGAGCTGTGCCTGGCGAGCGGCTGCCGTGGGGGCCACCGCGCCCAGAAGGCCGGAGTACCCGAGGGCGTCGTCGTAGTACTGCGCCCACCAGCCGGCCGGGTCGGCCACCGCCTTCTCCGCGGCGTCAGGGGCGTCGGGATCCTGCATTGCGGCGACGCGGCCGACCAAGTCCTCGACGATGCCCCACCCGGTCTTCACGCCGGACGTCAGCGAGATTCCGGACCCGAGCAGGAGCGCGTATACCCCCGGGCTGGCGTGAACGTTCAGGGCGAGCGCAGTCTTGGCGTCCAGGATGCGGCCGGGCGGTACCGCAAGAGGCGCCTGTGCGATGGGCTCTGGCCTTGTGCCGTCAGTTTCCATGGGGGTGCTCCTTTCCCAGGCGGCGCTCGGAATGTTCCGTATCGCCCGTCCACGGAACACCCTATCATTCATTATCGTCACAGAGACGATAATGAATGATAGTTCGTCGCGTCGTGCGTTCGACGGGAAAAACTGCTGCCGCCGAGACCGGTTGACCTGCCCCCATCAGGCAGGCGAACAATCAGGCGAGAACGATGGACCCCACCGCGAGGTCCGAATGATCGGCATCAGCATCTTCCACTGCCCACCCCGGCCCACCACCAGCCGCCCAACCCCGACGAGCACGCCGACACCGACACCGACACCGACCGGCCGGCGGGGAGTAGATCCTGGCGCTGCTTTAGGCGAGATGCGGCCCAGTACCGCGCTGCGGCTCGCCCTGACGCCGGGCGAGCTGTGTGACGCATTCGCCCGCGCGGCCCACATCATCTCGGCCGCGCAGCTGAAGCGGGATATGCAGACTCACGGCGCGTTCGTCCGCGTTCACTCGGTTGGCGGGGGATCGGGCTAGTGCTGTTGCCCGTACTGCTGGATCGCATGCGATGGAAAGGCTCGGGCCATCCAGTCTGACGGTGCCCCGGCTTTGCTCAGTGTTTCGATCTGGCGGTCGTAGGTGCCTCCTTCGGGGCTTGCGTGGATTCGCAGGTAGATCGGGTCGCTCTGGTTCCCACGCCCTTTCTTGTCGTGTCTGTCGAAGTAGAAGGAGCAGCTGTGCCCCCATTGATATGGGGCGTTCGGCTCCGCGCAAAAGCAGAATCGGTCGGAGACGGTGACGGGCAGTCCCCAGCGCGGGTGGCACAGTCGTTGCAGGAGCTGATCGTGCCAGCAGGCAAGAGGATGGGCTGTCCGGGCGTCGATCTTCCAGCCGGCACCGTCGTCCCAGCATTGAACACGGTAGAAGGCAGCGACGGTGTGGAAGAGCGCGATACGCCGCAGCAAAGCGCTCCCCATTGGGGCCCGTTGGGCGCGTGAGTCTTCGAGACTGGGATAGGCGCCGATGTGCGCGGACTCCACTCGATCGAGCCGTGGAGTCCTCCAGAGTGGTCGCAGGCCGTTGGCTTCGCACCAGTGCTTGTACCGCCTTTCGATCGGTTCCCATCCCTCCCGCGTGCCGCTGGGCAAAGCGAGGACGAGGCTCGTCGGATGCCCTAGCTCTTCGGCCAGGTGCAGCTGCATCTGCCGCCGTCGGAGGTCGGTGGCACTGATCCGGAGACCGAGGATGCCGCGGGGTTCGTCCCCACTGCCGGCGGCAGGGGCAGTGGGCAGCAGACGCGACAGGCAGTGTGCGGGGAAGGAGTGGCGCTGTCTGCCGATGTAGGGGTCGAGATGCAAGGTGATGGAGGCCCGGGAGCTGGTCACTGCCGTGATACCGAACGGATGCGCGGACAAATCCGGAGACATGCCGAGTTGTTCGAGGATGTGGCTCTCAAGTAGTGCCTGTGCTGGCGTGGCTGGCTGAGCTGGGTGGCTGGTGCGAAGGCCGGTGCGGCGGGAGCGTCCGCTGCATTCTGCCCAGTAGTCGAGCTTGCGGGACTTCCACGAAGAGTGACGGCTCACCACAGTGTCCTTCCGGCATGCCTCGGCCCGATCCCGGCACGCTGATGAAGTCACTGACGGGCTGTTGCTGATGATTTCGGTGGTACGGGCCGGAGCAGTCATACGCTCCTTGCGCTGCGCCACACCGGATCGGGCGGTAGTCGCTGCGTGGCCCGCCTCGGGCCACGTTCATCCTCCAGCAGAAGCCACGCCACGACAGACGACACCAGCACAGCTTCACCCGGATGATGAGCAGCGAGCACCCGCTGGCCCGCTCATCAGGTCGGGAGCGCAATGTGGAAACGGCCGCGACGCGGGCGCGTACATGCTCTGGGCAGCGCCGATCTCGCTACCTGTGGAGACCCTTCCGTCGCCCGGCAGGGCGGCAGAAGATCGATCTTCTTCTAACGCCCTGGTGTGTTCCGTCGCAGCGACCGCAGGCCAAGGTCGTACGCCATGGAACCGAGGGCTAGTACGACGAGGGGCCACACAAGCGGCGAGTTGGGCAGGATCTTCCCGCTCGCGATCAAGGAGCCAAGCGAGCTTGTGCCGAACAACGCAGTGCATGCAGCGAACCGTGGTTTCGGTACGACGATGACCAGCTTTCCCGAATTGCGCGGATTCCGCTGCTGCGTGTTCATCGGCCGGTTTCCGAATCTTGAGGGCCAGCGCCGTTTGTCGTGTGCCTGCGGCCGAGCCTTTTGAGCTTGCGCCGTACTCGCTCGCCCACCGAAGCAGGGCATGGTGCGCCAGCCAGGGCGGCTGCCTCTTCCCAGCTGCCGACTTTCCACGAAGCCCAGGTCAAGGCGACCAGGCGCTCCATCGGCTCCAATGCCTCAAGGATCGCGGCCAGTCGCGGGTCGTCGAGGTATGCGCCCGTAGCGACTTCCTGCGGATCCAGGCCGCCTCGAACCAAGTCGTGCAGAGTTGAACCATCGTCACCGAGTGGTAGGTCCAGCGACACGAGCCGGCGTCCTCCGACGCGATGAGACCAGATCGGTACCAATAGGCGATGCTCGCGTCGAGCTTGGCGCCTAATCTCCCTGGAGACGTCCTGATAGGCAGGTGCAGCCGTATTGACCTGGGAGTAGCCCGAACCGTCATCGTCGATCTGGTACCACCATCGTGATTGTGGGGCATGCAGAGCGGTGGCTGCTGCCTCGTTCCACTGAGGCCCCTGGGGCAGGCACAGTTCGGTCCGCACATACTCCGTGACGATTGCGGCGTTCAGGGCCCGAATGGACTGATTCGAGAACTCGTCGTACTCGCTCCAGGCGCGGTTGTCGACGCTCCGGCCGGCAGACGCATACAGGGCTTCCCATGCAGCGTTGAACGATGGGGGCTGGTCGGACGGTGCCGCGATGACCTCTTCCAGATGGAGCTTGGCTATCGCGCGGAACGTCTTGGTGCTCGTTAGCGAGGGGCGGCCAGACTCGGCTTTCACGTGCCGGTTTCGGAGCGTCCTGAGCGCCTCGGCTCGTTGCCGACCCGCTGCTTTCTTGTCCTCGGGCTTAAGGTCGTGCTCCATGATGCCTCCCTGCGGTGTTGGTGGGTCTACCCACCAGCTCCCGCACGCCACTGATTCGGCACTCTCCCATCCGTGAATTTATGTGACGTGCATCACGCCCGTCTGTGCAAAATGGCGTCGCCTGGCGTCCGGGGCCTTCCTTCAGCGAGCTGCGGCAGGGAGAGGCCGGCAAGCGGGACCGGGACCAGCTCCACCAGTCGGCTTCACCGGCTGGGCGGGGGCGGGAGATGCGCCAGTCGTAGCGCCAGGACGCCAGGTCGCCGCTCCAGTCCTCGCCTTCCCGGGTGGCGTGCTGGTGCGTGTGTCTGCCGTAGGGGACCGAACAGGGTGTTCTCTGCGAGCCAGCACACCGCGCCGCCTAGGGTGTTGATCTGCCGCTGGGCGGAGGTGGGCTGCACGGTGGTGAGGGCCTGGCCGCGCGACCGCACAGCCGAGTTGACCGTGTGTACACCTGACTCGACCTCTGCTCACCACGGCGGCCGCCGCCACGGTGGTTCTCGCGGCTGCTCCGTCGGCCACTGCCGCTGTGACAAATCCGCTAAGGATCACTGCATGATCGATGCGTTGAGCTGTTGGTCTTGTGATCGTTGCGGGATTGCTGGTTGGTGTGATGTGTCGACCTGAGCTGGGGTTTCGGCAGAGGTTGAGGAGCCGGAGAGGCTCCTGAAGTGCGAGTTCAGTGATCGCTTCGGAATGTGGTGATCGGCGCAGGATTTCCTATTGCCGGGCTCCTGCGGTGATCCGTCGTGATTCGCGTCAGGGACTGTCGAGCCGTGCTCTTCAACGTAAGTGCAGCGTCGAGTTCCTGGCGGTGCAGAAGACGTTGTCCTCGGCCTGGCCGGCACCGACTCCTACTGCCTCGCCACCACTTGCGCCCACGCCCGAGCAACAGGCCACGGCCGACTGACTTCTTGGCAGGGTTCAGAGTGCCATCGGCCGGTACTTCAGAGCCGCATCGACAATCTGCTCCGCAGAGGCGTCCTGGAGGTCGTCCGAGGTGTGGGAGGTCAGGTCGCTCACGTGGGGATGCGGCACGTTCGCTTCCAGGAGTCGCAGGTAGTAGTCGCTCTCGGGAGAAACCGTCAGCAGTCTGCGGACGATCTCTACGAGTTCGTCCCGGGTGATGTCCGTGATCCTGGGGTATGCCGGACGGGCCGCCTCCGTCGCGAACTCCTCCAGGCTCCTGCTGCCGTCGTACTCGGCGAAGTCGAGGGCTACGTAGTTGTGTCCGGTCATGGCGTTGAAGGCCGCGATCGCCTCGCCCGCCGCCTCCGGGCGGGTTTCCAGCAGGTCAGCGATCCGCTCCACCTCGGCGCACAGCTCGTCCAGCCGCTGGCGACTCACGGGCGGGGGCAACAACTCCGGTCTCAAATCCACAGCCGAGAGTCTGCTGAGAGCGGCCGTCGGACGCCACCGGAGCTGACAAGATCGGCGCGTCAAGTGATGGGGGCTCCGTCCGGCTCAGCGCCAGCCACCGAGCCGCGGTTGCGAGTACTCGCCGAACAGCGGGCCGTAGACATCGCCGTCATCGGTGGCCACCACGCAGGAGGGCTCGGTCCGTGATGCGGCCTCTTGCAGACGAACGACAAGGTCAGAGACAGGAAGGACACGCAGCGACAGGGCCGCAGCCACCCGGGAGCGCTCTTCGGCGATCTCCGGATTGTCCTTGGCCAGATACCTCTCAAGGTGCTGGGCGGAAGCCTGCATGACCTCCACGTCGCCGCCGCCGGAGAAGACCAGGCAGTCCCGCCACTGCAACCCGACGATGATCTCCAGCGCCCCGGCCAGGTCATCGGCGATCAGCCCGCCGGCCCCGTCGGAGCTCGCGTACACAACTGCGCGGCGACCGCTTTCCTCGGCGCACAGGAAGTACGCCCCACCGGTGAAATCTCCTGCGATTGGTTCCAACGGCGCACCCGAGGCCAGCCGCAGGCCGTCACCGCACTCCCTCCGCGCGAGGTCGAACTCGAAGGACGCCCGGAGCAGGCCGTGGATGTCCGGCATGCTCCGGATCAGATCGAGCAGATGATCACCTGAGGCCATGACCTAGACGATAGCCAGGGCCGCCGACCGTCAGGAACCGGACTAACCGTGATGCCCCCGGCGGACACCGCACGCGGCAGCCGCGTCATCAGATCAGTCTGAAACGATCAGTTAGCCGGATGTCTCCCACCTGGTGGTGAACAGCGCGCATTCGAGGAGGTCGGGGGTCGCGCCGGACGGCCAGCCTTCATGAGCGGCCAGCTGGTCGGTGGCGGCGTGCATGAAGGAGAGGTAGACCCGGTAGCGGTGGGGCGTCCAGTTCCCGTCCGACCACACCCAGGCGGCGATGGAGCCGTCTGCATCGTGGCCTCTCTCTCGGCCGACCGCAGCCGCTATCTGCCGCAGGCGTCGGGCCAGCACGCGGTCGAGGATGAGCGGCCGCACGCCGTGGACGGGCTCCAGTGCGAGGCCGGTGAAGTAGAGGAACTTGGTGAAGAAGGCCGGTCCGAGCCCGGGCACCTGCCCCTGAAGCGCGGCGTACGCCTGTGGTGCACCGTGTTCGCGCAGTGCGGTGACCGCGGCGGCCAGCGTCGCGTCGAGGCCGTCGTGGGCCAGGATCTTGTGGAGGGTGGCCGGTCCGCTGCCGCCGGGAGTGCCGCGCTTTCCCTTGCCCCACACGTACGTCGCGACCAGCGCCTCCTTGAACGCCTCCCGTTGCAGCGCGTCGGCGACTACCGAGGCGACCTCTGCCCTGCTGACCGCAGCGTCACCGCCTGCGGAGGTGGGCGCCAGCGCTTCCGGCCACGGAGTGATCTGCGCCCATCGGCCGGGCGTGTAGCGGACGGAGTGCGCGCCGGGCGTCCTGTCCGCGTAGGCAGCCGCGTTCGTCTTCCACCAGCGGCCCAGCGCCCGTACGGCGGCGTCGGGCAGCAGGCGTGCGGCCATCTCGCGGGTCCACCGCGTCCGCACGCTCCTGGCGTCCCCACCCGTCCGGTCCGTCCTGCTCGTTCACGAGCCGCTCCCTGTCTGACGCGCCGCCGAGTCCGGGGAAGGGGCGCCTGAGTCCTTCAGTTCGGGCTGCTGCGGTACGCCCCCGCCCGGCACGAGCTCGGCGGCTGCCTGTTCCAGTTCCTGCCGGCGAAGTTCGCCGCCCTCGATCAGGTACGTGTCGGGCAGGGGCCGTGCCGGCAGTCCCCAGGCTCGGGCGCGGGTCCGTACGCCGATGTCGCGGGTGACGACGACCACCTCTGCGGGAGCGACGGCTTGGTGCAGCCGCAGTGCCGAGGCCACCAGCTCGTCGTCCGGCACGGGAAGGCGGGCGTGCCCGGGCTCATCGGCCGCGATGAACACGGGGGTTCCGTCGTCCGCGGCGGCTTTCCCGGTTCCCGCTTCCAGCACCGTTTCCAGCAGCCGGAACACGCCGCGCGCCCGCCGGGAGATCTTCCTGTCCCCGGTCTGGTAGCTCTTGGTGTCGATCTCGTCGACCACGACGTGCGGGACCATGACCGCGGTGCCCTTCCCGAACACCTTCTGCCAAGGGACCTTGTCGAACCGCGTGAAGTGCAGCGTGGTGTTCGTGTCCAATACCGCGTACCGGCCGGCACCGGCGTGCCCGTACCGCTCCTGCAGGGCACGCACCCGGTTCGCCACGGTTTTGAAGTAGTCGTGAAGCTCGATGAGTTCCACATACATCATTCGCAGGGCCTCATCCAGCGGCGCGGTGAGGATCGCCCGGTAGCGGCCCGCGCGCAGCTGTCCCGCGATCTCCCGGTCGCTGAACCGCCGGTTGAGATCCTCGGCAGCCTTCCAGGTCCACTGGTCGTACCGCTTGCGCACGTCCCGCATCTCAGCCTCGGCCTCCACGCCGGTCCTCATCGTGTGAGGGAGCCGGATGGAGACGTCGTTGAGTCCAGCCAAGAGATCGTTGTCCAGGAAGTTGGTCGCGTCGGCACAGGTCGTTCCAGCTCTCAGCATGCCTTTGTTCTCTCCCCCCGACGGGGCTCGGTGCGCCCCGACCCGGTCCATCCTGTCAGCGCCGGCACCGCGGATCCTGCTACACCGCTGAGCCCACTGGCACCGTTGTCACCACCAGCACCGACCGCAACTCCGTTCACCCCCACGCCTGCACACACGGGCGACAGGGAGAGCCTGCCGGGCAACGGCAGGCCGATCGCCGGGTGGAGGACGGACCCGGCTGCCCGGTCGCCAAGGTAGTGCCGGGCCTCGTTCAGCCACACCAGGGTGCGTGGGCCGACACGGTGCAGGTCCTCCAGCGCGGCGCCCGCTCGGGGAGGGGCGAATCTCCCAGCCACTGATCTTGTCTCGAAGGAACACTCGCGCTCCCAGACCGAAGCCGTAGTGGCGGACGCGATCAAGATCTACTGCCCGGAGATGGCTCCTAGCCTCCCGCCCGGTCTGCGCCGCTGCCCATTTCAGCCCGAGGTTTGCGGACACAGCCTAGGGCTGCTTACTCAAGAAGCATTCTGTGGTGACTGCTGGGTCTGAGCGGCTGCGTCCGCCGCCATTTTCGCCATCCACTCATTCATCTGGACTTCAATAGCCGATAGCGGTAGGTCCGGCATCTTTACGTCCATGATGTCGATCCCGGTCGCATCCATCTGCTCGATGGTCGCGAGCGGCAGTGTGCACAGACTGCATCCGTATCCGCTGTAGGCAGCACGGCGTTCAGCACGGCCAGCGTCGCCCAAACGACTCATGACCAGCAGCACGACTGCGTTTGGGTTGTCGCACGCCGGGCAAGCGACCCGACCGAAGAGGATGGGGCCCTCCTGCATGGTGGGGAATCCGACGAGACCTCCAAGCCTCGCTTCGTCCTTGAGGAGCTGCACGGCCGTAGCAGGCAGCCGTTCAATCCGCTCTGCGTAGCGGTGGCGAGCCTGCTCAATGTGCCGTTTGACGTCCCGCTCGACTCGTTCGAGCTGGTCGTTGAGAGAGATGTCGATCAGGGGCTTCCAAGCGCCCCAGTACTCGTCGGGATCAAGCCCGAGTTGGGCAAGCAACGCGTTGGTCGTGCGGCCGAAGGTGGCTAGGACGTCCGCGCTGTCCGCTTCAGCGGGTCCGAGGTGGACGACACCGTTGCGCAGCTCGATCAGGTCGTCCAGCGCTGGGTCCTTCGGCAGCCATCCCGCCGACCGTATGCGTATGAGAGCTGCCGAGGCGCTCACGGTGCGTATCCGCTCGCCGTATGGCCGAAGTCCCGCGAAGTGCAGGAGCACACGGTCGTCCTTGACGGCTCCGGTCTCCATGAGCAAGACGGGGTTGGTCTTGGCCAGGGCCGCCTTCATCAGGCGCTCTATGCTGACGCCCGTATGCAGGACGAACACTTCGTCGTCCACGTCGCGGTGGGCTTGCAGCGCGAGCCCGGCGAACTTCTTTGCTCCGGCAAGCAGGCTCTCGAACGAGAGAGAATCATCCATGGAGGGACGGTAACCGCCCATGTACTACAGGTGCGATCGAATTGAGCGACTCGGCCCCGAGGTGAACCACACCCAGAAACTCTCCGAGGCCGGGGACTTGTTCAATTCAGGAAGCCCGAGTGAGCTTGAGCATTGAGTTCGTACGGACGATGGTGTTCGTGGCGCTCATCAACGTCTCGACGTGTCCGGCGGCCAAGGCGTCGGTAACAAGGTCGACTACCGTCTCGCGGAGCCCGGCCGGACTGCCGGCGCAGGATCGGCGAAAGAGGCAGCGATAACGTCTTCGTCGGGCAGCCCAAGCTCGGTGCGCAAGAACAGCAGATAGTCCTGCAACGCGTCCATGTTGCCGGGGCAGCGGGGATCGAGTGTCTCTGCGATGGCGTAGGCCAGTGACTCCTCGCTGGTGCCGCTGCGCTGTGAGATGGTCTGCTCCCAGGAGATCCAGACCGGGTGTTGCAGCTTGCGCGCCGCCCCCTAGGGTTCCATGCGTGCCGGACCTGTGTCAGCTGGTTGAGGATGCGGAGCGCCCGATGAAAGCGACCTCTGGTGCTTCGTTCGTCCGTGGCCGCCGTTACTGTTCCTCCTCTGCTTCAAGAACGGCAAGGGGGAACGTGTCTACCGCACAGTCTGCAATCCCACGGGGGAGCCGTGCTGATCAGCCGACATGGGTCTGGCTGATGGTTCTCACCGCGCACCAGGGACTCTGTGTCTATTGCGGAAAGAGCGCGACAACGCTGGACCATGAGGAGCCGGTGAAGGACAACGGGGCAGACATCTGGTGGAACTTCGTCCCGGCGTGTGAGAGCTGCAACAAGCGGAAGAGCAAGCGCACTGCGAAGAGGTGGGCCGCAGACATGGACCTGAGCTACCTCTTCCCGAAGGCAGGTTTCAGCACGAAGCCCATGCGTCCCCAGGTGTATCGCGGTATTCCGGGGCGCGTGGAGCGAGCCCAGAGGGAGATTGCCGACACTGACCGACGCGACTGGTTCCGTCACCACTTCGGCGGAGAGAAGCACACGAACAAGGCGGGCATGTTCGAAGTGCTCGAACGCTGCAAGGAGGAGTTGAAGAGCTACCCACACAAGCCGTGGACAACGCCGAAGGTTCGCGAGACCAAGGCGGATACATGCGTCCGCCGGATGTGCTGCCCATGGAAGCATCCCGACGCCTGGGTCTTTGCGCCGACGATGATCCTCGCGAACAAGGAGCGCGAGGCGTTTCGCAGAGCGGCGTACCAGACACAACTCGGCGAGGGCGAGCTCCTTGTTCAGCTGGTGAAGCGATACCTAGCTGAGCGACGCCGTGACGTCGGCGACTTGGAGTCGTGATCGGGCTCGCATCCCCGGGCGTCGAGTATTGGTAACGCTCTCTCGATCACACGAGATTACGAATACGTAATCGGTCCGGCTCGCTCCCATGTGGTCGCTGCCTGCCAGAGCCGCGGCCCGCAGGTCGGCGAAGCGGTCGTTCTTCGGCACCTGCGCACTTCCCTCGGGATCCTCGCGGGCAGGGCTCCACGCTGGATGGACGAGCGCTGATCTGCAGACGGGCTGGGTCTCGCGGGTGGATAAGTTCGTGCTGGCCCTGGCGGCGCGCGGGGTGACAGACCGGTGGGCAGTCCAGCAGCGGGCCTGGACCGAGCAACTGCTGAACTTCGGCGCACGTCCGGTGTGGGAGGTCCAGCCCGCCGACATCGACGGCTGCCTGGTGGCAGCTCGCAGGCGGGGGCCGGGACCGCAGACCCGGGGACGGATGCCGCAGGCGGCCTACCGGTTCAGCCAGCCCCGGCGCCTGGCCCGGGTCGGAGTGCGCATCCTGCCCTCCGGCTGCACCCGCCCTGCCGGGAGGCAGCCGCACGCCAGCTACCCGCCGTGCCACTCCGCAGAGCACGGTGAGGAGCCAGCATTCCTTCCTGGCGCCGGGCGCGATCGCCCTCACACCAGAGGCGAGGCAATGATCTCCATGTGTCTTCACGAAACCCTCTCAACTCCTCCAGTGTGATGTCATGATCACGCACATGGATGTGAACAACAGGACGGCTGTGTGGCTTCTGTCCTTGGGCGCGATCGTGGCAGGGCTCGGCCTGTACCTGGGGGCTGCTCCGATGGGTAACTGTGGATCTCCTTGGTCTCCCGACTGGCAGGCCGCGGACAAGGAGGCCCGCATCGGAACATTGACCGGGGCCATGACCGGCTTCGGATACGACGGAGACCCTCGTCAGGCCTGTCGTGATCAATTCGGGTCCCGCGGAACCCTGGGCACCGGCCTGGTGGTGCTTGGCGGAGGATCCCTGGTCGCCGGCGCGATCACGCGCAGCAGGAGCGGGCCGGGGCCACAACCCTCATCAACGACAACCGCAGCAGGGGGGCCGCCAACTACGCCACCCGACGCGAAGGGTTCGCAGGCCAGCGCGTAACGGTGCTCCTGCAGCCAGGTCGACCATCGATGCATCACCCGCCCGCCTTGTGCGTCTGCCAAGGCCCGCTATGGAGACCGCGCAGCGCGGCCGCAGTTCGGTCGGGCGGGCGAAGAGACCGACAGGCCAAGAATGACTGCACCCCCCTTGAGTCCATGGACAGTCCCGTCAACTCGGTCTACGTGCAAGGCCCCATGGTCCCCGGGAGCCATCACACGAGCACCGAACGCGGCTCCCGGTTGATGCTGATGTGAGTCGGTGAAGTGCGAAACTGGGCAGGTGCCTGATCAGTCCTTCTCTTTCCTTCCGTTGTCCTATGCGGCTAGGCCGCCTCGGATCGTTGTGGTGGCGCCACACGATGAAGGGCATTGGGTGCAGTGGGCGGCGGCAGCCCTTGCCAGGCTGTCGAGGGTGTGGGGCTGCAGCGGAAGCGTGGTGGTGCCTGCCAGCGCGGTCGGACATCCTGCAGTGGAGCGGTGCTTGGCCCGACTGCATCCCGATCACGTGGTTGCCTACGGCCCGTCGTGGGCTACGTATGACGCCCTGTACCCCGGCGCGATCGAACGGCTGCTTGCCCAGAGGAATATCCCTGACGATTCCGCCGCAGTGCAGTTCAAGGAGATGCTGCGCCAGGAACCGTGGAACGGCCGCGCCGTGCACGAAGCAGAGGCGGCTGCCAACAGCCTTCGTTCACGCTTGGGCGCAAACCGGCGGGATGACCACGCCCAGTGCAGTCATCTGTTTGACGACGACAACGCGCATGAGCTGACGTCGTTGGCCGAGGTGGCCACGGGCCCCGTCATGGGTGTGCCGGCAGCTCTCGTGAACACTCCGGAGGCTCTGGCCTACGCGATGCATGTCGGCATCGAGGCATCCGGCACTGACGTCAGCGGAGACGTTCTGGGCGAGCAATGGCGGGAGGCAGCCGTCCGCGGCGCCGAGTCGACGCTGCTGTCGCAACTGCACTCAGGCAGAGCAGGTCGAGCCCGCGCGGCCCGGTCACACGAAGCAGCACTGTGTGTTCCGATCAGGCGAGCTTTCCAGAGCCGGGAGCGCATTGCCGTCCTGGGGGACCAGCCGGAAGACTTCGCGCTTGCCGAGACCCTCCGGCAGATTCGAGGCGCGGTTTCTTGGGTTCCCTGGACAGAGACAGACCTCAACGACATGTGGTTGTTTTCCCGCAGTGCATCGGAGCGGCTGCTGGTGACGAGCGCGTCGTTGAGCCTGGAGGAGACACAGCAGCGTATCGACATGCGGTGGGACAAGCGTCCTGTCAGGTCTATCGATCCTGAGGAGGAACGCTCATTCGACGTGGTTGAATCCGGCGACATCGATCTGGCTCACCCGTTCATGGTGGTTTTGAAGAACGCCTGGGACCAACCACGCTCTCTTCCCGCCACCATGGAGCCGGACGGTTCACTTCAGACGTCGCTGTCTCTCGCTGCGGAAGTCCCTCGCGGCCTTGATCCGGACAAGCACCGCTGGCAGGTCACTCTCACCGCCGCCAACCACCCGGTGCCGCCTCTCGTCGTATTGGAATCGTCCACGGTAATGGCAACAGGCCAAAACCCATGGGAGACCTTTGTCCGCGCTGCGGACGGAGGCATCACCTACTGGTCGCACCGCTACGACTTCGTACCGAGCGGGGCATCGCTGGCCGGTTCACTGGCATCGCCTGGCCTGGCCTGGCCCGGTATCAGGCGCATCCTGCGGGTTGCCGCCTCATCGAACGACAGCACTGTTCTTCCCAGCCCCGCCGGTAAACGTGCTGCCATCACTGAGCGGCTCCTTGGGTCCCGCGCCGCCTTGGAGGCTCTGGCCGCCAGCCCGGGCTGGCCTCTCTTGCACCGCTTCGCTCCCGACGCACCGAATGAGGTTTGTCCAGAGGGCAGTTGGTGGAAGCTGAAATCTGCGGTCGTGCTGTCCTGGGAAGCCATCGCAGCGCACGACGACAGAGGCTGGGATCTGACCACTCGCAGAGAGCAGATCGACCAGTGGACATCGCAAGGCGTGCTGCGTCGCGGGTTGATCCTGAGCTGCGATCACTGCCCCATTCTGGAGTTCTATCCCCTGGCCGAGATCAGCCAGAGCTACCGTTGCCGGCGTTGCGGAGGAGGTAACCAGCTCACCAAGAGCCGCTGGAAACCAACTGCAGACGAGCCCCGTTGGTTCTACGACCTGCACCCAGCCGTACTGGAACTCGTCACGAACGATGGAGACGTACCGCTGCTGGCCACCCAGTACCTGCGCAGCCAGTACGCCGCTCGCCAAGCTTTGGTATCTGAGGAGTTCGAACTTCTCAAGGACGGCAAGCGGCTCGTTGAGATGGACTTTGCCCTTGCCACTACGGAGGAGCTATGGCTTGGGGAAGCCAAAAGCAACGATTCTCTCGGCACGAGCCCCGGCAGGCGGCGAGGTGAGGCCGGCAAACTCATGGAAGGGTGCGCACTTGTCGGCGCATCTGGTCTCATTTTGGCCACCACCAAAACTCAGTGGGCACAGACCACCATTGAGGCGCTCAAGCAAGAACGCCAGGGACGTCTGCGCGCTGGAAAGGTTGTGCCCAGGATCAGTCTGCTGACCGGGCTTGGAACGTCACCGAAGCTCGTTCCTTTGGGCAGTACGTGAGACGTGTGTGCAGAGACTTACCGCCAGGAGATCCTGTGTGCTGGAGCCGCCCAGGCTGACCTCGCAGGAGATTAGCTGAGCGGCCCCGCCACGGTCTTCGCGCCGCGCTCCTTATGGCAGGAGTCTGCGGATTGCTCCGGCCCCGAACTCGGCGACGTAGATGTCGTTGGTGGAACTGGTGGCAAGTTGACCAGGGTTGGTGAGGTCGGCGGCCACTTCGCGGATCTTGTTGGGGTGGAGGCTGAAGATTCGTCCTCCGTTGAAGTCGCTGAGCAAGAGGGAGGACCCGGCCAGGGTTATTCCGTTGAGGCCTGCAAGCCTGTGATCGTCAAGAAGATTGGAGGCTGAATTGGGTTCAGCGAGTGGGATGCTCCATAGCGTGTTGTGGTCCTGCCCGGTGGCGGGGCCCGTCGAGGGGGCGCAGAGGACCAAGAGGGAATCGGCACTCCTGGCCATGGCGACCGGGGTTCCCTGGACATGGGTGAACTCGTGCGCGGTGCCGTCCATCTCCACGCGATAGACCGCTCCGTTGTCCATGGCAGTGAGCAGAGCGTCACCGTTCCACACGAAAGCCATCGGCACGCCTTCCGCATCCGGGACCACGACTTCGCTGCTCTGGTAGTCGTCGGCGTGGTGGAGTACCAGAATGGCGCGGTCACCGACGACGCGGACCGCGAGTTCTCCGTCATCGCGAGCGCTGACCGTGTCCGTGCCTTGGTCGTAAGGGGACACCGGGGGCACCGCGCTGATCATCCGGAACGCGCCGTCCTTGGCATCGAGCCGCCAGATGTAGCGGCCGCGCGTGCTGACAACGAGCCCCCGAGAGGTCCAGGCAATGCCGCTGACTGGTGGAAGACCGGTGAGCAGTTCGGTGGCAGTCCAGCGAGGATGGGCGGCCACATCGACGCGGGCTTCTGCGTAGCACCCGTTGTGCTGGCAACGCAGTGTGGTGACGCCCGGATCCTTCGCGCGGACCACGTTGTTCTTGAAGAATGCGATCTTTTCGTCCGCGCTCTGCACCTCAGGGCCATTGATCGGCTTCGTCCATGTCGCGGTGCCGTCGGTGTAGTGGCCCAGGACGCGCAGCGGAACTGTGTCTCCGCGACGCAGGCGCAGAAATCCTGGCTCGATACTGATCCGCATCAGACGTTCGTCGTGGACAGGAGCGCTCGGCTGGCCATCGAGCACAGCCGCGCCATCCCAGACAGGTCGGAGAGGTCCGCCGACATGGTCGCGTGCCCAGGCAGGCCCGACTTGCTCACGCGAGCGTGAAGGGCGCCACTCGACGTAGTGACCTACCTGGTAGGCCTCGTGGGTTGGGACCATGCGCTGGCTAGCCACTCCAGCTTCCAGAACTTCCAGCCGGACCCCGGAGATCTCTAGCAGTTGCTGCCCGAAAGCGTCCCCGTAAAGGGGGACGTCCACTTCCACGACGCGGTGCCAAGTCGAGCGCCGCGGGTCATGCACCAGCCACACCGTGTGTGCTGGCCCGTGGCGGGTTCCGTCGACCAGATGGACACGGTGCTCGCCCGGAGAAACCGCGGAGACGTCGACCACCAGGGTCCCGGGTCGGAAACTGCGCGTGGTCAAGGGCACGGTCTCGTCCAGCCAAGCCCGGACCTGAGACCCGGACTGGTCGACCCACAGCGTGAGATCTCCCCGGCCGTACTGGTATCCGCGGACCGCTGGCGCACGTTCGATGTCGCGATCAAGTAGATCCAGCAAGGAACTGGCGTGAGCGAGAATACGCAGGCACTCCCGTCGTGACACGCACGGCAGACTGGGCCGGTCCTTGTGAGAGCGGTCTCCCTTGAACAGCCCGACAGCGCCAGAGAACAGCTGGACCATGCGGTCCATATCGCCGTCACGGTCGGAGATACGGATCGGGTTCGTCTTCTCCTTGAAAGCTGTCTTGATCAGCACGTCTCCAATCGCGGAGTTGCCCGACCGCTGCTGGACCTCGTCTTCCAGCCGCCGGAATGCAGCGAACACAGCTTCGTCGTACAGATCAGCGCGCAGTGCCGCCTGGCACGAGTCCAAGATCTCTTCGCGCAACAAAGTGAGCAGCACATCAAGACTGTGGTCCTGGGCCGGCGCCAGCCGTGCCTCGGCGGCTCTCCCGGGTGCCTCAGTTGGTGGCGCGACCCTGGGAGTGTCAGTGAGCCCGTGCATCTGCGCAGATGCCGCTGCTGCGCGCTCGCGCTCCACGGTCTCGGTGTACCGCAGAAGACCTTCCACTCCATGCACATGCCGGTAGGGGCGCAGGCGCGGCCGATCCACAGTGAGGTGCCACAACCAGGGCTTCTGCGACGGCCAGCCGCCGCTCGTCCAGAAGCCCGGAAGTAGATCCGCGAGAACCCTGACACGGGCCACTGACCCGCGTGCCGCCTCTACATGTGCTGGCACGTCCGCGTCGTTGGAGTCCGAAGATCCTGCCGAGGAGGCAGACACGGGGCCGTCCGAAGGTATGGGCGTGTCGGCTGCACTTTGCTCGTTCCTGCTGTCCGGCTCGCCGAGCCACAGGCCCTCGGCCTCGGCGAAGGCCTGGCTTGTGGCTACGAGCGGGACTTCGGCGGGGCTGGTGTCATTGCGCTCAAGCTCCACAGCCCAGGCCATGAACCGCGCCAGCAGTTGCAGGTCCTCTGCACCACCGTCGCATGCAGCTACCCCTCGAAGGGTCAGTCGGACCGGATCGTTGCCGGAGAAGCCGTGTGCCTGCCACGGGCGGAAAAGATAGGCGTCAGGAACAGCGAGGAGTGCGGCTTGTGCGTCCTCGATGTGCATCTCTCTGTCAACCCATAGGTCCACCGTCGTGAACGTGGGCCAGTCACCCCGCTGCTTCAACAAGGCGTAGACGGCCTGAAGAAGCTCCCGGGTACCGGCGTCAATGCCTGCCTCATGAGTCACAGGCATGATTTTCCGCCGCCAAATAGCTTTGCGGACCGCTTTTGGCTACGGCTCAGTCAATTGCAGAAACAGCCTGAAGTCCGTCCGAGAGGCGGCGCACTCAGGAGCGCGTACGCAGCACGGTCTACCCTCATGACTCACCGAACGCGCAAGCCCGACCTGCGCTCAGCATGAAGGCCGTATGTCAAGCCCAGCGCATCCCCAACTCATCGAGCTCTGCCCGTCGTCCAAGGCTCAACTTGTCTGCCCTGCGCCGGGTGTTGTCGAGCCATCCCCCGAGCCGGACGGAAGTACCACTCCTCCCCTCTTCTTCGGCCAGCTCCTCGATGTGCTTCCGCGGGATGTGGAGGTGGCCTTCGCGGGCGTGGAACTGGCGGGCGGCAGCGAGGTGGATAGTCCACCGGTCGGCTTGTGTCCGTCGCGTCGGCTGCGCCACAGCCTCCTGCGGTGTGACTGGCTTGAGGCCCAGGACGTTGTCGAAGAGTCACTGCTGCAGAGGTGTCGGCTTCTCCCAACCCGCCCGCTGCGCGCGGGCCCAGGCGCCGAGGTCTTCGCCCTGCACGATCACCTCGCCTGCGGCTCCAGGCAGCGCCCCGCCAGCTCGGGTGTGTGCGAGCATCAGTGCGAAGCTGCGTTGCCAGTCGCGCGGCATGAACCGCACCGCCCGTACTACCTGACCGGTACGCCGCGCGGTGCACAGACGGCACCCGTACGCGGCCGGCCCCGCCACCGTGGATGCCGCCCGCTACCGCGCCTGCGCCACCGAGGCCTGCCCACCGCTGCCGATGCCGGGCTTGTCCACGGTGAAGGCCGGCAACGCGCGGGCCAGCACCGCCGGCTCAACCCCGCACAGTTCGGCGAGCACCCGCCGCCCGGCCTTGTCGAGCTGCAGCTCGGCGTCGGCCCCCACATCGCCGCCTCGTGCCGGGCGGTGGAACTGCGCCCCGTCCATAGCCGCAGCACCTCGGCGACCGTCAGCCCGTAGCGGGCCGCGACCCGGTGTACGAGCGAGGACGTCAACTCGCCCTCCAGCGCCGGGAGACGGAACATTCCCACTCCCGTACCGCGCGGATACCCGGCACCACCGGCGTCGTCCATGGACACCAATCCTCACCACCACAGACACCGGCTGCCCGGGACATCGCAGAAATGCCCAAGCGGCTCCCACCCTGCAGCTCCGGCTCCCGGTCTCAAGAGCCCGGACCGGCCCGCGCACCGCAGCGGCCTCAGGGCGAGTGAGGGGCGGTGGAGGGATCTTCGGAGGTGCCCGTGCTGCAGGTGCGGGTCAGCGCGCACAGAACTGTCGCCCGCTCACTGTCCGGCAGGCCGGGAGCGTGGGCGAGGATCATTTTTCTGAAGGCGTCGTCGCGCTGCATGCGTTCACGGTCGATGAAGCAGGCCCCCAGGCGCGGGGCCATCACCAGCAGGGCTGTCAGGATGGCCAGGACCGCGGCCGGTCGGGGGAGTGCGGCGGCGATGGTGGCGATGCCGGCACCACAGGCCGCTAGGTACGAGGGGATTTTCACGCGGCTCTCCGTGAGGGGAGGGCGGGCAGGAGGCGGACACCTGCGTGGTGTCGTCCGCGGGGGTAGCCGCGCGGTCGGCCCAGCCCTCGCCATGCGGTATGCCTGGATGAGGTGCTTGAGTTAAGCGTGGCACAGATTCCGGCAGGCGTTGCCCCGGGGCTCCCTCGCCCCCTGAGGGACTGGTTCGGGGGCGCTGCCCAGCAGGGCCACGCGACCCTGCTGGGCGCGAGGCACTGTCCCGCGGCGAAGGGGAGCCACCGGCGGGAACACGACGCCGAGGACGGTCAGCGCGGATTCGGCGGGCCGGTCCGGGACTGCCCGGCACGACGGTGCTGCTCGGCGGCAAGCCGCTTGGCCTTGCGGCGGACCCGCTCGCCGAACGCCTCCGGAGCGAGCGCGCCGGTGACGGCTGCGGCCTCGGTCCACGTGGTGCCCTCGCCCTCGGCGTAGGCGAACACGACGGCACGCTCCGCCGGCTTTAGGCCGCGCAGTACGGCGCCGAGCCGTTCGTCCTCGAACACTCCGCCTGCGGTGTGCGCGAGCAGGTCGACATGGGTGGCGACCAGGTCGTGCAGCGACAGCCCCTCGCCCAGGCTCGCGTCGAGGGACAGCACCCGCCCGTGCCGGGTCCGGCGCCGCCACAGCGGCACCAGCTCCCGGTGCACCGTGCGGGCCTGCGCCTTCAGGACGTTGAGAGCGCTCAGAGGCAGGTGCCCGGTCTGCAGCAGGGAGGCGCACCAACTGCCCAGCACGGCCGTGGACACCGCCTGGCGCCAGCGCTCGCTGCGCGGCACCAGCAACACGTCGCGGGCGAGGCGGTCCGTGGCGCCCGGGGGAGGGGGCATGTTGATGACGGCTTGCTCCGCGCCGCTCGCGTAGGCGCGGACCCGCAATGCGTCCATCAGTTCCGGCGAGAGAACGGCCTGTGTCGGTACCAGCACCGGGCTCTCCCGGACGATGTGCATGCCGCCGTCGCCGTCCGGCGCGACGAACAGAAGCTGGTCCGTGTTCGGGGAGGCAGGGGCGAGCAGGTCGGGGTTGACGAGGACCTCGGGGGCACACAGTCGCTGGCCGGGGCCGGGCTCAGGGATCACGATGGTCGCTCCTTGCTGATGCGGGCGGTTCACCCTCCAGTCCCGGGGGACAGCCCGACTGGCAAAGAATCTTGAGGAGTTCTGCAGTGCAGGACGCCGGGGTGCTCGGTACGCCGCCTCTTTGCAGACGATGTCCGCCGGCTGCGGCTGATCTATCAGATTCGGGGCGTCTGCGCGCTGTTATCTCCTTATCGGCCCTGCCGGCCGCTCATGGGCGCTTCACTCGCTGTGTCAGGCGCAGAGGTAGGCGAGCCGACATGTCGCCGACCCCTGTTTGTGATCCGTGAACCACGACCCGGACTCCTGCACCCAACCGGCCGCCCGCAGTCGCTCCGGCTTCTGCCTGAACCCTCCCAGCAGTACCTGAGCTTTACTGTCGGCGTGGAACTCAGTTCTGACCACTTCATGGTCGAACTGAGAGCACCCTGCCACTGGTTCGACCTCTGTCACGAAGGTATCGAATCAGTGGATGTGCTGACTCTGTGGATCCTGGCCGTAGCGGGCGTCGCCAGCGTCCTCCTGTTCACCGTGCGCGGCATTTTGGACCAGCTCCCCGAGGTCTTCGCTGCCTGGCACAGGGCGAAGCGAGCGATCCGCGGCGAGAGTGATGACGACCAGCCCTGCTGACCGCCGGGGCATCCCCCGGCCTTCTCGCGGTCCGCGACCCTTCCGTCTTCTCGGGCGCCTGCGAAAGCCTGGGACTGTGATCGGTGCGGACGTATGCCGAGGTTCATCACCGCAGGACCGGCGGGCTGGGCGCGGCGGTACGCAGCCTGACCGGACGCTGCTGTCGCGGGCCGTCAGGGTCGCCGACCGTTTCGACCCTGACAAACGAGTCCCGGCACACCATCCGTTACCGGATTCCGGCGGCGCCCTGAGCTCCCCTGGGCACCTCAATTGGTTGGAGCCCCGCTGGAAGGGGGTGATGGCTACGTCTACGGCGTCGGCTGGGGCGAGGAGCAGCGGGCCGTACTTTCGGCGTTGGTGCCGCGCCGCTTGAGATCTTCGCCTGCGCTAGCCCTTGTTCAGAAGACCGTGCGTCTCAGATCCAGGAATGGGCGCCGGGGTGTCCGGAGACTGCTCGGCAGATCGCGAAGTCTTCGTCCTCAGGATCGGCTACCGCCTCACAGTCCGGTCCCTCCATGATTTCGTAGCCGGTCAGGTCCCAGGAGATCCACCAAAGTGTCTGGGTTGTGGAGTCGAAGTCCTGGGACTGCCCCAACACGCTGTGACGCCCTGTGTGGCCGGGTTCCAGCTCACAGGCAAACGGGTTCTCGACCGCGAAGGCAGCCTCGGGCAGGTCGTCGAGGCGGCGGATATCGCTGTCCTCCAACGTGACCTGGGCCGGACACCTCGTGGCCCAGTGAGTGCACTTGTGCGCCTCTGTGTGGCCGGCCGGCAATTGGCACGTCGAGCACTTCTGCAGTACTCGTACTGTGCTGCCCCCGCTTCCCCAGAGCAGATATGTATAGTCGTCGTCCTTCTCGGGCTCCTCCAAGAGGTACACGTCGACGACGTGCTGGCCCGAGTGCCCGGGTGCGAGATCACACGGACCGGCCTCGAGGCCGGCGTCGTCTTCGTACAGGCCGAGCCGGTCGACATCGTTGGCCGTGTAGGTGTACGTATCGCCGCATCGCTTCATGCCACCACCCTGACAACGCCATCTGGGTCATGGTGGCTGGACAGGTGTGCTTCCCTCGAAAGCCTGACATACAGCGTCGCTCAGCCTGTCGCAGGACGATCAGGCGCCTCGACTGTGGCGGTCACGATCCCGGCCCCGCATTGGTCAGCCCTGGCGTACAGACGTGTTCGGGTCATGCCGGCGCAGGAGCTACTGCGGGTGCGCCTCTGCGAAGTCGCGTGGAACCCGACGACTGGGTCTGATCGCATCTCCTCCGGCTGCGACAACTGCGACGCGCAGGTCCTGATGGGGCAGGCGAAAGGCCAAAGGCATGGTGATCCGCGGACCAGCGGTCCTGGGTCACGGTGCATGAGGAGACTCTGTTCGGGCCGCTGCTGGCCGTTGATCTGACGGGGATTACTGGGTGATCGTCAGCGAGGAGAGGCACAGCACCGGCCGCTGGATGTGCGACATCCGGGACCGGTGGGTCGAACGCTAGGTGGCTCTGTTCTTCAAGTGAAGGACCGGCGCTTGGTGTTGGACGGGAAGCTGGCGAGGTGAGGCCGACGGAGTCGACCTCACCCTGTGGTTCCTGCGCAGCAAACGCGCCCAAGCCCCGTCGGACCACAGCGATGGGCAGGGCGGATCTCCCAGAGCTCAGCCCCGCACGGCGTGGCGCGGCCGGATAGGTCCCACGGTTTCTCGATCCCCAGGCCGAACCCTCCCGTGACGCCGCGCCGACGGCCGAGCTTGCCCCCATGGCCAGGGTGAGTGGGCACCAGGAGGGCGCTCACACAACTTGACTGTGCGCCGGAGGCGCGTCGGCTGCCTGACGGGAGGAGGTGGGCGCCCGGAGGGTGCCCACCACTCCTCACATCGCGCCCCTGACAAACCCTCATACCCGCACCGGTCCGGCAGGGTTGGGCCCGGAGGGACCAACCCTGCCCGGATTCCGTGGAGTTCTCATCCCACGGAATCCGCCCATCAACTCTCCTTTCCTTTCAAGGAATTCGGAGAATTCCTGATAGACCCTCAAATCGTGCCGGAGGCACGCAGGTTTATGAACTTCGCCCGGAGGGTGAATTCATAAACCGCCGCCGGAGGCGGAATGCTTTTCGCGCGGGGACGCGCGAAACGAGCGGAGCGAGTATTCGGC